>NZ_BAAAZU010000043.1:0-860 GCF_039537065.1 Luteimonas lutimaris | reverse complement strand
TCGCAGCTGCAGGACGTGGCGAAGACGGCGGACGACACCGCGCACTTCTTCACGGCGACCGACGACCCGGACCAGGACGGCTACGGTGCATATGCCGATGGCATCAACGCCACGGCGGCCGGCGAAGCGACCAATGCGTACGGCGAAGGCGCATCGGCCTACGGCAGTGGCGCCAACGCGCAGGCCGACGGTGCGACGGCGGTGGGCTACAACGCCACGGCCGCCGGCCAGAACAGCGCCGCGTTCGGCCAGAACGCACAGGCGACCGGCCCGGCCGCGGTGGCGGTGGGCGGCAACGCGGTGGACGAGAACGGCGATCCGCTGATCACGATGAATGGCGAGCCGGTCGATACCGGCGCGACCAGCGCAGGCGTCGGCGGCACGGCACTGGGTGCCAGCGCCAGCGCGGACGGCTTTGCGGCGACGGCAGCGGGGCTGGGCGCGTACGCGGCCGGCGCGCAGTCTTCGGCGTTCGGTGCGGTGGCCAATGCGGTGGGCGACTACGCCACGGCGGTGGGCACCGCCTCCACGGCGGCGGGCACGAGCAGCACGGCGGTGGGTGAGTCGAGCCAGGCCCTGGGCGAGGAATCGACCGCGGTGGGTGGTGCGACTTTCTTCGGCCTGATTCCGACGCAAGCCAGCGGCACCGGTGCGGCGGCATTCGGCAACGGCGCGTGGGCGACCGGCGAGTACGCCACGGCGCTGGGCTGGAACAGCTACGCGGACGGCGACAGCTCGACGGCAGTGGGCGAAAGCGCCTATGCGATGGAACTGGGTGCGACGACGGTGGGCGCGCAGGCGGAATCCAACGGCGTGCAGTCGACGGCGATCGGTGCGGTGGCAGCAGCCGACGCGGACGG
>NZ_BAAAZU010000042.1:0-885 GCF_039537065.1 Luteimonas lutimaris | reverse complement strand
AGCACACGCAAACACGAGGTTCCCGATGCGCTACTGGATGAGCTGCTGGCCAACTACCAGAAGCCCGAAGACCTGATTGGCGAGAACGGCCTGCTGAAGCAGTTGACCAAGCGGCTGGTTGAGCGGGCGCTGGACGCGGAGATGACCACGCACCTGGGCCATGAACGCCACGCCCCGGTGGCCAACGCCAACGGCAACACCCGCAACGGCCACAGCCGCAAGACGCTCAAGGGCGAGTTCGGCGCACTGCCGATCGAGGTGCCGCGCGACCGCGAGGGCAGCTTCGAGCCGCAGATCGTGCCCAAGCACCAGACGCGCTGGACCGGCTTCGACGAGAAGGTGCTGTCGCTGTATGCCCGCGGGATGACGGTGCGCGAGATCCAGGCGCACCTGCAGGAGATGTACGGGGCCGAGGTCTCGCCCAGCCTGATCTCGAACGTGACCGATGCGGTCGTCGACGAGGTCAAGTGCTGGCAGGCCCGACCGCTGGATCAGGTCTATCCGATCGTCTACCTGGACTGCATCCATGTGAAAGTGCGCGATGGCGCGGTACGGGCCAAGGCGGTGTATCTGGCCATCGGCATCACCCTGGCCGGCGAGAAGGAAGTGCTGGGCCTGTGGCTGTCGCAGAACGAAGGCGCCAAGTTCTGGCTGCAGGTGGTGACCGAGCTGAAGAATCGCGGGGTGCAGGACATCTTCATCGCCTGCGTGGACGGCCTGAAGGGCTTCCCGGAGGCGATCGAGGCGGTGTTCCCGGCCACGACCGTGCAGTTATGCATCGTGCACATGGTGCGGCACAGCCTGAACTACGTCAGCTGGAAGCGGCGAGCCGAGGTGGCGGCCGACCTCAAGCGCATCTACACCAGCGCCACGCTCGAAGAAGCC
>NZ_BAAAZU010000041.1:0-59815 GCF_039537065.1 Luteimonas lutimaris | reverse complement strand
GAGTTGTCCGAGGAAGGTACGCATGCAAGCCACCAGGGCGACCTTGGCGCACTTGCCTGCGGCTCTCAGGGCCTGGTAGCGACGTTTCAGGTCGGGCTGAGTGCGGATGGCGCTCCAAGTCGCCATGTACAGGATGCGACGTACGCCGGCCCGGCCACCGTGGATGCGACGTTGGCCACGCTTGTCGCCGCTGTCGGCGTTGTAAGGGGCCACGCCGACCAGAGCGGCGATCTGGCGTCGCCCAAGGCGGCCCAGTTCGGGCAGGAACGCGATGAGCGTGGCTGCGGTCACCGGGCCCACGCCCGGCACCGCCCGCAGTTGCCGGCTTCGGGAACTGTCGGTTTCGGCCATGGCCTGGGCGATGGCGTTGTCCAGTGTGGCGATCTCGGCCACCAGGCTACGCAGTTGCCGCTTCAGGCTGGCAATGACCGGCCGCTCCCCGGCCTGCTGCAGGCGACGGCGCTCATCGTCACGCTGCTGGACCAGTTGTCCGCGGCGCTGGACCAGTGCCTGCAGGCGCTGCTGCTGTGCAGAGGCCACGGGCGTGGGCGACGCATCGATCACTTGCGCCAGGTGGGCCAGCATTGCCGCGTCGATCGGATCGGTCTTGGCCAGTCGCCCCATTGCCTTGGCGAAGGCGCGGGCGCGGTGCGGTGGCACCCGGACCACGGGCCAGTGGCGCTGCAGTGCGGTCATGACCGCACGTTCATAGCCTCCAGTGGCCTCCAGCAGCACCCGCTCCACGGGCCACTGGCGCAGCCACCGGGCCAGCGCCTGGTGACCCGCCGCCGTGTTGGGCACCTCCAGGCGCTCTCCGCTCGGTCGCATGGCCACCGCCAGCGTGGCCTTGGCCACGTCGATTCCCACGAACACAGACATTGGCATCTCCCTTTAGACTGGATGGGAGAGCACTCTTGCTGGCCCACGCTTGTGCAGTACGAGCTGCTGACTCGGTCAACTGTTCGGGCTTGGCAAGAGGTTGGAGTGCGGGCGCCCTGGCTCCTACACGTGCTTCAAGGCACCCCGGCTTGTCGGCGTCCCGCACTCCGCTCTCACCCTGCACGCTAAGGCAAAGCCAAGACACAAGCGGCTTCAGCCGCGAGCTCTTGCCGCCTGCCGAAGATGCGATTCCCGCCAGCGAAGAACTCGCGGCTGAAGCCGCTCCTGCAAAGGCCGGCGAAGAGGCGCATGCCGGCGCCATGGCCTGGCTGGCCGGCGAAGTTGGCCTCGCCCCCGAAGCCGCACTGCAGCTCGTCGACTACATCGCCCGCACCCGCGCCGCGCTCGGGGCGATGCCCACGCAGTCGCGCATCGTGCTCGAACGCTTCTTCGACGAATCCGGCGGCACCCAGCTGGTCATCCACGCGCCCTTGGGCAGCCGCCTCAACCGCGCCTGGGGCCTGGCGCTGCGCAAGCGCTTCTGCCGCAAGTTCAACTTCGAACTGCAGGCCGCGGCCACCGAGGACGCGATCGTGCTGTCGCTGTCGACCAGCCACAGCTTCCCGCTCGAAGAGGTCGCGCGCTACCTGCATTCGTCCTCCGCGCAGGACGTGCTGGTGCAGGCCCTGCTCGATGCGCCGCTGTTCGGCGTGCGCTGGCGCTGGAACGCCAGCGTCGCCCTTGCGCTGCCGCGCTTCGTCGGCGGCAGGAAGGTGCCGCCGCAGCTGCAGCGGATGAAGTCCGAGGACCTGCTGGCGACGGTGTTCCCGGACCAGGTCGCATGCCTGGAGAACATCGTCGGTGAGCGCGAGATCCCCGACCACCCGCTGGTCGCGCAGACGCTCGACGACTGCCTGCACGACGCCATGGATACCGATGGCTGGCTGGACCTGCTGCGCGGGCTGGAGTCGGGTACGGTCGAGGTCGTCGCGCGCGACCTGCCGGCGCCGTCGCCGCTGGCCTCCGAAGCGCTCAACGCCGCGCCCTACGCCTTCCTCGACGACGCACCGCTGGAAGAGCGCCGCACCCAGGCGGTGCAGTCGCGCCGTTACGGCGACCCGGATTCGGCGGAAGACCTGGGCCGGCTCGATCCCGCCGCGATCGAATCCGTGCGCGAACAGGCCTGGCCGCAGGCGCGCGGCATCGACGAGATGCACGAGGCCCTGACCGGGATCGGCGCACTCGGCGACGACGAAGCCGGGCGCCATGAGGATTGGACGGCGTGGCTGCAGGCGCTCGCGGCGGACGCGCGCGCGACGCGGCTGTCGATCGCGGACGGTGAATCATCCGTGCAGTTGTGGGCCGCCGCCGAATCGCTGCCGCAGCTGCGGGCGCTGTATCCGGACGTGCACTGCGAGCCCTCGATTGAGGCGCCGGCCGAGTACGCGCGCGTCGAATGGACCCGCGAATCCGCCCTGCGCGAACTGCTGCGCGCGCGCCTGTCCGCGCTCGGTCCCACGCCTGTGGCCGCGCTGGCGGCGCCGCTGGCACTGGACGTGCGCGAGGTCGAAACCGCATTGCTCGCGCTGCAGGGCGAGGGTTATGTCATGCAGGGCCGCTTTACGCCCGGCATCGAGGTCGACGAATGGTGCGAGCGCCACCTGCTCGCGCGCATCCATCGCTACACGCTCGGGCAGCTGCGCCGCGAGATCGAGCCGGTGGCGCCGCGCGACTACGCGCGCTTCCTGTTCGAGTGGCAGCACCTGCATGAAAGCGCGCGCGTCAGCGGCCCCGAGGCGCTGGCCGGCGTGCTCCAGCAGCTGGAAGGCTTCGAGGCGCCGGCCGCGACCTGGGAGGCCGAACTGCTGTCGGCGCGCGTGCGCGACTATGCGATCTCCTGGCTCGACGACCTGTGCACCGCCGGCCGCGTGCTGTGGACGCGGCTGCGCCCCAACGCGACCGAGGGCGGCGGTCGCGCCGGTTCGCTGCGTTCGACTCCAATCCTGCTGCTGCCGCGGCGCACGGCGCCGCTGTGGACGCGGCTCGCGCCAGCGCCCGGCGAGGATGCCGCGCTCGGGTCGCGCGCCCAGCGCGTCGCCGATTTCCTGGCGGCGAACGGCGCGTCGTTCTTCGACGAAATCGCCGACGGCGCGCACCTGCTGCGCACCGAACTGGAGGACGCGCTGGCCGAACTGGTGACGCGCGGCCGCGCGCACTGCGACAGCTTCGGCGGCCTGCGCGCGCTGCTGGTGCCGGCGTCGAAGCGCAGCCAGTCCGCGTCGCGCCACCGCCGTCGCGTCGCGCTGTTCGGCATTCAGGACGCGGGCCGCTGGGCGCTGGTGCGCGCGCCGGCCGCATCCGCCGCATCGCGTTCGCCCGACGACGTCGAACACGTCGCCCGCGTGCTGCTGCGCCGCCATGGCGTGGTCTGCTGGCGCCTGCTCGAGCGCGAAGCGGCGTGGCTGCCGCCGTGGCGGGACCTGATTCGCGTCTACCACCGCCTCGAAGCGCGCGGCGAGATCCGCGGCGGCCGCTTCATCTCCGGCATCCCCGGCGAACAGTTCGCACTGCCCGATGCCGTCGCCGCGATGCGCCGCATCCGCAGGCAGCCGCACGACGGCCGCATCGTGACGATCAGCGCGGTCGATCCGGCCAACCTGCTCGGCGGCCTGCTGGCCGGCGAGCGCGTGCCGCGCGTGCCCGGCAATCGCGTCGCCTTTCGTGATGGCGTGCCGGTAGCGACCCTGGCCGGCGGCGACGTCACTCTCCTCGTCGAGTCGCTGGAGATCGACGTGCGGCGCGAAGTGGAAACCGCGCTCCGGCGCGGCCCCGCCGCAGCGCCGGCAGCGCCGGACACCGGAGTCCCCGTGACAACCGAGCCTCCGGGCTAGGAAAGCACCGCACGGCAGCACGCGCCGTCATCCACGGTCGCCCCGGCGCGGCTGCCGGACCGGAAACCCTGGAGCATGCCGATCCCGGTCACGACCAGACTGCATCGCCTGTAGGAGAATCCGGCTGCCGGCATCCGGGCGAAGGCGACCGCCATCCGCCGCGCCCGCGCCACCCACATCTTCGAGGAGCCCCCCATGACCACCAAAGCCTATGGCGCCCACGCCGCCGACAAGCCGCTCGAGCCGCTCGACATCGAACGTCGCGCGCCCGGCCCGCACGACGTGCAGATCGACATCGCCTACTGCGGCGTGTGCCACTCCGACCTGCACACCGTGCGTTCGGAATGGGGCGGCACGCTGTATCCCTGCGTGCCCGGGCACGAGATCGTCGGCCACGTCAGCGCGGTGGGCGACGACGTCGCCGGCTTCAAGGTCGGCGACGTCGTCGGCGTCGGCTGCATGGTGGACAGCTGCCAACACTGCGCGTCGTGCGCGGAAGGACTGGAGCAGTTCTGCGAGAACGGCTTCATCGGCACCTACAACGGCGCAACAAAGGATGCCCCCGGCCACACGCTCGGCGGCTATTCGCAGCGCATCGTGGTCAGCGACAGGTTCGTGCTGAAGATCCGCCACCCGCAGGACCAGCTGGCCGCGGTCGCGCCGCTGCTGTGCGCCGGGATCACCACCTACTCGCCGCTGCGTCACTGGAACGTCGGCCCGGGCCAGAAGGTCGGCATCGTCGGCATCGGCGGGCTGGGCCACATGGGCGTGAAGATTGCACACGCGATGGGCGCGCACGTCGTCGCGTTCACCACCTCCGACCGCAAGCACCAGGACGCGCTCAACCTGGGCGCGGACGAAGTGGTCGTGTCGCGCAACAGGGACGAGATGAAGGCCCACGCCGGCAGCTTCGACTTCATCCTCAACACCGTGGCCGCCAGCCACTCGCTGGACGACTACACCGCGCTGCTCAAACGCGACGGCACCCTGGTGCTGGTCGGCGTGCCCGAGCACCCGCACCCGTCGCCGAACGTGGGCAACCTGATCTTCAAGCGCCGCGCCATCGCCGGCTCCCTGATCGGCGGCATCGCCGAGACCCAGGAGATGCTGGACTTCTGCGCCGAGAAGGGCATCGTCGCCGACATCGAGATGATCAAGATGCAGGAGATCGACACCGCTTATGACCGGATGGCGAAGAGTGACGTGAAGTACCGGTTCGTCATCGACAGCGCGTCGCTGGCGGGCTGAGGAAACGCCAGCGGTACGCGTCGCTTTTCGGTCACACCGCCAGTGTTCCCTGGTCCGCGTGCCCGGCCACCTGTCGGATCCTGCAGAACGCCAGCAGTTCCGCCATCCGTGCATTCTTGACGCGCCAGTCCTCGAACAGGCTCTCGCCCACCAGTGCGTAGTGCCACTCGCGGCCGCTGCGGTCGTAAGGCGGCAGTTCGTTGATCCGTGAGCACCAGGTCGCCGCTGCGCGGCGCTTGCGCTGCACGTTGGGGTGGCTGGTCTGCTGTTGCGCCTTGGTCTCGACCAGATACACCGCCTCCGCCGTGCGCACGATGAAATCGGGGAAGTAGAACGCGGGCAGGCCGTCCTCGCGGACGTAGCGCAGGCGCGCGAAACCGTGCTTGCTTTCGCTGAGCTTGCAGAACGCTTCCACGCCGGCATCGACCTGGCACCATTCGATGAAAGCGCGCTCCAGCCCGCCGCTGCGCGCCGGCCAGCCCTGGCGTGGATAGATGCACTTGGTCACGTCCATCGAAGCGCTATCGCGCACGGTGATCCTGCCCACTTCCGACAGGCGACGATGGTGCACCTCGGTCTCACCCACGGTGGCCCGTTCCTCCGATTTCACCAGCGCCAGCCCGAACACCTTGACGAGATGGTCGATCACCGGCTGCAACAGCAGCCGCCGCCACTGCTCGTCCTCGAACGGTTCGAATGTCTCCCGGAACAGATGCTCGCGGATGAAGTCGTCCAATGCCTGCGCCAGCACCGCGCTGTCGACCTGCATGTAGGGCGTGGCGAGGTGTTCGGCGATGCGGTTGCCCCGCGGCAGCGGGTTGCTCAGTGCCTGTCCGACGCGGCGCGTCAGGCGAGAGAGGTATTCGTTGTAGCCGCTGACGTTCATCACTGGGCCGAGGCCGGGACGTCGCAAGGCGGCGTCGAAGAGCTGATCAGGGCCTGTCGGGAACAGGGGGCCCTGCCAGATCCGCTCGCGAACTACAGCCTTCGTACGAACTCCATGTTGTACGAGGCCGAGGCATCACCACATGGGGGCGGGGTCATGTTCGATGGAATCCCGCTGGACTGGATGCCCAGTTTGCCTCCGGCAAGGTCCCAGAGCATGAAACTCTCGGCCTTCACCGTCCCGTCGGTGTCAAAGTACAGCAGGGCCGATGCCAGCCGGTGCTTGGCTTGGCTCGGGCGGATGGAAGGAAGTGATGGCAGGGCTGCGGTTGTTTCGTGCCAGCGGCCCGGTGCGTCGATGGTTTGCCAGCGGACGGTGACTGGCCCTTCGCTCTCTATCCTGGCGAGGCCCAGCGAATGGTAGGCGTAGCGGCAACCGTCGCTCGCCGGAGGGATGGTGTTGTACGGGAGGCGCATGGCCTGGCCGTTCACCTCGATGCGAACCACGTGCGTCAGGCCAAGGTTGGAGGCATGGAAACGGATGAAGGGAATGCCCGTCCAATCCAGTCGCTCTTCGTCGAAGACACCCGGAGGGTCCAAGATTGGGGAGGCCTCCACGCGGTCCGGGTAGTGGTGGTAGATGTAGCCACGCCGGAAAAGTGGGTCGAGCGCGCGCAGTTGCGCGACGTCCACGCTGCGACCGGTTCGCAGCAGTGGGGTGCTCTCGAAGCGGGGTGCGAACAAATTTCCATTCTTTTCCAGCGGACCGATGCCCCGGCGGATCGCGACGACATCGTCGCGTAACAGATCGCCTTGGTAGGGGGATTGGTCGTCGACCGGAACGTCCCCGCGTCGCGGGTAATGCACGCCATCGATGATCTGCGTCGTGTCGGCTGCGAGCATCTGCCGCGCGCTGGAGGAGGACAGGCGGCTGCTTGGCAGCCACAGATCCTGTCCAGTCAGATTCACGTGCTGCTCGTGGATCGATGGGTGCTGGCGGTCGAATGCATCGTTGGAGAGACCCTTCAGCCAGCCCGCAACCGGAGTGATGGACAGTGCGCAGAGGGTCGGCAACCACATCCAGGCAAGCGTGGCTCGGCTCGGGGCGGTGCGCCGCCGCAAAAGGACAATGGTGACGATGATCAACGCCAGCAACAGCGGCAGCGCGACCACGACTGCGACCAGCAGCACGAAGATGATGCCGTAGCCCAGGCCCGGCTGCAGGGCGAGCCATCCCAACCATGCGATGACGGCCGTCGTGACCAGCCCGAGGATGATGCCTGGCCAATGCGGCCTTGCTTCCATGCGTCAATCCTCCCCGATATCCTCGTTCCACACCTCGGGATTCGCCGCAATCCAGTCGCCCAGCATCGTGATGCAGCGCTCGTCGGCCAGGTCCACCACCTTGACGCCGTTCTCGCGCAGCCAGTCGATCCCGCCATCGAAGTTCACCGACTCCCCCACCACCACGGTGCCGATGTTGAACTGCCGCACCAGGCCGCTGCAGTACCAGCACGGGGCCAGGGTGGTGACCATGATGGTGTCCTTGTAGCGGCGCTGGCGGCCGGCCTTGCGGAAGGCGTCGGTCTCGCCGTGCACGGACGGGTCGCCTTCCTGCACGCGGCGGTTGTGGCCGCAGCCGAGCAGGACGCCGTCGTTGCGGTACAGCGCAGCGCCGATCGGGATGCCGCCTTCGGCCAGGCCGGTGCGGGCTTCGTCGATGGCGGTGTCGAGCAGGGCGCGGTAGTCGGGCGTGGCGATCATGGCGGGTCCGCATGCGGGGATGCGCTGCAGTGTGCCGCGCCCGCCCCGCGGGGTCGAGCCGGCGGCGCAGGCTGGCGGGCGAACCAGGACCGTCGGGTTCGGATGTCGGCGTGGATCACCGCGCATGCACGCACGACGCGCCCTACGCCCGCATCGCCCACTGCTTCGGCGTCTGCCCGGCGCGCGCCTTGAACATGCGCGTGAACGCGGCCGGGCTGGCGTAGCCGAGCGTGTCCGACACCAGCGCCACCGGCCGCCCGAGCGAGAGTTCGCGCTTGGCGACCAGCACGCGGTAGTCGGACAGGTAGTCGCCGACGCTGCGGCCCATGTGGTCGCGGAAGGCGGCGGTGAAAGCGGCGCGCGACATGCCGGCCTCGGCCGCCAGTGTGTCCAGGGTCCACGCGTGCCCCGGCTGGCCATGGATCGCCACGATGGCGCGGGCCAGGCGCCGGTCCGACAGGGCGTGGATCAGGCCCGGCCCGGCGTGCGCCTGCGCGGCGTGGTCGAACAGCCAGCGCAGCAGCTGGATCAGCACCACTTCGAACAACCGGTCGGCCAGCAGGCGATGCCCGCAGCGGACGTGGTCGGCCTCGTCGAACAGCAGGTCGAGCGAGGCCTGCAGGCCGTCGACGGCGCGCAACGGCAGCACGACCAGCGGCGGTAGGCCGGCCACCAGCGGATGCTGCGTCCCGCCCTCGAAGTGCACCGCCGCGCAGGTCAGCAGCGGCGCGGCCGCGCCGGCGCGCGGCACGAACCGGTGCGGCGCGCCGGCCGGGTAGAACAGCAGCGTCGGCTCGGAGAGCGACAGCGTGCGTGGCTGTCCCGGCAGCGTCTGCTGCACGTCCATGCCGCCGCCGCGCAGCACGTGCAGGAAACCGCGGCCGGGCCGGGCGTCGAAGGACTCGCTGCCGCACAGCGGGCCGGTGTGGAACAGCTGCACCTCGACCCGGAAACGGCGCAGGACGCCCTCGAGACGATCCAGCGACATGGCGTGTCCGATCTGCATGGAAATATCGCCGAATCGTACCCAATCGAATAGGCGCGCGCCAGACACTGGCCTCCCCGGCGCATGCGCCATTCAACGGAGAACTTCCATGTCCAGGCTTCCCCTCGTCGATCCCGCCACCGCCACCGCGGACCGCAAGGCCGTGCTCGACGACATCCACGGCGCGTTCGGCACCACGCCCAACATGTTCAAGGCCGTGGCCAACTCGCCCGCCGCGCTGCAGATGATGTGGGGCGCGTTCGGCGCGCTCGGCGGCGGCACGCTGTCGCCCAGGGTGGGTGAGCAGGTCGCGGTGGCGATCGCCGACCGCAACCGCTGCGAGTACTGTCTGGCGGCGCACACGGCGCTGGGCCGCAAGGCGGGCGCGAGCGCGGACGAGATGGCGCGGGCGCAGGCCGGCGAGTCCGAGGACCCGGCCACCGCCGCCGCCTTGGCCTTCGCGCTCAAGCTGGTGGAGGACCGCGGGCAGGTCTCGGACGCCGACGTGCAGCGCCTGCGCGACCACGGCTTCGACGACGGGCAGGTGATGGAACTGCTCGCCCACGTCGCGCTGAACCTGTTCACCAACTACACCAACGTCGCGTTCGACGTGCCGGTGGACTTCCCGGCGGTGCAGCTGCGCCCGCGCGGCTGATCCCCGCGTTGCGACACGCCGGCGGCGGACTCAGCCGCCCGCCGGCTTCGCGCTGGCCATGCGTGCGCGCGTATCGGCCAGCAGCGCCTCGCGCGCGGCCTGCTGAAGGTCGTGCAACGGCACGCTGGTGAGGTCGAGTGCGTCGCCGCCGCCGAGCTGGCGGCGGATCGCGGCCAGCGCCTGTTCGTCCGCGTAGGGATGCGGCATGGAACTGTCGGCGCCGTGCGACTGCCCGAACTTCTCCAGCAGGTCGTGGCTGGTGCGGTCGGCGAGCGCGAGTTCGGTGAGCTTGGCGCGGTATTCGAGTTCCCAGGCCTCGAGCTGCCAGCGCTGCTTGTCGGCGAAATGCTGGCCTTCGTGGCCCAGCAGCGAGACCTGGAACTTCTCGCCGTCGAGGTCGGGATAGCCGGGGCGCACGGCGTAGACCGCGTCGTCGGTGGTCCAGCCGCCGTTGCTGCCCAAGCCGCAGCGCGCGTAGTGGCTCCAGCCCCAGGCGGCGAAGTCGTCGAGCAGGTGCACGGTGACATGCTGCGGGCCCTCGGGCAGGGCGACGTCGTACTCGCGCACGTCCTCGCTGCGCCACAGCATCAGCTCGCGCAGCGGCGGGGTGAGGCCCTGCAGCGCGTGGTAGCCGTGCTCGAGGAGTTTCGCGGACAGGACCGGTTCGAGCGCCTCGAAATCCTGCGCACCGTCGGCCTCGGGGCCAAGCAGTGCGCGCAGCCGCTGCAGCAGCGCTTCGGCCTGCGCGTCGCGGTGCGCAGGATCGGCCAGTGCGCGCCACCAGTACGCCTGATAGGTCCACAGCACGTCGCGGACGAAGGGATCGTCGATGCCGCTGTCGATCCATGGCGGGTTTTCGCGGTCGAAGCGGCCGTGCATGCAGGCGCGGTACTGGGCGGCGAAGTCGCCGAACTGGTCGGCCGGCACCGCGTCGAGCGCGCGCAGCGCCGCGCGGCTGTCGCCCTGCAGCTGGGCGGAGATCGAAGCGCCCATGGCCTGCTTCGCCGCGGGCGTGCTTTCGCGGACGGTAGCAGGCGCGGGCGCGGCGGCAGACGCCAGGCCGCAGGCGATCAGGCAGGCGAGGACGGGCAGGCGGGGCATGGCGCGGCATCCGTGGGATGGCGGCGCGGGGCGGCCGCCTTCGATCCCGCCGGATCTTCCGCTCCCGGCGTGCTGCCGTATTGAACGCATTTGAGGCGCCGCCGCAGCGCGCCCGGTGCCAGCCCGCTGCAGGTGCGCACGGTGCGGCACAGGTGCGCCTGGTCGGCGAAGCCGGTCTCGGCCGCGACCCCGGCCAGCGGCGCGTCGCCGCCTAGCAGCGCCAGCGCCCGGCGCCAGCGCAGTTCGCGTCGCAGCAGCTGCGGCGGCATGCCGTACGAGGCCGCGACGGCGCGGCTGGCGTGGGCCGGAGAGATCCCGCAGCGGCGTGCGATCTCCGCGATCGACCGGTCGCTCGCGGCCAGCGCCTCGACGAACACCGCCTGCCAGCCGTCTCTGCCCGGTGCGCCCGGCAACGCGTCGGCCAGCAGCTCGGGCAACCAGGCCGGACCGCGTTCGAACGCCCGCCGTGCGCGCGCCAGTCGTGCCACCCGCAGCACGCGCACGCCGTCGGGCGCCAGTGCCGGCGGCAGCGCGAGATTGACCACCCGCGCGCCCCGGCCACCGAAGCGGTCGCCGTGCGCGTGGAACGCCGGGTGCAGTACCAGCGTGCCCGGTTCGCAGGCCACCGGCCCGTCGGCGCTGGCCTCCAGGTAGCTGCCGCGCAGCACCAGCGACGCGTAGGCGTCGCGGTGCCGGTGGAGGGGCAGGGCGTCGTCGCGTGCGTGTTCGGTCAGGTAGCAGGCCGGATCCGCCATGTCCGGAGCATGCCGGGATGCGATAATCGGCGCATGAGCGAGAAGTCACCCGGAACCGGCGGCACCACCCACTTCGGTTTCCGCGACGTGCCGGTGGGCGAGAAGCAGAAGCTGGTCGGCGAGGTGTTCTCGTCGGTGGCCGGCAACTACGACCTGATGAACGACCTGATGTCGATGGGCATCCATCGGGTGTGGAAGCGCTATTTCGTCGCCACCGCGCAGGTCGGCAAGGGCGACCGGGTGCTGGACCTGGCCGGCGGCACCGGCGACATCGCGGCGCTGCTGAAGGACCGCGTCGGTCCCGAGGGCGAGCTGGTGCTCGGCGACATCAACGGCGACATGCTGCGCGTGGGCCGCGACCGCATGGTCGACCGCGGCAACGTGCGCGGCTTCGAGTACGTGCAGTGCAACGCGCAGGCGTTGCCGTTCCCGGATGCGAGTTTCGACCTGGTGACTATTGCCTTCGGCCTGCGCAACGTCACCGACAAGGACGCCGCGCTGCGCGAGATGCTGCGCGTGCTGAAGGTCGGCGGGCAGGCGCGGGTGCTGGAGTTCTCGGAGGTGAAGGCGGACTGGTTCAAGCCGCTGTACGACTTCCACTCGTTCCAGGTGCTGCCGCGGCTGGGCAGGCTGTTCGCGCACGATGCCGACAGCTACCAGTACCTGGCCGAATCGATCCGCAAGCATCCGCCGCAGGACGAGCTGAAGGCGATGATGGAAGCGGCCGGGTTCGCGCGCTGCGACTACAGGAACCTGTCGGGCGGGATCGTGGCGGTGCATACCGGGTACAGGACGTAATTCGGACGCAAGGAAAAACGCCGGTCGTATCCGTTGCAGCCAAGGGCTTTTCTCCCTCCTCTTCAAAGGGAGGGCCGGGGTGGGGGTGGGGTTCGGCGGAACATCCTTGGGTTCACGGGTGGCGGATGGGCAAACCATCCCCACCCAACGCTCCCCTTGAAGGGGAGGGCTCAAAGCCATGATTTGGGCACGCGCGACCGGGGCGCTAGACTTGGCGATCCTGTCCGCTTCCCCCGGATCACGATGCGCACCTTGCTCCTTTCCCTCGGTTTCGCCGCCGTCCTGGCCGGCTGCCAACGCGACGCGGCCGAGCCCGCGACTCCCACGCCCGCCGCGAAGCCCGCGATGACCACGTCCGCCAGCCCCGACGAACACTCCTACGCCGAACCCGGCAAGGTCGCGATCGACGACCTGGCGCTGGACCTGAAGATCGACTTCGACACCAGGACGATCGCCGGCACCGCCACCTATACCCTGGACTGGAAGGACAAGGACGCGAAACAGCTCGTGCTCGACACCCGCGACCTGTCGATCGACAAGGTCGAGGGCGAAGGCAAGGATGGCGCCTGGCAGCCGCTGCAGTACGGCTTGGCCAAGCGCGACGACATCCTCGGCAGCAAGTTCACGATCGAGGCGCCGGAGCGCAACGCGCACATCCGCGTGACCTACACCACATCGCCCGAGGCCTCCGGCCTGCAGTGGCTGGAGCCGTCGATGACCGAGGGCAAGCAGCTGCCCTTCATGTTCAGCCAGTCGCAGCAGATCCACGCCCGCAGCTGGGTGCCGCTGCAGGACACGCCGAGCGTGCGCTACACCTACAGCGCGCACGTGACCTCGCGCCCGGACGTGATGGTGCTGATGAGCGCCGACAACGATCCCAAGGCCGAGCGCGACGGCGACTACAGCTTCAAGATGCCGCAGAAGATCCCGTCGTACCTGATGGCGATCGCCGCCGGCGACCTGGTGTTCAAGCCGATCTCCGAGCGCTCCGGCGTCTGGGCGGAGCCGGCGATGGTGGACAAGGCGCAGGCCGAGTTCGAGGACACCGAGAAGATGATCCAGACGGCCGAGTCGCTGTACGGCCCGTACCGCTGGGAGCGCTACGACATCCTGGTGCTGCCGCCGTCGTTCCCGTACGGCGGCATGGAGAACCCGCGCCTGACCTTCGCCACGCCGACGGTGATCGTGGGCGACAAGTCGCTGGTGTCGCTGGTCGCCCATGAGCTGGCGCACAGCTGGTCGGGGAATCTCGTGACCTTCTCCAGCGCCAAGGACGCCTGGCTCAACGAGGGCGTCACCAGCTACGTCGAGAACCGCATCATCGAGGCCCTGTACGGCAAGGACCAGGCCGACATGGAAAGCGTGATCGCGCGCAACGAGCTGGCCGAGGAGTTCAAGACCGTGGAGCCTGCGCGGCAGGTGCTGGCCGAGAAGCCGGGCGTGCTCAAGGACCCGGACAACAGCTCGGCCTCGACCGTGTACACCAAGGGCGCGTGGTTCCTGCAGTTCCTGGAGCAGCGTTTCGGGCGCGAGGACTTCGACGCGTTCCTGCGCGGCTACTTCGACCATTTCGCGTTCCAGAGCATCTCCAGCCAGCAGTTCGCCGACTACGCGAAGAAGAACCTGCTGGACAAGTATCCGAACAAGGTGACGCAGGCCGAGTTCGACGCCTGGCTGTACGAGCCGGGCGTGCCGCCGACGGCGCCGCAGGTGCTGGCGCGCAAGTTCGGCGTGGTCGATTCGGCGCGGCTGGCCTGGCTGGGCAGCGGCGAACTGCCGCCGCCGGCGATCACCGGTGACTGGAGCACCCAGGAGTGGGTGCACTTCATCGAAGGCATGCCCGAGACGCTGAAGGTCGAGCAGCTGGCGCAGCTGGACGAGGCCTACCACTTCACCGGCACGCCCAACGGCGAGATCGCCCAGCGCTGGTATCCGCTGGCGGTGCGCAGCGGCTACACGGCGGCGAACGAGGCGATCGCCGCGTTCCTCGAGAAGATCGGCCGCCGCAAGCTGATCATGCCGACCTACAGCGCGCTGGTGCAGACGCAGGACGGACTGGCGCTGGCCAAGGCCGTGTTCGCCAAGGCCCGGCCCGGCTACCACCCGATCACCACCGGCTCGGTGCAGGCGATGATCGATGGCGCCAAGCCCGAGGCCGCCACGGCGGCGCCTGCCGACGCCGATGACGCGGGCGGCGACGACGCCCCCGCAGACGACACGCCGCCGGCGGCCGGCGACGCCACCGCGCCGGCGCCCGAACCGGCGCCGCGCGCCGGCTGACCGGCGGCGGCCTTGTTCCCTGTGGGAGCGGCCATGGCCGCGATTGCGGTTCCGGCCAATCGCGGCCATGGCCGCTCCCACAGGCCCCGGCGCATGTGCGGGCCGCCAACCTGCAGGGGTGGCCGGGCATGACGGCGGCGGTCGTCGCCGTCGTCGCAATCGCCGTTGCGGCCATCGCGTTCGCGGCTTTCCTGCTCTGGCGCGACCCGTACGCGCTGGTCCGCGCCGAGTTCGCGCGCGAGCGCCTCGCCCTGGGGCTGGCGCGGCGCGAAGTCGAGGTCGACGGCATCCGCTGGGTGTACGCCGAGGGCGTGGCGGCCGCCGCCGCACCGGTGCTGGTCCTGCTGCACGGCTACACGGGCAGCAAGGAGAACTGGTATCCGGTCGCCCGGCGCCTGCGCGGCCGCCGTCGGCTGTTGATTCCGGACCTGCCGGGCTGGGGTGAGAGCCAGCGCAGCGGCGTCGCCGGCCACGGCTTCGCCGCGCAGGCCGCGCGCGTGGCGGCCTTCATCCGTGCCACCTGCGACGGGCCGGTGACGGTGCTCGGGCATTCCATGGGCGGTGGCATTGCCGCGGTGCTGGCCGCGCGCGAGCCGGCGCTGGTCGAACGCGTCGGCCTGTTCGATGCCGCCGGCGTGCGCTTCGCCGACAACCAGTTCGGCCTCGACGTGCTGGCGGGGAAGAACCCTTTCGGCGTGCACGATCGCGCTTCGCTCGCGCATTACCTGGGCATCCTGTTCCACGACCGCCGCGCGGTGCCGGCGATGCCGTGGCCGGCATCGGCCATCCTCGTCGCCCACAGGCGCCGCGACGCGGCGTTCGAGCAGTCGGTGCTGGACGAGATCGGGCGCGGGCCGGAGCAGTTCCTGCCCGGTGAGAGCGCCACGCGCATCCGCCAGCCGGTACTGCTCGCCTGGGGAGCACACGACCAGGTGATCGACCCCAGCGCGATGGACCTTTACGCGGACAAGATGCCGCAGGCGCGTAAAGTGCTGCTCGACGGCAGCGGCCACATGACGGTGATGGAGCAGCCCGGCGAGGTTGCCGACGCCATCGACGGCCTGCTTGCCATGCCGGTCCAACAGGGAGCCCATGCATGAACCTTCGCATCCGCAGCATTCCGTGCATCGCACTGCTGGCCACGGCCGTGGGGGCCGCCGCGCTGTCGGGCTGCGGCGACCGCGAGGCGGCCGAGGCCGCGCGCGCCGCCGCCCAGGCGGCCGCCAACGAGCAGGCGGCGAAGGAATACGCCGACGGCTTCGACGACGCCGTGGGGCGGGAGGACTGGGCGCTGGCCAAGGCGCAGGGCGACGTGCTGTTCGCGCGCTTCCCCGGCACCGAGCAGGCCGAGCGCATCCGCCCGCGCTACGAGGAGGTCAAGGCCAAGGCCGCGGACGAGCGCGAGCACGCGCGCGCCGCGGCGCTGTGGAGCTACCAGTCCGAGGACGTGAAAGGCGGCAAGCAGCTGTCGGCGGCGATCTATTCGAAGGATCCGGTCGACACCGACGGCAGCGGCGCCAACCCGGTGCGGCTGATCTTCCGCGACCATCCGACCTGGGGTACCAGCAGCTACCTGGTGCTGCAGGCCGGCGACTTCGCCTGCCGCGGCGGCTGCCGGGTCAAGGTGACGGTCGACGATGCCGATCCGAAGTCGATGGCCGCGCTGCGCCCCGACACCGACGAGGCCATCGCCATGTTCATCAACGACGAACGCGGCCTGTGGCGGATGCTCAAGGACGCGAAGCAGGTGTCGGTCGAGTTCCCGGTCAAGGCCGGTGGCACGCGCACGGCCACGTTCGAAGTCGCCGGGCTGGACCGCTCGAAGCTGCCGGGCTGGGATTGAGGGCCCCGGCTCAGGGATCAGGCGCCAGGCGTCGGGAGGTCGTTCCCCGCCCGGCTCCGGCCCCCGGGGCGCATACCCGGGCTGTTGCTGGAACTTCCAGTCGAGGTCGCCTCAGGTGAAGTGCGGGTTCCGGGTGTCTGGGGCGTCCAACCTTGAGTGCGCCCATCAGTTGGCGATGCCGTGATCAATGTCACGCAGCTTGGGGAGCTTTTGCCCCGGGAAGAAATCACCAGCTTTCCGCCGTTCGCGGTAACCAGCTCGTAGCCTCGAGCCGACGTGCTGTTCGCCGCATGCGGGGATGGAGGGAAGAATACTTCGCTGACGGCACCTGTTGCGCGTGCAAACGACTCAAGAGGGAGGCACGGATCGCCGCTCAGATGCAGCAGAATAAAGGGGGCCGTGTCGAAACCGCCGGGCCGAACGCGTACCTCGAGATCCGTGACGACATATCCGTCCGTACTTTCAAATGCCCCGTGGTGATATGTCCAGTACTCTGTGGATGGATCAGCCGACGGCGACGTACCGGTAATGGCACGAACGAGCGCCGACGGCGTAGTGGCCTTCCTCGCGAACTCGATCATCACTTTTGCAATGCCGGTGATGTCGCTGGCGGCAATGGATTGCTGAGGCGCGTCAGTGCGACGCTTGTCGGCACCAAATGTGGCGCACGAAGCTGCAAAAAGTGAAATAAACAGTGCTGTTCGCTTGTTGATCGGCCCCACCGGGATGTGGAAGCGGAAGATCGATTCAATCGTCACGCGTCACGCGCTCGACGTTACAGCGCATACCCGAACTGCTGCTTGAACTGCTCGTTGAACTCCGCGAAATCGAAGCGCTGGTTCTGGGTGCCCGGGTGCTCGACCTTGAGCGCGCCCATCAGGTTGCCGATGCGGCCGATGGTCAACCAGTCGCAGTCCTTCTGGATGCCGAAGATCAGGCCGGCGCGGAAGGCGTCGCCGCAGCCGGTGGGGTCGGTGATGCGGCGTTCGTGCGCGGGCGGCACGTCGATGGCCTTGCCGTCGGCATAGATCACCGCGCCCTTGGGGCCGCGGGTGGCGATGTAGGCTTTCACCCGCTGCGCGATCTCGCGCTCGCTCCAGCCGGTGCGTTCCTGCAGCAGGTTGGATTCGTAGTCGTTGACGGTGACGTAGTCGGCCTGCTCGACGAAGTCGCGCAGCTCGGCGCCGTTGAACAGCGGCATCGCCTGGCCGGGGTCGAAGATGAAGGGAATGCCGCCTTCGGCGAACTCCTTCGCGTTCTGGATCATGCCCTCGTAGCCGTCGGGGCTGACGATGCCGATGCTCACGCCCGGCACGTCGCGCACGTGGTTCTCGTGGCTGCGCATCATCGCGCCGGGGTGGAAGGCGGTGATCTGGTTGTTGTCGTGGTCGGTGGTGATGAAGGCCTGGGGCGTGAACAGCTCCGGGATCTCCTTCACGTGGGCCAGCGAGATCTCCAGCTCCTCGAAGTACTCGCGGTAGGGGGCGAAGTCCTGGCCCACGGTCGCCATCGGCACCGGGTCGCCGCCCAGCAGTTTGAGGTTGTAGGCGATGTTGCCGGCACAGCCGCCGAACTCGCGCCGCATCCGGGGCACCAGGAACGAGACGTTGAGGATGTGCACCTTGTCCGGGAGGATGTGGTTCTTGAACTGGTCGGGGAACACCATGATGGTGTCGTAGGCCAGGGAGCCACAGATCAGGGCAGACATCGGCAAGGCGCTCGTTCGGGGCGGAATGGGCGGTTAGGTTAGCCGGGCAGGTGCGGGGAGGCCAGCGCGAAGGCGCCGGCGGCCGGGCGAGGTGGCGACCTTGTGGATCGGCCCCGGTGGAGCGGCTTGTGGGAGCGGCCATGGCCGCGATGCCCCGCCCGCGAACCCCATCGCGCCGATATCGCGGCCATGGCCGCTCCCGCAAGCCGGGCATGGCGGCGGGAGATCCGTTCCCCGGCAGCGTCCACGGGCCGCTTTTTTGCTAGGCTAGCCGACTCTTTTCGCCATTCCTGCACGGACATTCTCCCCCGATGTTCAAGAAGTTCCGCGGCCTGTTTTCCAACGACCTGTCGATCGACCTCGGCACGGCCAATACCCTCATCTTCGTCCGCGGGCAGGGCATCGTGCTCAACGAGCCGTCGGTGGTGGCCGTGCGCCAGGACCGCTCCGGGGCCGGCAACCGCACCGTCGCCGCGGTCGGCACCGAGGCCAAGCAGATGCTGGGCCGCACCCCGGGGGGCATCACCACGATCCGGCCGATGAAGGACGGCGTCATCGCCGACTTCACCTATACCGAGGAGATGCTCAAGTACTTCATCAAGAAGGTGCACAAGTCGCGCTTCCTCAAGCCCAGCCCGCGGGTGCTGATCTGCGTGCCCTGCGGCTCGACCCAGGTCGAGCAGCGCGCGATCAAGGAGTCGGCGCTGGAGGCGGGCGCCCGCGACGTGTCCCTGATCGAGGAGCCCATGGCCGCGGCGATCGGCGCCGGCATGCCGGTGACCGAGGCGCGCGGCTCGATGGTGGTCGACATCGGCGGCGGCACCACCGAGGTGGCGGTGATCGCGCTGTCGGGCATCGTCTACTCGCAGTCGGCGCGCATCGGCGGCGACCGCTTCGACGAGTCGATCATCAACTACGTGCGCCGCCACCACGGCATGCTGATCGGCGACAGCACCGCCGAGAAGATCAAGCTCGAGATCGGCAACGCCTGGCCGCAGGACCGGGTGATCGAGATGGAGGTCTTCGGCCGGCACCTGGCCGAGGGCGTGCCGAAGATGATCACGATCAACTCCAGCGAGGTGCTCGAGGCCCTGCGCGAGCCGCTGGCCGGCATCGTCAGCGCGGTCAAGCAGGCGCTGGAGCAGACCCCGCCGGAACTGAGTGCCGACGTCGCCGAGTTGGGCATCGTGCTCACCGGCGGCGGCGCGCTGCTGCGCGACATGGACCGCCTGCTCAGCGAGGAAACCGGCCTGCACGTGCAGGTGGCCGAAGACCCGCTGACCTGCGTCGCTCGCGGCGGCGGCCGCGCGCTGGAGCTGCTGGATACGCATGGCAACGAGTTTTTTGCCTACGATTGAGGCGAAAGCGGGAATGGGGAGCGGGGAATAGGGAACGCAGGTGTCGCGGGCGCTGCGCGGTTCGGCTTCCGTTGACGCGTTCCTCACTGCCAGGAAAGGCCTGTACGGCTCCTTGTCGGTCATCGCCGCCTTCGCGGGAATGACGTCGGGAACGACGGCAATTCCGGCTTTCCCGCTCGCAGGGGGCGGGCCGCGCAGCAAGCATTCGGGTCGCGGGATCCGGTTCCGGTTCCGAGAAAGAACGCAGGAGATTCATCACCGCGCGCGCAGTGGCATCCTTGGAACACGGTTCGTGATGCTGCCCATGCCCGCGTGACTCGAGTGCCGGCGCGCTTTCGTTCCCCATTCCCCACTCCCCAATCCCGCTGTCCCCATGCCCGCCTACGCCAGCCCCACGCCGCCCCGCACCGCCGACGTCGCGGGCACGCTGCGCCTGCTGACCTACCTGGCGCTGGCGGTGGCGCTGCTGGTGCTCGACCACCGCGGCGGCTGGCTGACGCGGATCCGCGCCCAGGCCAACGTGGCGGTGCAGCCGCTGTGGTGGCTGGCCGGATTGCCGGCGCGGCTGGGCGACAGCGTGCGCGAGGACGCGGTGACCCGGGCCACGCTGGCCGAGGACAACCGTCGCCTGCGCAACGCGCTGCTGGTCAGCGGCGCCCGCCAGGCGCGGCTGCAGGTGGCCGCGGCCGAGAACGCCCGCCTGCGCGGCCTGCTCGGCGCCGCCGAGCGCGGCGGGCTGGACGTGCAGCTGGCGCCGATCCTGGACATCGACCTCGACCCCACGCGCCAGCGCCTGATGCTCGATGCCGGCAGCAACGACGGCGTGCGCGTGGGCCAGAGCGTGATCGACGCCGGCGGCCTGGTCGGCCAGATCATCGCGGTCACCCAGGCCACGGCCACGGTGTTGCTGATCACCGATCCCGACCACGCGGTGCCGGTGCTGGTCGGCCGCAACGGCGTGCGCCTGGTCGCCTACGGCCTCGGCCGCAGCGACCAGCTGGAGCTGTCCAACATCCCGTTGTCGGCGGACGTGAAGGTGGGCGACGCAATCATCACCTCCGGGCTCGGCGGGCGCTTCCCGCCCGGGTTCCCGGTCGGCACCGTGGTCGCGCTGCGCCCGGACGACAGCCGCGCGTTCCTGGTCGCCGAGCTCAAGCCCGCCGCGCGGCTGGACCGCGGGCGGGATGTATTGCTATTGCGGCAGGTGGCAGAAAGCCGGGACTCGGGACTCGGGACTGGGGACTCGGGACGGCAGGAGCAACAGCCGGCGAGCCGGGACGAAGCTGGCCAGGGTGCGGGCACGGCAGCCGCCATCGCTGGAGCCGACGCCGCAACCGCTCCCACGAACCGCGCTTCCGGGTCCCGAGTCCCGAGTCCCGGGTCCCGGCCTCCGCAGGAGGCCAAGCCATGACCCGTCCCCGCCGCGCCTGGCTGCTGCCGGTCAGCGTCGTGCTGGCGCTGTTGCTCAGCCTGCTGCCGCTGCCGGCGCTGCTGCAGCCGCTGCGGCCGTACTGGCTGGCGCTGGTGGTGGCGTTCTGGGTGATCGAGGAACCCGAGCGCGCCGGGCTGGGCTTCGCCTTCGTGCTGGGCGTGATCGGTGACCTGTCCTACGGCGGCATCCTCGGCGAGCAGGCGCTGCGGCTGGTGGTGATGACGTTCATCCTGCAGCGCTTCCGGTCGCAGGTGCGGTTCTTCCCGCTGTCGCAGCAGGCGCTGGTGATCGGCGGCCTGCTGCTCAACGACCGCGTGGTCAGCGCGGCGGTGCACCTGATGCTGGACGAACCGCAACTGCCGTGGTCGTACTGGTGGGCGCCGCTGCTGGGCATGGTGCTGTGGGCGCCGCTGTTCGTGCTGCTCGACGCGCTGCGGATCGGCCGGCGCAGGTCCTGACATGCGCCAGATGCGGCACCGGCTGAAGAACCACGTGCGCGAGGCGGCGCAATTCCGCGCCCGCGCGCTGCTGGGCTTCGCGATCGTGGTGCTGGCGCTGGGCGGGCTGGCCGGCTGGTACTTCAAGCTGCAGGTGCTCGACCACGCCGATTACGCCCGTCGCTCGGAGGCCAACCGGATCAAGCCGCGGCCGGTGGTGCCGGCGCGCGGGGTCATCTATGACTGCAAGGGGCGGATCCTGGCCGACAACGTGCCGGCGTACCGGCTCGACGTGGTGCCCGAGGGCGCCGGCGACCCGAAGGCGCTGGTCGCCGGGCTGTCGAAGATCATCGACCTGGCGCCCGAGGACATCGAGCGCTTCGAGCGCGAGCGCAAGGCCACGCGCAGCTTCCGCGCGGTGACCCTGAAGCTGCGCCTGACCGACGAGGAGGTCGCGCGCTTCGCCGTCGACCAGTGGCGCTTCCCGGGCGTGACCGTCGAGCCCTACCTGACCCGGCGCTATCCCTACGGGCCGCTGATGGCGCACATCGTCGGCTACGTCGGCCGCACCGACGAGAAGGACATCGAGGCCTACGGCGCGGGCCAGGCGCTGTTCACCCACACCGGCCGCGCCGGCATCGAGCGCTATTACGACGAGATGCTGCGCGGCAAGGTCGGCTACGAGGAGGTCAAGACCAACGTCGAGGGGCGCGCGCTGGGCCGCGTCGGCCGCATCCCGGCCACCGCCGGCACCGACCTGCGCCTGGGCATCGACCTGGACCTGCAGCGCACCATGGTCGAGGCCTTTGGCGACCACGACGGCGCGGCGGTGGCGATCGACCCGAAGACCGGCGAAATCCTCGCCATGGCCAGCCTGCCCAGCTACGACCCCAACCTGTTCGTCAACGGCATTTCCAGCGCCGACTACCGTGCGCTGATGGACAACCCGTCGCGGCCGCTGTTCAACCGCAACGTGCTCGGCGGCGGGCCGCCGGGCTCGACGATCAAGCCGTTCATGGCCCTGGCCGGACTGGAGAGCGGCCTGCGGCGGCCGCAGGACAAGGTGTTCAGCACCGGCGAGTTCCACATCCCGGGGCAGAAGCGCGGCTACCGCGACGCCCACGGCGGCGCCGGCTGGGTGGACCTGCACAAGTCGATCGCAGCGTCCGTGAATTACTACTACTACAAGCTCGCCTACGAGATGGGCATCGACCGGCTGTCGAAGTACATGCACCGCTATGGCTTCGGCGAGCCGACCGGCATCGACCTGGCCGGCGAGAACGCGGGCGTGGTGCCGTCGCAGGAATGGAAGGCCAAGCACCGCAAGGAGCCGTGGTACCCCGGCGAGACGGTGATCGCCGGCATCGGCCAGGGCTACTGGATCGCGACCACGCTGCAGCTGGCCCAGGGCGTGGCGGCGATCGCCGCCGACGGCGTGCGCCACCGCCCGCATCTGGCGAGCGAGCGCCGCGACGATTTCCGCGGTGCCTGGATGCCGATGCCCGAACCCGCGCCCACGCGCCTGACCGACGACATCGGCCACGTGCGCGCGGTGCAGGAGGGCATGGTCGGCACCATGTACGACCCGGGCGGCACCGGCCGCGCCACCGCGCGCGGCGCCCCCTACCGCATGGCCGGCAAGACCGGCACCGCGCAGCGGGTCAGCCGCAAGGGCAACATCAGCACCAACCCGCACCTGCTGCCGCTGCACCTGCGCCACCAGGCCTGGTTCGTGGGCTACGCGCCGGTGGAGGACCCGAAGATCGCGGTCGTGGTGATGGTCGAGCACGGCGGCTACGGTGGCTCCACGGCCGCGCCGATCGCGCGCAAGCTGTTCGACGCCTGGCTGCTGGGCAAGTACCCGGAGGCGGACCCGGACGCGATCCAGGTCACCGCGATCGGCGCCCGCGCGGTCAACGCGCCGGCCGCGGCGACGCCGGAACGCGCCGCGCGCGCGGCGATCGCGGACGTCGAAGCCGTCATCGTCGGCGGGCAGGGGACGGGGCGTTGAGCGTCATCCTGCGCTGGGCGAGGCGGCACGCTTGCGGACCACTGGTCCGCGTGCCGCTGCGCGACCGGCCAGGGATGGCCGGGCCGGGCGGTCCGGAGCCGGCGCTGTTGCGCCATGGATGGCGGCCATGAGTGTCATCCTGCGCTGGCTGTTGGACCTGCTGCAGCGCTTCGTGCGCACGCTCGACCCGTGGCTGTGCGCGGCGCTGTTCGTGCTGATGGCCATCGCGCTGGCGGTGCTGTACAGCGCCGGCGGCCAGAATGGCCACCAGCTGGTGCTGGCGCAGGCGGTGCGCTACGGCGTCGGGCTGGCGGCGATGTGGGGGCTGTCGCGGGCCAGCGCGCTGCGGCTGCGCGAGGCCACGCCGCTGGTGTATGCAGCCACGCTGCTGCCGCTGCTGCTGGTGCTGGCGATCGGCACCGGCCGCCACGGCAGCCACTGGATCGACCTGAAGCTGTTCTACTTCCAGCCCTCGGAGCTGCTCAAGCTGAGTCTGCCGATGATGGTGGCCTGGTACGTGGACCGCCAGCTGCTGCCGCCGCGCATCGGCGTGGTGCTGGTCGCCGGCGTGATCATCGCCCTGCCCACCGCGCTGGTGCTGCTGCAGCCCGACTTCGGCACCGCGATGCTGGTGGCGATCAGCGGCGCGTTCGTGCTGTTCCTGGCCGGGCTGCCGTGGTGGTGGTTCGCGGTCGCCTTCGGCGGCGTGGCCAGCGCCGCGCCGGTGGCGTGGTTCTGGCTGCTCAAGCCCTACCAGAAGGACCGCATCCTAACCTTCCTCGACCCCGAGTCCGACCCGTTGGGCGCGGGCTGGAACATCATCCAGTCGAAGATCGCCATCGGCTCCGGCGGCATGGACGGGCAGGGCTGGATGCAGGGCTCGCAGTCGCACCTGAACTACCTGCCCGAGCACACCACCGACTTCATCTTCGCGGTGCTGTCCGAGGAGTTCGGCTGGATCGGCGTGGCCACGGTGCTGGCGCTGTACCTGTTCGTGGTCGGACGCTGCCTGTGGATCGCCGCCGAGGCGCGCGACGGCTACGCGCGGCTGCTGGCCGGCAGTCTGGCGCTGGCGTTCTTCGTCTACGTGATCGTCAACGGCGGCATGATCTCCGGCCTGCTGCCGGTGGTCGGCGTGCCGATGCCGCTGCTGTCCTACGGCGGCACCGCGGCGGTGTCGCTGCTGGCGGGGCTGGGCGTGGTGATGTCGGTGCGCAACCATCGCCCGATCCATGGCTGAACACCGGCGCGCGGCGTGCGCGCCGCGCTGCCGGTGCGCCGTGGTCGCGTGCTAACCTCGCGCCGATGACCCGACGCGCCTTCCGACTGCCCGTCGTCCTGCTCCCGATCGCGCTGGCTGCCTGCGCGACACAGGCGACGCCTCCCTCCGAGAACCCCGCCCCCGTACCCGCCACGCCTGCCGCGCCCGCGCCGCAGGCCGATGCAGGCGCGCTGCTGCCGACGGTGCCGCAGCCGCCCGAACGGCCGGTCGCGCCCGCTTCGGTGACCGATCCGGCGATCCCGCGCGAGCAGCGCATCGCCGCCTTCGTCGACTACACCGCGCAGACCTACGGCGTGGACCCGCAGCGCATCCGCGACACGCTGGCCAAGGCCGAATACAAGCAGAGCATCATCGACGCGATCTCGCGGCCGGCCGAAAAGGTGCGGCCGTGGCGCGACTACCGCCCGATCTTCATGAACGATGCGCGCATCAAGGGCGGCAAGGCGTTCTACGCCGCCAACCGCGCCGCGCTCGACCGCGTCTCCGCCGAAACCGGCGTGCCGGCGCAGTACATCGTCGCGATCATCGGCGTGGAGACCAGCTACGGCAAGATCACCGGCAACTACCGGGTGCTCGATGCGCTGTACACGCTGGCGTTCTGGCATCCCAAGCGCGCGCCGTTCTTCGCCGGCGAGCTGGCGCAGCTGTTCGCGCTGACGAAGGAAGAGCCGCAGCTGGACCTGTTCGCGCTCAAGGGCAGCTATGCCGGGGCGATGGGCATGGGCCAGTTCATGCCGTCCAGCTACCGCAACTGGGCCAAGGACGGCGACGGCGACGGCCGCCGCGACCTGCTCGACCACAAGCCTGACGTGTTCGCCTCGATCGCCAACTACTTCGTCGTCCACGGCTGGCAGCGCGGCGGCCCGGTGGTGGCGCGCGCCACGCGCGACGCCGATGCGGCCGACTTCGCGCCCGACGGCCTCGACCCGGTCTATCCGCTGCCGGTGCTGGCGGCGAAGGGCTACCACCCGCAGGACGGCCAGCCCACCGCCGAAGGCGCCACCCTGCTCACGCTCGACGGCGATGCCGGCAAGGAATACTGGCTGGGCTACCGCAACTTCTACGTCATCAGCCGTTACAACCATTCCCCGATGTATTCGCTTGCCGTGCACCAGCTGGCGCAGGCGATCGGCGACAGCGGCGCGCCGTGATGGGCATGCGGGCAGCCCGGTCGCGCGCCCTGCCGCTGCTGGCGGCGGCCGCGGCCCTCGCGCTGGCCGGATGCGCCAGCGGCCCGAAGAAGTCCGCCTCCGAAACCTCGGCCCTGCCCGATGGCAACGGCGTTGGCCGCAGCAACCTGCCGTCGGGCAAGCGCTCGCCCTATGCCCCGGCGCAGGAAGATCCGTCCAAGCGCGGCCACTACACCGCCGGCGGCCTGTATGCGCCGCACATCAAGGACTCGGTGCCCGACGACCTGCCCGACGTCGACGCGATTCCGGAGCCGGAGGTGGTCGACGAGCCGCGCTCGCGCTACGGCAACCGCTCGCCGTACAAGGTGCTGGGCAAGAGCTACAAGGTGCGCGACAGCGCCAAGGGCTACGACGAGACCGGCCTGGCCTCGTACTACGGCAACAAGTTCCACGGCCGCCGCACCTCCAACCTGGAGGTGTACGACATGTACGCCTTCACCGCGGCGCACAAGACCCTGCCGCTGCCGAGCTTCGCGCGGGTGACCAACCTCGACAACGGCAAGTCGGTGGTGGTGCGCGTCAACGACCGCGGCCCCTTCCACGACGGCCGCATCATCGACCTCAGCTACGCCGCCGCGGTCAAGATCGGCATCCGCGCGGCCGGCACCGGGCGGGTGGAAGTGGTCGGCCTGAGCCCGGGCGAGAACGCGCGCAACGACTACGACGCGATCGCCGCGCGCAAGCCCGCCGCCGCTCCGGCCGCCGCCGCGGGCAGCGGCGCGCTGCAGCTGCCGCCCGGCGTGCGCATCGCCACCGGCAAGCCGCAGCCGGCGTCCGCCGCGGCCGCCACCGCCGCCACCGCCGTTGCCGCGGCGCCGGCCACGCCCAGCGCGATGGACCGGCTGATCGACGGCGTGCTGCCCCCCGCCAACGCCAGCGAGCGCGTGCCCGCCGCGCCCGCTTCGGCACAACCGGAAGCGCCGGCGGCCACGGCCACGACGGGCGCGGCGGCGCCCGCGCCTGCCGGCGACCAGGACTGGCGCTTCGACATGCGCCAGGACGGCAAGGCGATGACCGCCGACGAGTTCGACGCCTGGATGAAGGCCCGGCGCGCACGCGTGGCCACCGGCAAGGCCGGCAAGCCCGATCCCTACGGCTCGGCCGCGCCCGGCGCGTTCGCGTCGCCGTCGCCGTCGCGCGAGGTCCCGGCCCCCGCGCCGGAAACCATCGCCGCCGCGCGCGAGGCCGATGCGGCCAAGGCCGCGCCCACGCCCGCCCCCGCGCCGCAGGCCGCCGCCGGCAGCGGCGTGACCCTGCAGGTCGCCGCCTTCGGCGCCCGTGCCAACGCCGAGCGCGCGCTGGCGATGCTGCGCGGCGCCGGCGTACCCGGTGCGCGCCTGCTCGACGCGGTGTCGGGCGGGAAGCCGGTCTGGCGCGTGCGCGTGGGGCCGGTTGCCAGTGCGCAGGTCGCGGAACTGTCGGCACGCGTGGCCGGTCTGGGATTCGGCCAGCCGCAGGTCGTGCGCGAATAGCGAACCCTTTCTTTTCACCCCGCCTGCGCAAGGCGGGTTTCTACCCGGAGTCACGTCGTCGATGAAAGCCACCCTCACCGCGCGCAGCGCACTGCTCGCAGCCCTGTTCACGTCCGTCGTCGGCCTGGCCATGGCACAGGACCCCGCGCCGAAGCCGGCCGAGCCCGCCGCCGCGCTCAGCGACAGCCTGCCGATCCCGCCGGCGCCGGAGCCCAAGCAGTCGCATTCCTGGGTGCTGCTAGACGCGGCCAACGGGCAGGTGCTGGCCGGCGAGAACATCGACGAGCGCGTGCCCCCGGCCAGCATCACCAAGGTGATGACGTCCTACGTGCTGGCCGCCGAGATGAAGGCCGGCAAGATCAGCCGCGACGACCAGGTGATGATGACCGAGAACGCCTGGCGCACCGGCGGCGCCGGCACCGACGGCAGCTACAGCGGCTTCGAGGTCAACAAGACCGCGCGCCTGGAGGACATGGAAAAGGGCATGGTGGTGCAGTCGGGCAACGACGCGGCCATCGCCCTGGCCGAGCACGTGGCCGGCAGCGAAGCCGCGTTCGCGCAGCTGATGAACGCCTACGCCAAGCGGCTGGGCCTGAAGAACACCCATTTCGAGAACGCCACCGGCCTGTCCGCCGACGAGCACTACTCCAGCGCGCACGACCTGGCGCTGCTCGGCCGCGCGCTGGCGCGCGACTATCCCGAGGCCTACGCCTACAACAAGATCAAGGAATTCACCGTCGGCCCGATCACCCAGCGCAACCGCAACCTGCTGCTGTGGCGTGATTCGAGCGTCGACGGCATCAAGACCGGCCACACCTCGGCGGCGGGCTACTGCCTGATGGCCTCGGCCAAGCGCGGCGACCAGCGCCTGGTCGCGGTGGTGATGGGCGACACCAGCGAGAACCAGCGCGCGGTCGACGCCCAGGCCCTGCTCAACTGGGGTTTCCGCTTCTACGAGTCGCACAAGCTTTACGACGTCGGCAAGGTGGTGGCCACGCAGAAGGTGTGGAAAGGCAAGGCCAACCAAGTGCGCCTGGGCGTGGCCAAGCCGCTGCTGGTCAGCTCGCCGCGCGGCAAGTACGAGCAGCTCAAGCCGACGATGGACGTGCCCAAGTCGCTGGTCGCGCCGATCACCAAGGGCCAGGAGATCGGCCAGGTGAAGGTGGCGCTGGACGGCAAGGTGATCGCCTCCGCGCCGCTGGTGGCGATCGACGCGGTCGAGGAGGCCGGCTTCTTCGGCCGCCTGTGGGATGCGTTCTGGATGTGGTGGGAATCGGCCTGAGCGGCCGCGTTCGGTCAGCAGGAACACGAAGGGCCGGCGCAAGCCGGCCCTTTTCGTTGTCGGTGTGGATTCCGTTGGCGCCGCGCCTCAGCGTGACAGGCCGAACAGCGTCGAGTTCACCCAGCCGCGGTTGCCCAGCTCGTCGTCGACCTCCCACATCAGTCCGTTCTTGTTGCCGGTGGGGTAGAGCATCATCCCCACGTCCAGGTCGCGCACCGCGCCGCCCGAGCCATCGGCCTGCCTGAGCAGCCGCGCCGGCTTGCTCACCGTCACCGCCTGCTGCGCGTTGGCGGCCGAGGCGTTCGCCGGCAGCCCGCCCAGCTGCGCGACCATGTCGGTGTAGGCCTGCAGGTAGGCCAGGGTGAGCACCTGGCCGATCTCGGTGTTGGCATAGCCGGTGGCACCGCCGCCAAGGGCCGCGCCACGGAACACGCCCGCGCCCGCGCTCCAGCCCAGGTCGGTCTTGGTCGCGTGGCCTTCGGTCATCGCCACCTGCTCGGACGAGCGCGCGTCGGTGATGGTCAGTACCACGTCGGCGGTCTTGCGCTTGATGTCGATGCCGCCCAGCACCGCGGCGGCGGTGCGGTTGCCGACCAGCCCGCCGATCAGGCCGCCGATCTTGTTGCCCGAGGCATTGCTGTTCTGCGACACCACGTCCGGGACCATCACGTAGTCGGCCGCCTTCATCTGGCCCTTGCCGATGTTGGAGCCGCCGCGCAGCTCGCCGCCCGAGGCCAGCTCGCGCTCGGCCTGCATCGCCTTCAGGCCCACGCCGCGGTCGACCAGGGTGAAGCAGCGGGAACGGTTGACGAAGACCTTGATCAGCGCCGTTGGCGAGGCCAGCCGCTGGCCGGTCCACCAGTTGGTGCCCTGCGACTCGACCACGGCCAGGGTGCCCAGCGGCTGGCTGCAGACCGGGATCTCGCCGGTCTGCGCGCGCTCCTGCCGCGCGGCGGCGCTCGTCGCGGTGGTCGCGGCCATTGCGGCCACGCTGCATGCCACGGCCAGTGCCAGGCGCTTGCGGATTTCCATGAATGCCTCCGGTGGTGTTCCGGCCCGCGGACGGGGCCGTCATGGTGGGGGAGTACGCAAAAAGCGGCGCAAAGCTGCCACGCACGCATCCGAGCGCGTCGGCGGATGGCTTGGGTTGGGCCGCAGGCGGACCCATAATCGGACGATGGAAATCAAGTCCGACAACCCCGAGCACGGCTTCCAGTTCCCCGGCACCTTCGAGATCACCGCGATGGGGCCGGCCACGGCCGGGCTGGAAACCGAAATCCCCAGGCTGCTCACCGCCGCCGGCATCGACGTGCTGCACGAGACCATCTCGTGGCGCGAATCGAGCGGCGGCAAGTTCGTTTCGGTGAAGCTGGGCTTCCGCGCCGACGACCGCGCCCAGTACGAGACCGCGCACGAGGTCCTGCGCGCGCATCCGGAGGTGAAGTGGACGCTGTAAGGCCCGGGGCTCGGGAGACAGGCAGGGTCGCCGTGCTGCGTGACCTCGGGCGCCAGCCCTACGAACCGGTCTGGCGTGGAATGCAGCGTTTCACCGACCTGCGCGACGGCGGTTCGACCGACGAAGTCTGGGTGGTCGAGCACGACCCGGTGTTCACCCTCGGCCAGGCCGGCAAGCCCGAGCACGTGCTGGTGCCCGGCGACATCCCGGTGCTGCACGTCGACCGCGGCGGCCAGGTGACCTACCACGGCCCCGGCCAGATCGTGGTCTACCCGCTGCTGGACCTGAAGCGCCTGAAGATCGGCGTGCGCGAGTACGTGTGCCGGATCGAGCAGGCCGTGATCGACACCCTGGCCGAGTGGAACATCGGTGCGCAACGCCGCGAAGGCGCGCCCGGCGTCTACGTCAACGGCGCCAAGGTCGCCGCGCTCGGCATCCGCGTGCGCCGCGGCTGCACCTTCCACGGGCTGGCCTTCAACGCGGCGATGGACCTGAAGCCGTTCGGCCGCATCAACCCCTGCGGATACGCAGGGCTGCAGGTGACCTCGGTGCTAGACTTGGGCGGCCCGTCGAGCATGGAGGCAATGAAGCCGGTACTGCTCGACGCGATGGCGGCGCAGTTCGGCCTTGCGTTGCAGGCGGCCCCGCCGCCCGACCTCGCGGACCCGCAGCCGGTCGCCGCTGTTTCCTCCACGCAAGCCGCCTGAGCCGTCGCCATGCCCGAGTCCCCGTCGCGTTCGATTCCCCTGCAGGTCGTTGCCAACCCGGCATCGGCGCTGGAGGCGGGGGCGAAGCAAGTCGCCGGCGACAAGATCGCGCGCTCGCCGGTGCAGTTCGCCGACGCGCCGGTGCTGCGCAAACCGTCGTGGATCCGGGTGCGGATCCCGTCCGGCAACGCGGTGCAGAAGCTCAAGTCGAAGCTGCGCGAGAACCGCCTGGTCACCGTGTGCGAGGAGGCCAGCTGCCCGAACATCCACGAGTGCTTCGGCCACGGCACCGCGACCTTCATGATCCTGGGCGAGGTCTGCACCCGCCGCTGCAGCTTCTGCGATGTTGCCCACGGCCGGCCCAAGCCGCCGGACCCCACCGAGCCGCTGCACCTGGCGCAGACGGTCAAGGACATGGGCCTGAAGTACGTCGTGGTCACCAGCGTCGATCGCGACGACCTGCGCGACGGCGGCGCGGCGCACTTCGTCGACTGCATCACCGCGATCCGCGAGATGAGTCCCGGCACCAAGATCGAGATCCTGACCCCCGACTTCCGCGGCAAGGGCCGCATGGAGCGGGCGCTGGAGATCCTGGCGGCCAACCCGCCGGACGTGTTCAACCACAACGTCGAAACCGTGCCGGACCTGTACCGCAACGTGCGTCCGGGCGCCGACTACCAGTGGTCGATGACCCTGCTGCAGAAGTTCAAGCAGCAGCATCCGCACATCCCCACCAAGTCCGGGGTCATGCTCGGCCTGGGCGAGACCATGGAGCAGGTGCAGGCGACGCTGCGCGACCTGCGCGCGCACGACGTGGAGATGGTCACCATCGGCCAGTACCTTCAGCCCAGCCCGCACCACCACCCGGTGCTGCGCTACTGGACGCCCGAGGAATTCAAGGCGCTGGAGATCTACGGCATGTCGCTGGGCTTCACCCACGTCGCCTCCGGCCCGCTGGTGCGCTCGTCGTACCACGCCGACCGCCAGGCCGCCGAGGCCGGCGTCGCCGCCTGAATCCACGCATGCTGCCGGGGGCCGCCGGCCCCACGTTTCGTTCACATAAGCCGCCGCAGCCGCGGTTAGAGTGGATTTCGCGCGCTGGTGCAACTTTCTGCACTGTCCCGCCGTCCATCAAGGACGCCAGACTCCCTCCCCACCGAACAGTGGCCGTGGCGCGGCCCGAGTGAACGCATGAACCTGTCCCGCACCCTGTCCACTTCCGTGATCGTCCTTGCCCTGTCGGTGCCGCTGGCGCTGATGGCGCGCTCGGGCAGCGACGAACTGCCCGCGACCTCGAAGGTCGACCAGGCCACCACGTCCAAGCTGGTCTACGGCCTGCTGTCCGACAGCCGCTACGCCTACCGGCCGCGGGCACTCGACGGCACCCTGTCGCAGGACATCTTCAAGCGCTACCTGGAGTCGCTCGACGGCAGCAAGATGTTCTTCACCGCCGCCGACATCGCCCGCTTCGAGCCGCTGCGCAGCCGCATGGGCGGCGCGATCAAGGCCGGCGAGCTGGATCCGGCGTTCGCCATCTTCTCGGTCTTCCAGCAGCGGGTCGAACAGCGCGTGGCCTACGCGCGCGGCCTGCTCAAGCAGGACATCTTCGACTTCAGCGGCGACGAGCGCTGGCACTACGACCGCGAGGACGCGCCGTGGGCGGCCAACGATGCCGAGGTCGAGCAATTGTGGAAACAGTCCGTGCGCAACGACTGGCTGCGCCTGAAACTGGCCGGCAAGGACAGCGCCGACATCCGCAAGACGCTCGACAAGCGCTATGCCAACCTCGGCAAGACGCTCGGCGAGCTCGACGGTACCGACGCGTTCAATACCTTCCTCAACGCCTACACCGCGTCGATCGACCCGCACACCGATTACCTCGATCCGCGCAGCGCCGAGCGCTTCAACCAGAGCATGTCGCTGTCGCTCGAGGGCATCGGCGCGCAGCTGCAGAAGCAGGACGACGTGGTGGTGATCCGCGAGCTGATCGCCGGCGGGCCCGCGGCCACCAGCGGCAAGTTCACTCCCGGCGACCGCATCGTCGGCGTCGGCCAGGGCAAGAGCGGGCCGATGGAGGACGTGATCGGCTGGCGCATCGACGACGTGGTCGAGAAGATCAAGGGGCCGAAGGGCACCGACGTGCGCCTGGACGTGATCCCCGCGGCCCTGGGCATGGACGGCGAACCCAACCGCATCACGCTCACCCGCGCCAAGATCCGGCTCGAGGAGCAGGCCGCCAAGGGCGAAGTGCTCAAGTTGCCCGCGCACGACAGCGTGCCCGAGCGCCGCATCGGCGTGATCAAGCTGCCGGCGTTCTACCAGGACTTCGAGGGGCGGCGGAAGCACAGCGACGACTACGCCTCGGCCACCCGCGACGTGGCCAAGCTGCTCAAGCAGTTCCGCGGCGAGGGCGTGGATGGCGTGGTGATGGACCTGCGCAGCAATGGCGGGGGTTCGCTCAACGAGGCGATCGAACTCACCGGCCTGTTCATCGACCAGGGCCCGGTGGTGCAGGTGCGCGAGTCCGGCGGCCGCGTCAGCGTCGAAGGCGACCGCGATGCCGGCGTGGCCTGGGACGGTCCGCTGGCGGTGCTGGTCAACCGCGGCTCGGCCTCGGCGTCGGAAATCTTCGCCGGCGCGATCCAGGACTACGGCCGCGGGCTGGTGATCGGCGAGACCACCTTCGGCAAGGGCACGGTGCAGAACCTGGTCGACCTGGACCGCTGGCCCGGCAACGAGGGCAAGCGCTACGGCCAGGTCAAGCTGACCATCGCCCAGTTCTTCCTGCCCGATGGCAGCAGCACCCAGAACAAGGGCGTGGTGCCGGACATCGCCTTCCCGGTGATGGTCGACGCCAGCGAGTTCGGCGAGAGCACCTACGACAATGCGCTGCCGTGGACGCGCATCGCCGGCGTGCCGCACACCCGCTACGGCAACTTCGCCCCGCTGCTGCCGCAGCTGGCCAGGCTGCACGCCGCACGGGTGAAGGGCGACAAGGAATTCCAGTGGTTCGAAGAGGACGTCCGGGAATTCCGCGCCGAGAAGGAAAAGAAGTACATCTCGCTCAACGAGGCCGAACGCCGCGCCGACCGCGACCGCCAGGACGCCAAGCGCAAGTCGCGCCAGGAGCAGCGCAAGGCGCTGGGCCTGCCGCTCGACCCGCTGGCCGCGATGGCCGCCGACGACGGCCTGCAGGCCAGCGAGCGCAACGTGGCCGAGGACGCCAAGCGCGAGAAACTGGCCGAGGACGCGCCCGACCCGCTGCTGCGCGAGTCCGCCGCGATCCTGGCCGACGCGGTGCAACTGCTCGACAACGACAAGGTGCTGTCTGCGCAGGTGCTGCCGGTGGCGAACACCGCGGGGCACTGGACCGAGTAACGGTGCTCGCGGCAACGGCGTGACGGACGGGCGCTTCGGCGCCCGTTTCCGTTCCTGCCGTGCGTCCGCCTTGAGCGAGCCTGCGGGAGAGGGAAAGCGCGCGCAGCGCGCGAGGGTGGGGTCCGACTTTTCGGGAAGCGCTCGTCAGCGTCCGCGACCTAGGCCGGTGCTTTGCTTTTGCAGGAGCGGCTTCAGCCGCGAGCCTTTATTCCTCCTGCCTTCGCGGGCAGAGGGACCGGGCACAAAAGCTCGCAGCTGAAGCCGCTCCTGCAGCAAGTGCTTCGGTTCGCGGCTCGTCGATTGGCCCACCGGCGGGAGACAGCGTTGCGCGTCGCGGCCTCGCTGCGAGGCGTAGAATTCCACTTGCGGTGCCGCCGCTCCCGTTATTCCCCACGCCACCCGGACCTTCCCCCATGAGTGCCTCGCCGCCGCTCGTGCAGCAGCCCGTTTCCGCGTTCGCCGTCGCCGCTGCGCTGGCGGTGCTGTATCTCGTCTGGGGGTCGACGTACCTGGGCATCCGCTTTGCGCTCGAGGGCGGCTGGCCGCCGCTGCTGATGGCCGGTTCGCGCTTCCTCGTGGCTGGCGGGCTGCTGTTCGCGGTGCTGCGGTTGCGCGGGGTGCCGATGCCCACGTGGCGGCAGTGGCGCAACAGTGCCTTCATGGGCGTGCTGCTGCTCGGGCTGGGTAACGGCATGGTCTGCATCGCCGAGCAGTCGGTGTCGTCGGGGCTGGCCGCGGTGGCGGTGGCGTCGGCGCCGCTGTGGATCGCGCTGTTCGCGACCCTGCGCGGGCAGCGCTCCAATCGCCTCGAATGGCTGGGCCTGGGCATCGGCTTCGTCGGCGTGCTGTGGCTCAACGCCGGCAGTTCGCTGGCGGCCACGCCGGTGGGGCTGGTGGCGCTGCTGGTTGCGCCGATCGCGTGGGCGTTCGGCTCGGTGTGGAGCCAGGGCCGCGACCTGCCGTCGCCGTTCATGGGCGCGGCGGCGCAGATGCTGTGCGGCGGGACGATGATGCTCGCCGCCGGCCTGGTGCTGGGCGAGCGGCTCGACGCGATGCCGTCGGCCAGCGGCATGCTGGCGGTCGCGTACCTGGCCGGCTTCGGTTCCATCGTCGCTTTCTCCGCCTACATCTGGCTGCTGCACCACGTGCGCGCGACGCTCGCCGGCAGCTATGCCTACGTCAATCCGGTGGTCGCCGTTGCGCTGGGTGCGTGGCTGGCCGCCGAGCGTTTCAGCGTGCACGACATCGGCGCGATGGTGGTGATCCTGTCCGGCGTGGTCGCGATCACGCTGTCGAAGGTGCGCAGGCCGAAGCCGGCGGCGGCCATCGAGGCGACAACGTGACCCCGGCGCCGGTCGATCGCCGCGGCCTGTGGATGGCCATCGGTGCCTTCGTGCTGTGGGGCGTGATGCCGCTGTACTGGCACCTGCTCAAAGTGGTGCCGTCGCTGCAGATCATCATGCACCGCATCGTCTGGAGCACGGTGCTGGTCGCCGGCTGGCTGTTCTGGAAATACGGTCGCGGCTGGCTGCGCGAGACGCTGGCGATCCCGCGCGCGGCGTGGATGCTGGCGCTCAGCGGCACGCTGATCGCGTTCAACTGGGGCCTGTACATCTGGGCGGTCAACGCCGGCCACGTGGTCGAGACCAGCCTGGGCTACTTCATCAACCCGCTGCTCAACGTCGTGCTCGGCGTGCTGGTGCTGCGCGAGCGGCTCGGCACCGTGCAGTGGGTGTCGGTCGGCATCGCCACCTGCGGCGTGCTGTGGCTGACCTTCAACTACGGCAGCTTCCCGTGGATCGCGCTGACGCTGGCGTGCTCGTTCGGCGGCTACGGGCTGATCCGCAAGCTGGTCGGCGTGCCGCCGGTGCGCGGGCTGGGCGTCGAGAGCCTGTACCTGTTCCTGCCGGCGCTGGCGGTGCTGCTGTGGGGCGAGTTCCACGGCGCCGGCGGCTTCGTCGCCCACGACGGCGCGGGTGCCTGGGGCTGGGGCGTCGCCGCACTGCTGGTGCTGGGCGGTGCGCTGACCGCGCTGCCGCTGATCGGCTTCGCCGACGCGGTGCGACGCATCCCGTACTCGCTGGTCGGCCTGTTGCAGTACATCGCGCCGACGCTGCAGCTGCTATGCGGCGTGCTGCTGCTGGGCGAGGACTTCAGCACCGAGCGTGCGATCGGCTTCGTGCTGATCTGGATCGCGCTGGCGGTGTACGCCGGCGACGGGCTGCTGCGCACGCGCCGGCGGCCGTTGCCGGCCTGAGCAATCCCGGGTCAGCCGCGCGCGGCCAGCCACGCAACCACCGCCACGCCCACGACTGCCGTCGCGATCGCCAGCGTCCGCCAGACCTGCGCACGCCTGCGCAGGCGCCGCACGCGTTCGTCGTTGAGCGCTTTGGCCTGCGCGATCAACGGCGCCGCTTCCGCCTCGGCCCGCGCATACGCGGCATCGGCCTGCGCTGGATTTGCCTCCGCGCGCAGCGCGGCGTCCTCGTAGATCTCGAACGCGCGCTTCTGCAGGGAGTGCAGCCGCGTGCCGAGTCCCGCGTTCGACAGCGAAGCCGGGTCAGCGTCCATCAGGCATCCCGCAGCGCCGTGGTCACCGGCAGCCGCGCCGCGCGCAGGGCCGGGAACAACCCGCCGACCAGGCCGATGCCCAGCGCCCACTTCAGGCCCGTCCACAGCAGCTCCGGCGAGACCTTGAACTGGAACACCACCTGGCTGAAGTTGCTGCCCAGCGTGCTGACGCTGTAGCCGTTGAAGATCGCCCAGGCCACCAGCCCGCCGAGGACGCCGCCGACCAGTGCCAGCAGCATCGTTTCCAGCATCACCGCCAGCACTACCGGCAGGCCGCGGAAACCGATCGCGCGCATCGTCGCGATCTCGCGCGCGCGCCCGGCCACCGCCGCGTACATGGTGTTGAGCGCGCCGAACACTGCGCCGATCGCCATGATCGCGCCGATCACCGTGCCGAGGATGTTGATCAGCTTGCTCAATCCGCCGCTCTGCTTGGCGTAGTAGTCGTGGGTGGTTTCGACATCGAGCTTCAGGCGCGGGTCGGCGTCCATCGCGGCCTTGAACGCCGCCACGCCCGCCTTGCCGTCGTTGCGCACGCTGATCGACTGGTAGGCGCTGCGGTTGTAGGTCGAGCCCAGCGTCTCGGCGTCGGTCCACATCTCCGAATCGTGCGCGTCGCCCGAGGCGAAGGCGCCGACCACCGTCCAGTCCTGGTTGCCCAGCCGCAGCGTCTTGCCCACGTCGAGGCCGCGGAACTGGCCGCGCGCGCCCTGGCCGACCACGATCTCGCGCAGGCCGGGCTTGAACTTGCGGCCTTCGATGATCTTGACCTTGTCGTGCACCGTCCAGGCCAACTTGCCGACGCCGCGGAATTGCGCGTTGACGTCGGTGCCGTCGTCCTTCGACGGCAGGTTCACCACCTGCGACAGTTCCGGCGAGACCAGCGGGTGGCCCTCGGCGTCTTTGGAAATACCGGCCAGGGCGCTGACCAGCGGCACCTGGTCGCGGGTGATCACCGAGTTGGTTTCGGCCTGCGAGCCGCCGCGCAGCACGATCGTGGAAACCTCGTCGCCGGTGCTGCCGAGTGTGGCCTGGAAGCCTTCACCCATCGCCAGCATCGCCACCAGCACGCCGACCACGCCGGCGATGCCGACCACGATCACCGACGAGGCGCCCCAGCGCTGCGGCAGGCTGGCGATGCCGATCTTCGCGGCGGCGAGCGCGAGCCGGCCGCTGCGCGTGAACAGCAGCCACAGCGCGAGCAGCACCGCGACCGCGAGCACGCCCTGCCACGGCAGCATGATCCAGACCGCCAGGCCGACGAGCAGCAATGCGATCGAAAGCAGGTTCCACAGCCATTGCTTCTTCATGGGTGCCACCTCGTGTTCATACGGCCAGTCGATGCGCGTTGCGCGCCGTCCCGGCGATGCGCGATGCCTTCGCGCGGATGTTTGCGTCGCATGCTCAGCGCCCGGCCAGTGCGTCGACGATCTTCAGGCGCTTGGCGCGCAGCGCGGGCAGCAGCCCGACCACGATGCCGATCGCCAGCATCAGCCCCAGGCCGAGCAGCCAGGTCTGGGTCGGCACCTGCGGCAGCGAGATCGTGCCGCCGCTGGCCGCAGCCACGCCGGGCATGATCACCGCCGCCAGCCCCAGCCCGACCAGCCCGCCCAGCACCACCAGCAGCACCGACTCGACCATCACCAGCACCAGCACGGTGCCGTCCTTGAAGCCGAGCGTCTTGAGCACGGCCAGCTCCGGTACGCGCTCGCGTACCGCCTGCGCCATGGTGTTGCCGGTGAGCAGCAGCAGGGTGAAGAACACCGCGCCCATGATCGAGGTGACGATCAGGCCGATGTCGGCGAACTGCTTGGCGAAGGCCTGCTGGAACTCCGACTCGCTCTGGCTCTTGGTCTCGTGGTCGGAGTTGGCCGACAGCGCGTCGATCGCGCGCGCCACCCGGGAGGCCTGGTTCGGGTTGGCCAACTGCACGGTGAAGAAGCTGACCTCGCTCTTGATGTAGTCGTTGGCTTCGTCGAAATACTTCCAGTGCAGGAACATCTGGTTCTCCGCGCCCCTCTCTTCCTTGTTGCGGGCGGTGAAGATCCCCTCCAGCTGCAGCGGCCATTCGTTGCTGCCGCCACGGGGAAAAATCGTGGCCTGCATCGGAATGGTGTCGCCGATCTTCCAGCCGAAGCGCTTGGCCAGCGACGCACCGACGATGGCACCGGTCTGGTTCTTCTGATAGGCCTGCAGCTGCTCGGCGGGCACGTCGAAGTCGCGGTAGAGCTCGAAATAATTGTCCGAGACGGAAAAGCTGGGAAAGAAGTTCTTCGGGTCCTGGTAGATCGCGCCGAACCACATTGCGTAGGCGACCTTGTTGACCCCGGGCACGGCCTCGATCTGCGGCAGCAGGCGGATCGGCAGCGATTGCGTGATCGACAGCCGCGAGGCGACGATCAGGCGGTTGGCGCCCTCGACGCTGCCGCCGGAGTTGAACGCCACGCGCACCGAATCGAGCATCCCGAACAGCAGGAACGCCGCCACCACCGACAGCAGCGTCAGCAGGGTGCGTGTCTTGCTGCGGAACAGCTGGGCCCAGATCAGCGAGAAGTATTTCATGTCGGTCTCCTAGGCTCCCTCCCCTGCGGAGGCAGGGGAGGGCTGGGGAGGGGTTGCGCGGGCACCGGCGGAATTCTCCGGAGAGAACGTCGGCGCCCACGGCACCCCCTCCCAGCCTCCCCCTGCCTTCGCAGGGGGAGGGGCGGAACATCAGTGCGCCATCGCCGGTGCGTCCACCAGCTCGCCCTTGTCCAGGTGCACGGTATGGGTGGCGTATTCGGCGGCCTTGGGGTCGTGCGTGACCATGATGATGGTCTTGCCGTGGTCGCGGTTGAGCACCTGCAGCAGCTGCAGGATCTCCTCGGCCGAATGGCGGTCGAGGTCGCCGGTGGGCTCGTCGCAGATCAGGAAGGTGGGGTCGGAGACGATCGCGCGCGCGATCGCCACGCGCTGCTGCTGGCCGCCGGACAACTCGTTGGGCTTGTGCCTGCCGCGGTCGGCCAGGCCCACCAGCTGCAGCGCGATCTCGGCGTTGCGCTTGCGCTGCGCGCCGCCGAGGTTTGTCAGCAGCAGCGGCAGTTCGACGTTCTTCTGCGCGGTGAGCATCGGCATCAGGTTGTAGAACTGGAACACGAAGCCGACGTGGCGGCTGCGCCAGTTCGACAGCTGCCCGGCGCCCATCCGGTCGATGCGTTCGCCCTCGATCTCGATCTCGCCCGAGGTTGGCGTGTCCAGGCCTCCGATCAGGTTGAGCAGCGTCGTCTTGCCCGAACCCGAGGGCCCCATCAGCGCGACGAAGTCGCCCTTGGGGATGTCGAGGTCGATGCCGTGCAGCACCTCGATCTTCTCGGGCCCTCGCTGGTAGGTCTTGGTGAGTCCGCGGGTGGTGACCAGGGTCGACATGGTGCGTGCCTCGCTGTGGGCCGGGCCGCGCCCGGCGATGTGTGTGGTGCGCGCCGGGCCGGGGCCCGGGCGCGGCTACTCTTCGGCATCCGCGGCCATCGTGACCGCCGAGCCGTCTTCCAGTTCATCCGGTGGATCAAGCACCACCGCGTCGCCGGCCACCAGGCCCGACAGCACCTGGCGGTCGTCGCCCATCGCCATGCCGGTCTTCAGCTCGCGCTGTTCGACATGGTTGCCTTCGTCGTCGAGCGCGAACGCCACGTCCCGGCCGCCGCGTTCGACGATGGCCGCCGACGGCACGCGCACGCCCTGCGGCTGCTGCGCCGATTCGGGCTTCGCGGCCTCGAGGAAGCTCACGCGCACGCCCATGTCGGGCACGATGCGCGGATCCTTCTGCTTGAGCGCGATGCGCACCTTGACCGTGGCCTTGCCGCGGTCGGCGGCGGGGATGATGGCGATGACCTCGGCCGGGATCTTCCAGTCCGGATAGGCGTTGAGCGTGGCCTCGACCGGCATCTTCGGCTTGACCCGGCCGATGAAGGCCTCGCCGACGTCGACTTCGACTTCCAGCGAATCCATGTCGACGATGGTGCCGATACCGGTGCGGGTGAAGCCGCCGCCGGCCGACAGCGGCGACACGATCTCGCCCGGCTGCGCGGCCTTGGCCGTGACCACGCCGGCGAATGGCGCGCGCACGATGGTGTTGTCGACGCCGTTGTCGGCGATCGCCAGGCGGTCGGCGGCCACGTTCGCATTGCGCTTGGCCGTGGCCAGCTGCGCGCGCAGTGCATCGCGCTGGGCCACGGCCTGGTCGTACTGCGACTTCGACACCAGCTGCTGTCCCACCAGGGTGGCCAGGCGCTTTGCATCGACCTCCGCCTCGTGCAGCTGCGCCTGCACGCCGCCGATCTGGCTGCGCGCGGCGGCCAGCTGCGAGGCGGCGAGCGCGCGCTCGGCGTCGGCGTCGACCGGGTCGAGCGTGGCCATGATGTCGCCTTCCTCCACGCGCTGGCCTTCCTCGATCCGCACGTCGAGCACCTTGCCGGTGATCTTGGCCGACACCGTGGCCATGCGCCGCGCGACCACGTAGCCGGTGGCGTCGAGCACCGAGGCCGAGCCGCCGCTGCCGCCGATCGCCTGCACGGTGGCCACCTGCACTTCGATGCCGCGGTCGCGGCCGAAGATCGCCCACGCCGCGCCGGCGACGAGCAGCAGCACCGCGACCACGGCCAGCGCGATCCACAGTCCGCGCCGCGACGGCGGTGGCGGCGCCTTGCGGTCGATGCGCAGTTCCTTCAGCAGTTCGGCATTCGTGTTCATCGTGGACCGTGACGGAGGAAAGCGACGAGTGTGACGGCAACCGGTGCGTGGACCAAATGGCCGGAAGTCACTTGATGCGTGGTTCGCGCGGATGGGCCGATTGTCACGCGGGGATGCCGTCGCATTGCAAAAGCCCCCGGGACAATCGGCAAACGTAACCGGCATTCCAAAAGCCCGGGATGCCGACGCTGCAGGACGCAGGCTATGCCGGCCGCGCGCCCGTGTCACCTGACGCCTGTCATGCGCGATGCATGACCGCCGCGACTGCAGTCCGCGGCGCCGGCTGCCTATCGTCACCGTCATCACATGCACGGGGCGGGCGGATGGAAGGCGGATCGATCGAACTGGCAAGCCTGCGCGGCGTGCGCAAGCAGTACGGCAAGGTGGTGGCGCTCGACGGCGTCGACCTGTCGCTGGCCGCCGGCCAGGTACTGGCGCTGCTGGGCGCCAACGGCGCCGGCAAGAGCACCGCGGTGGCGCTGCTGCTCGGGCTCATGCAGCCCGACGCGGGCGAGGCGACGCTGTTCGGGCGCTTGCCCGGGCGCCTCGACGCGCGCCGAGGCGCCGGCGTGATGCTGCAGTCCGCCGCGCTGCAGGAAACGCTCAAGGTGCGCGAACTGCTCGACCTCACCCGCAGCTATTATCCGAACCCGCGCAGCGTCGCCGACTGCGTCGCGCTGGGCGGCCTCGACGGCCTGCTCGATCGCCGCTACGGCAAGCTGTCCGGCGGCCAGCAGCGGCGCGTGCAGTTTGCGCTGGCGGTGTGCGGCAATCCGCGCGTGCTGTTCCTGGACGAACCCACGACCGGCCTGGACATCGAGGCGCGCCAGACCCTGTGGCGCGCGCTGCGCGAACTGGTGGCGCAGGGCTGCGCGGTGCTGCTGACCACCCATTACCTGGAGGAGGCCGAGGCGCTGGCCGACCGGGTGACGGTGCTCGCGCACGGCCGCGTGGTCGCCGCCGGCGCCATGGACGAGGTGCGCCGGCACGTCTCGGCGCGGCGCATCCGCTGCCTGACGACGCTGGACGCCGCGCGCATCGCCGCGTGGCCGGAAGTCCGTTCCGCGCGCGCGGTCGACGCTGCACTGGCGGATGCCGGAGCGGTCGATGCAGGCGCGATGCCCTCAGATGCTGTAGGCGATCGCGGCCTTGGCCGCTCCCACGAGAAGAGCGACAGGGTCGAGATCGTCACCGACGCCGCCGAGGATGTCGTCCGCCGCCTGCTCGCCGAAGACGCGACCCTGTCCGAACTCGAAGTCCAGCGCGCCGGCCTCGCCGACGCGTTCCTCGAACTCACCCGCGAAGACGTCAGCGATGACGCGCACAGGGAGGCCGCATGATGCACGCCGTCGCCGAACCGATCCGCCACCGCACGCTGCGCAGCTACCTGCTGGAAGCGAAGTACGAGTTCCTGCATCTGCTGCGCACGCCGATCTTCGCGCTGCCGACGATCCTGTTCCCGGCGTTGTTCTACCTGCTGTTCGGGGTGGTGCTGAACTCAGGCAACGAAGACGCCGCCCGCTACCTGCTCGCGACCTACGGCGCATTCGGTGTCATGGGCGCCGGCCTGTTCGGCTTCGGCGTGACCGTGGCGATCGAGCGCGAGCGCGGCTTCCTGACGTTCAAGCGCGCGCTGCCGATGCCGCCCGGGGCCTACCTGCTGGCGAAGATGGCGATGGCGATGTTGTTCTCGGCGATCGTGTCGCTGCTGCTCGGCGCGCTGGCGTTCCTGCTCGCCGGCGTCTCGCTGCAACCTGGCCAGTGGGCGCTGCTGCTGGTGGTGGACATGCTCGGCGCGCTGCCGTTCTGCGCGCTCGGGCTGTTCATCGGCACCCTGGTCGGCGGTAACGCGGCGCCGGCGGTGGTCAACCTGATCTTCCTGCCGATGGCGTTCCTGTCCGGGCTGTGGCTGCCGCTGACGATGCTGCCGGATGTGCTTGCGAGCGCCGCTCCGGCCTGGCCGGCGTACCACCTGGGCCAGATCGCGCTGACGGTGGTGGGCATGGACGACGACACCGCGCTGGTGGTGCACGTAGGCGTGCTGGCGGTGGTGACGGTGGCGCTGTTCGTGCTGGCGCGTGCGCGGCTCGCGCGCACCGGCTGAGGCGATGCAAGGCGATGCCGCGCAGTCGCCGGTCACATCCGCCGCCCGCGCCCGTCGTGTCATGACTCCATTCTCCAAGAGGAATCGACCCATGAAATCCTGGCCCGAACTCACCGCCGCCGCGACCCTCGTCGCCGCGCTCACCGCCGCGGTGCTGGTGCAGGAGCGACCGGCGCCGCAGCAGCCGTCGTCCACGACCGCGGCCGAGCCGGCGCCGCGGGACAACAGCTTCGCGATCCGCGACGTGCGCGTGTTCGACGGAGAGCGCGCGATCGAGCGTGCCAACGTCGTGGTGCGAGACGGCCGCATCGCGGCGGTCGGCGCCGATGCACGGATACCGGAAGGACTGGATGTCGTCGACGGCGCCGGCAAGACCCTGCTGCCGGGCCTGGTCGACGCGCACGTGCACAGCTGGGGCAACGCGCGTTCCGACGCGCTGCGCTTCGGCGTCACCACCGAACTGGACATGCTCGGCGACTGGAACCGCTTGCCGCAGATCGAGCAGCAGCGCGGATCGCTGGCGGGCACCAGCCGGGCCGACCTGTGGTCCGCCGGCGCCGCGGTCACCGCGCCCGGCGGCCACGGCACCCAGTACGGCATGGACGTGCCGACCCTGGCGGCCGACGGCGATGCAGGCGCCTTCGTCGACGCGCGCGTGGCGGAGGGTTCGGACTACATCAAGATCATCGTCGAGGACCTCGGCGCCTACGGCACCGGGATGCGCATGCCGACGCTTGCGCCCGCGCAGGTGGCCGCGGCCATCGACGCCGCGCACCGCAACGACAGGCTGGCGGTGGTGCACGTGTCGGGCAGGGCGCCTGCGATGCAGGCTGTCGAGGCCGGCGCCGACGGCCTGGCACACATCTTCATCGACGCGCCGGTGGACGAGGCATTCGCAAAGGCCGCGCGCAGCCACGACAGCTTCGTGATCCCGACGCTGTCGGTGCTGATGGGCATCGCCGGCTCCGGCGAAGGTGCGAGGCTGGCCGACGACCCGCGCCTGCAGCCGTGGCTTGGAAACGAACAGGTCGCCACCCTGGAGGCCAGCTTCCCGCTGCACGCACGCGATCCGGCGCTGGCGGAACGGCTGCTGGCGTCCGTCGCCGCCCTGCACGCCGCCGGCGTCACCATCCTCGCCGGCACCGACGCCGGCAACCCGGGCACCACGCACGGCGCCAGCATGCACGGTGAGCTGGAGCTGCTCGTGCGCGCCGGCCTGAGCCCGGCCGAGGCGTTGAACGCGGCCACCGCCGCGACCGCGCGCGCCTTCGGCCTCGACGACCGCGGTCGCATCACGCCGGGCCTGCGCGCGGACCTGCTGCTGGTCGAAGGCAATCCGCTGGCCGACATCACCGCCACGCGCGCGATCGATACCGTGTGGAAGAACGGCCATGCAGTCGAGCGCGTGGCCGCCAGTGCCGCCGCGCCGGCCGCGTCCGCGCTGGACGAAACGCTGCTCGCCGACTTCGACGGCGATGCGATCGACGCCGGCGTCGGCATGTGGCAGTCGACCACCGACGCCATCGCCGGCGGTGCGTCCGTGGCCTCGCACGACCTGGTGGCCGGCGGCGCCGACGGCTCGAGCGGCGCGCTGGCGGTGCGCGGCGAGATCAGGCCCGGCTTCGCCTATCCGTGGGCGGGCGCGATCGTCTTCCCCGGCGGCGAGGCGATGCCGGCGCTCGACTTCACCGCGCGCACCGAACTGGTGTTCAAGGTCCGCGGCGACGGCCGCCGCTACAGCGCGATGCTGTTCTCCGGGCCGTCGATGCAGGGCATGCCGAGCATGCAGGCGTTCACCGCGGGAGAGGAATGGTCCGAGGTGCGGCTGCCGCTGGACGGCTTCGCCGGCGCGGACCTGGCGCAGCTGCGCGCGATCGCGTTCGCGGCCGGGAAGCCGGCGGGCGAGTTCGAGTTCTTCCTCGACCATGTGGAATTGCGCTGACACGGCAGGCCGCGCCCGGCCCGCGGCCGTGGCCGCGCTGCCGCCGCGGCGCCGATGCGGCATCATGGCCGCCGGCGCAGGTTGTGGAGGACAAGGGTGAATCCGGGATCGCTCCCCGCATGGCTCAGGCCCGCGCCCGATTCGCGCATCGCCTGCGAGATGCGCCTGGGCAAATCGCCCTGGAACGAGGCCATCCACCTGGCCTGGTCGGTGTGGGTGTTCATCACCCCGCTGTTCTCCGGTGGCTACACGCTGCGCTGGGCCTTGCTGACGCTGGCCACCTATCCGGTGTTCCTGCTGCTGTACGCGCGCTGCCTGCTGGCGCCGCGACGCACGTCGTGGCGTGCGGCGCTGGGCATGGCGCTGCTCAGCATGGCGCTGCTCGCGTGGTATCCGGCGGGCATCAGCTATTTCATCTTCGGCTGCGTGATGCTGCGCATGGGCGGCAAACAGTCCGCCGTGACCTACCTGCTGCAGCTGGCGGCGCTCAACGTCGCCTTCGTCGGACTGGCGTGGTGGATCGGCTATCCGTGGCAGACCATGATCTGGATCCCGGCCATGACGCTGGTCATCGGCATGGTGGTCAACGTCGAGCGCAGCACGCAGGAAAAGGACGCCGCGATCCGGCTCTCGCACGACGAGGTGCGGCGCTTGGCCGCCACCGCCGAGCGCGAGCGCATCGGCCGCGACCTGCATGACCTGCTCGGCCACACGCTGTCGCTGATCACGCTGAAGCTGGAACTGTCGCGCAAGCTGTTCGACCGCGACCCGGCCGCCTCGAAGCGCGAGCTGGAGGACGCCGAGGCCGTCGCCCGCCACGCCCTCGCCGAAGTGCGCAGCGCGGTCACCGGCATCCGCGCGGCGGACCTGGCCGCGGAGCTGGCTTCGGCGCGGCTGATGCTCGAATCCTCCAGCGTGCACCTGGACTACGACGCGCCGCCGGTTGGGCTGTCGCCCGACATCGAGCGCGGCCTGGCGCTGGTGCTGCGTGAAGCGGCCACCAACATCGCCCGCCACGCGCACGCGGGCGCCGCCCGGATCACCTTCGCGCGGGACGGCGACCAGCTGGAGGTGGCGGTGGTCGACGACGGCGTCGGCGGCATCGGTGCGGACGGCAACGGCCTGGTCGGCATGCGCGAACGCATCGCCCGGATGGGCGGCACGCTGGCAATCGAATCGCCGCGCCGGCAGGGCACGCGGCTGCGGCTGCGGCTGCCGCTGATGGCGGCGGGACCGGAGCCGGAAGCGACGCCCGCCGCCGATGCCGATGATGCCGATGATGCCGAAGCCGAAGCGCGCGACCGCCACGCGATCGCCGGCGGGCACGCCACGTGAGCCCGCCACGCATGCCGCCGCAAGCGAGGCTTCGCACGTGATCCGCATCCTGCTCGCCGAGGACCAGGCGATGGTGCGCGGCGCCCTGTCGGCGCTGCTCGGGCTGGAGTCGGACATCGAAGTGCTCGGCGCCGCAGCCGACGGCGAGGCCGCCTGGCGCGAGCTGCAGCGCCTGCAGCCCGACGTGCTGGTCACCGACATCGAGATGCCCGGCCTCACCGGCCTGGAGCTCGCCCAGCGCGTGCAGCGCCACGAGTTGGCGACGAAGGTCGTCATCGTCACCACGTTCGCGCGGGCCGGCTTCCTGCGCCGCGCGCTCGACGCCGGCGTGTCCGGCTACCTGCTCAAGGACGCGCCGGCCGAGGACCTGGCCGAAGCGCTGCGCAAGGTCCACCGCGGCGGCCGCGCGATCGACCCGCAGCTGGCGCTCGACGCCTGGAGCGACGCCGACCCGCTCAACGACCGCGAGCGCCAGGTGCTGCGCCTGGCCGGCGAGGGCAAGTCCGCGAACGACATCGCCGCCCAGCTCAATCTCTCCCACGGCACGGTGCGCAACTACCTGTCCGAGGCGATCGGCAAGCTGGGCGTCGGCAACCGCATCGAGGCCTTCCGGCTGGCGCGGCAGAAGGGCTGGCTGTAGGAGCGGCTTCAGCCGCGAGCTTTTGCTGTTGCCCCTCCCCCTGCCTTCGCAGGGAGTGAGCCAAAGCTCGCGGCTGAAGCCGCTCCTACAAAAACCGGGGCGTCAGGCTACGGCGCCGCGCCGCTTCAGCATCTCGAACGCCGCGCGCAGGCCCTGTGCCTCGCCGCCGCAGGGGCGGCCCGGGCGGTCGCTGTCATTCCATGCGTACACGTCCACGTGCGCCCACTTTTGCGCCGCGGGCACGAAGCGTTCCAGGTACAGCGCCGCGGTGATGCTGCCGGCCATGCGCGTGGAGCTGCCGTTGGCGATGTCGGCGACGTGGCTGGTCAGGTAGCGCAGGTACGGGCGCCACAGCGGCATCCGCCACATCGGGTCGCGCACGCGCGCGGCGGCGGCAAGCCAGGCGTCGGCCAGCGCGTCGTCGTTGCTGTACAGCGCCGGCACGTCCGGGCCCAGCGCGATGCGCGCGGCGCCGGTGAGCGTGGCGAAGTCGAGCAGCAGCGCCGGCGCCAGTTCGCCGGCCAGCGCCAGCGCATCGGCCAGGATCACGCGCCCTTCGGCGTCGGTGTTGTCGATTTCCACGCTCACGCCCTTGCGCGTGGCGACCACTTCGCCGGGGCGGAACGCGTCCGGCCCGATCGCGTTCTCCACCGCCGGCACCAGCAGCGTCAGCCGCAGCGGCAGCTTGCGCGCCATCACCAGTTCGGCCAGCGCCAGTGCGTGTGCGGCGCCGCCCATGTCCTTCTTCATGTTGCGCATGCCGTCGGCGCCCTTGATGTCCAGGCCGCCGGTGTCGAAGCACACGCCCTTGCCGACCAGCACCACGTGTTCGTGCGCATCACTGCCCCAGTCCAGGCGGATCAGCCGCGGCGCGCGGTGCGAGGCGCGACCGACGGCGTGGATCGAGGGGAAGTTCTGTTCCAGCAATTCGTCGCCGACGATGCTTTCGAACTTTGCGCCGTGCCTGTCCGCCATCCCGCGCGCGACGTCCTCCAGCTCCTGCGGTCCCATGTCCTGGGTCGGCGTGTTGACCAGGTCGCGCACGCGCAGGCAGGCGGCGAGGATGTCCGCCACTTCCGGGTCGAGTTCGCCCGCGACCAGCTGCGCCGGCGTGCGCGTCGCGTCGCGGTAGCGGGTGAAGCTGTACGCGCCCAGGCCCCAGCCCAGCTGCAGCGCGCGGCGGGCGTCGTCGTCGAGTTCGCCGCTCAGCTCCCAGTGCCCGGCCGGCAGCGCCCGCGGCGCGTGCGCGTAGGAGAACGGATCGAGCGCGTCGCCGATGCCCAGGACCGCGCCAGCCAGCGCGCCCTCGCTGCCGGGCAGGGTCAGCTGCGAACCGGACGCGGCGTCGAAGCCGTGCGCCCGCATCCACTGCACCAGCGCGGGCGGCTGGCGCGCGTGCCAGGCCTCCAGGCCGTCGCGGTTGACGAAATACAGCGGGCGCAGCGTCAGCGCCGGGTCGCGCTCGGCGAAACCGGTGGGCAGGGTCATGCGTTGGCAGCCTTGGGAAGTGGGGGCGAAGCCGCGTCGAGCCAGTCGGCCAGCGCGGAAAGGGTGTCGAAGTGCAGGTCCGGGCGGATGTCCTCGTGCGGCCAGTCGCGCGATTCGCGATCGATCCAGCAGCTGCGCAGCCCCGCGCGCGCGGCGCCGAGCACGTCCATCTCGATGTGGTCGCCCGCGTGCAGCACCTCGCCCGGCGCGCAGCCCAGCCGCGCGCAGGCGGCGTGGAAGATGCTGGCCTCGGGCTTGGCCGCGCCGTGCTCGCGCGGGCCGAGGTTGAAGCGGAAGTGGTGCCCCAGCCCGATGCGGTCGAGGTCGGCGTTGCCGTTGGTCACCGCCGCCACCGGCACCCGCGCGGCGATGCGTTCGAGCGCATCGATCGCGTCCGGATAGCACTCGACCTGGTTGCGGGCCTCGTAGAACGCCTCGTAGGCGGCATCGGCCAGCGCCGGATCGCCGCCGCTCTCGCGCAGCGCGGCTTCCAGCGTCAGCCGGCGCTGCGCGCCGAGGTCGTGGGCGAGCTGCGGGTTTTCGCTGGACACGCGATCGCGCAGCGCGCGCATTCCTGCAACGGGAAACCGCAGCGCGGTGGCCGGGCTGTGTTCGCGCATCCAGGCGTCGAGCACGCGCTCGATGCGTTCGCCGATGGGCGCGAACGGCCAGAGGGTGTCGTCGAGGTCGAGGGTGATGGCGCGGACGGGAAAGCTCACGGGGGCATTCTACGATGCCGCGCGGCGATGGGCCGGGGCGGGCTCCGGGAGGCGTCCGGCAGCGGCATCAGCTAAAGAAATGAAGCCGCCTTCAGGCGGAAGCTTTTGACTTTCGCTTAAGCCTTTGACCCTTGCTTTTCGCTTGTCGAAGCAACACAGCAAAAGATAGGATCAAGAGCGTTTCGCCCGCTGCGCGGCCGAGTTCATTTCTTTGATAAGCGTCAAAGAAACGAACCAAAGAAAACGCTTTGTGCCCAAGGCAAACCCGGTCAGGCATTGATGAAGGGATTTTTCTACAAGACATCCTTGTCTTGTAGAAAAACGCCGCACATCCATGTGCGGCGCCCTCCGGGTCTCCGGATTTTCGAAACGGTGGCGGGATCTTCAGAAGCGGAACAGCAACGGCAAAAGCAGCAACATCAACACCGCAACCGCAACCGCAACCGCAACCGCAGCGCGCGGCGGCTATTCCAGCAGCCGCGCCCAGCCCTCCAGTCCCTCGATCCGCGCCAGCACCAGCTTCACGCACACCAGCAGCGGCACGGCCAGCAGCAGGCCGATGATTCCCCACAGCCAGCCGAACAGCATCAGCGCCAGGATCAGGATCAGCGGCGACAGCGCCATGTGGCGGCCGAGGATGATCGGGGTGATGAGCTGGCCTTCCAGCGTATGCAGGCCCAGGTAGATCGCCGCCGGCAGCAGCGAGGGGCCGATCTCGTCGTAGGTGATGAAGCCCATCAGCAGCATCAGCACCACGCCGATCAGCGGGCCGACGTAGGGGGCGAAGTTCAGCAGCGCCGCGAGCGTGCCCCACAGCAGCGCCTCGGGCAGTTCCACGCCCAGCCAGTGCAGCGCGCCGGCCAGGATCATGCCGACCGCGGTGTTGATCACGGTGATGGTGAAGACGTAGCGCGAGATCTCGCGCTCGATCGCCTGCAGGATGCCGACGGTGATCTTCTTGCGCTGGCGCGTGGGCAGCAGCGCGATCGCGTTGCGCTGCAGGTTTTCGCCGAAGACCATGAAGAAGAACGTCAGCAGCACCACCGCCAGCACCGAGGCGAGCATCTTCGGCGTCGCGGTCAGCGACTTCCACGGATCGGCGTCCTGGATCGTGACCACCTGCACCTTCGGCGGCTTCCTGTCGCTGGTGGTCACCTGCGCGAAGGTCTGCGCGGCCTGGTTGGCCTGCTGCATCGGCTGCGTCATCTGCTTGATCTTCGGGGCCAGCAGGCGCAGTTCCTTCGGTGCCTGCTGGATCCATTCGCTGGCCGGCACGATCAGCTGCCGGCCCAGCATCACCGCCGCGGCCAGGCCGAACAGGAGCAGCAGCAGCGCGCCGATGAAGCGCGGGATCCAGAGCCTGCGCAGCCCGCGCAGGATGGGGTTGCCGACCAGGGCGAAGAACATCGCCAGCAGGATCGGCAGCAGCAACGCCTGCGCCGCCCACAGCGTGTAGCCGACCGCTAGCGTGGCCAGCACCACCAGCGCAGTCGGGGCGCGCGGGCGCGGCGGCGGGGCGGGAGGCAGGCTTTCGCCGCTGGCGGCGGCGTTCGCGTGGATCGGTTCCTGCGCGTTCAAGCGGGGCCTCGGCGGATGTGGAACCGGTCAGCGTTCGGAGATTTCGGTCGCCGCCTCGGCGGGGGCCGGGCGCGTGTCCCAGGTCGGGTCGGGGCGGCGGCGGTCGCTGCGCGGCAGCGGTGGTTCGGCGGCGTGTTCGGCCTGCGCGGGTGCGGGCGCTTCGCCTGCCGCGGCCTGCGCCGCGCTGGCCGCGTCGCCGGCCTCGTCCGCCGCCTGTTCGGCGTGGTCGCTGGCCGTGTCGGCGGTGGCGGCGGCCACGCTCGACTGCAGCGAGGCCAGCAGGCCCGACAGGGCGCCGACCAGCTGGATCCAGCGGCCGCCCGCGCCGATCTGCTTCAGTGCCCGGCTCGGATCGGCGCGGCCGGTCAGGAACCCCGCGGCCAGGCCGCCGAGGATGATCCGCGTCGGCGTCCAGCTCTCGCGCCAGGTGGCCTTGAGCGCTTTGGCGCGTTCCCCGGTCTGCAGCGCGCGGCCTTCGACCAGCTGCTCGGTGCGCTCGACCCGACGGCGGATCGCCTTGTAGTTCATCGTGCACCCGCCGGGGCGGCGTTGCCGTCTTCATCGTCGTCGTCGTTCTCGTCGCCGATGCCCAGCCGCGCCAGCTGCCGGCGGGTGGCGTGCATGCCCGCGTGGTCGAAGAACACCGACACCCGCCAGATGGCGAAGGCGGTGACGGCCAGGCTCAGCGTCGCGCAGATCGCGAATGCGGCCAGCCACGACAGTCCCAGCGAGTGCAGCAGCGCGGTCAGCACGCCCATCGACAGCAGCCAGGCCGAGGCGCCGAACACGATCGTCACCGCCACCCACGCCAGCGCGCGACCCAGCGCGCTGCGCGCCAGCGCGATGTCGGCCGACACCAGCTTGCGCAGCGCGCGGCCGGTATCGAGCGCCGAGTCCAGCGTCGCCCGGCCGGCGGCGCCGATGCGGCGCACGCTTTCGTCCAGGTGCGGTGGCGTGTCGTCGGTGTCGGCACCCGCCGCGTCGGCGGGCGCATCCTCGCGTGCGGTCACCTGCTTCCCCTTCGCAGCATGGATCGCGGTTTACTTGTCGCCGCTGCGGGCGAGCTTGGCGATGATCCAGCCGGCGGCGAAGGCGACGCCGAACGAGGCGATCGGGCGCTCGCGGATCAGGTCGGCGGCGCTGTCGACCAGGTCGCGGCCCTTGTCCATCAGCTGGTCGACCTGCTCGCGCGCGGCACCGGCGCCTTCCTCCAGCGCAGCGATGCCCGACAGCGCGCCGTCAGCCAGTTCGGATTTCACGTTCGCCTTGCCCAGGCGCACTTCGTCGCCGGCGACGTTGGCCGCGCCGCGGATCGCGTCGCCGGCGTGGCTGGCGGCCTGCTTGAGGTGGTCGCTGGCCTCGCCGAGGTTGCTCTTGAGGTTGTCGGTGTGGGTGGGGTTCATCTGCGGGCTCCGGTAGGTGGACGGACAGTTGCGGGCCATGATGGCCGAAGCCGGGTTGGCGACGCGTGATGCCCCGGCGGCGCGTCAGCGCATCGGCAGCGTGCCCGGGCGGCCGCCGCGCAGGACGCGCAGCACCAGCTGCTGCGGCTCGTTGCCGAGGCTGGCGCGGAAGCCGGGCAGGTCGCTGAACCCGCCGCTGCTGGCCGCCAGCACGATGTCGCCCTTGCGCAGCCCGTTGCGCTCGGCGCGGCTGCCGCGCGCGACCTCGGAGACCAGCACCCCGCTCACGCCGCTGCGGCGCGCGGTTTCGGGCAGCTCGGCGAAGCTGGCGCCGGCCAGGCGCGGGTCGAGGTCCTTGCCTTCCAGTTCGTGCGGCTGCTCGCGCAGGGTCGCCGACAGCTGCAGCGGCTTGCCGTCGCGGCGCACGTCCAGGGTCACCTTCGCGTTCGCCGGCTGCAGGCCCTGGAAGTTGCGCAGCATCTCGCCGTTGTCGATATGCCGGCCGTTGGCGGCCACGATCACGTCGCCCGGCTGCAGGCCCGCGTCCTTGCCGGCCGACTCCGGATACACCCGCGTCACCGCCGCGCCGCGGGCCACGTCCAGCCCCAGCGACTTGGCGATGCGCTCGTCCACGTCCTGGGTCTCGATGCCCAGCGTGCCGCGGCGGACCACGCCGCCGTTGGCCAGCAGCTGCTGCATCACGCCGCTGGCCAGGTCCGAGGGGATCGCGAAGCCCAGGCCGATGTTGCCGGCCATGCTGCCCTGCAGGTTGAAGCTGGCGGTGTTGATGCCGACCAGCTGGCCGTTGAGGTTGACCAGCGCGCCGCCGGAGTTGCCGGGGTTGATCGAGGCGTCGGTCTGGATGAAGTTCTGGAAGCCTACCCCCGGCACGTTGCTGCGGCCCACCGCCGAGACGATGCCCGAGGTGACCGTCTGCCCGAGGCCGAACGGGTTGCCCACCGCGACCACGAAATCGCCCACCCGCAGCGCGTCGCTGTCGGCCAGCGGGATCGCGGTGAGGTTGTCGGCGTGGATCTGCATCAGCGCCACGTCGGTGTCGGGGTCGGAGCCGACGAATTCGGCCTTCACCGTGCGCCCGTCGGCCAGGATCACGGTGACGTCGTCGGCGCCCTCGATCACGTGGTGGTTGGTCAGCACGTAGCCGTTCTTCGCGTCGACGATCACGCCCGAGCCCAGCGACTGGTTGAGCTGCTGCTGGGTCAGCTCGGGGAACATGCGGCGGAAGAACGGATCGTCGCCGAAGGGGCTGACCCGCACCACCTGCCGCGTGCGCACGCTGACCACCGCCGGGGTGACCTTCTCCAGCATCGGCGCCAGCGAGGGCAGCGGCTGCCCGGCCACGGTCGTGGGCAGGGCTGAGATGCCGGGCAGTACCGCCGGCGCCGCGGTCTCGGCATGGGCCGGCTGGTCCAGGCCGCTGCGGATCGCGGTCGCGGCGAAGCCGCCGAAGGCGGCGGCCAGGGTCAGGGCGAGCAGGGTCTTGCGGGTCGATGGAGCGTGCATGGTGTCTTCCGGTGCCGGTTCCGGCGCCGCGTCGGCGCGGGTTGGGGTCCCGGCGCGGCCGGGCGCGTGAGGCGTTCAGTTTCCGCATGGACCCTTGAATTGGCAATGAAGTTCGCCAGCGGCGCGCCCGATAAGCCGATGGCGGCAGCCGGTGGGAGCTGTTCCGGCCGCGGGCGTTTGTCCGGGTCTCCGCGCCCCGAAATCGGCCCCATCTCCCCCTTTCGCGGCCCCCAAACCGCGCCCGGACGGCGGTCACACAATTTCCGCCGGCGGCGGTTGACTTCCCCCTGGGTGCCGGGTAGCTTGGATGCCCGTTCGGCCACAATATGTTGGGGTCGACCAGGAAGGTAAGGCCCAAGCATTGGGGGTTGTGCGGGTTTTCGTGTGAACACGACGCCACGGGGGGTGGTGCGCGATGGGAGCAGGATCGACCGGCAAAGAGCATTGAATCCGGCGCGACGCATGCCTGCGGCGCGGCTTTGCCGTCGCTGCCCCGGGCCCGCCCGATGCGCGACGGAATTGCGCGACAGAAGCGACGAACCAGCCACAAGAACAACAGGCACCGGGATGACCCGGGCCGGCAGAACCAGGAAGGAGATCCAACCAGCATGAGCAGCGTCCGACTCGAGGCCGTGAACAAGAACCAGGACCGCCGGGACATTCCCATGCAGCCGGCCTCGGCCGACATCTGGGACAAGAAGTACCGCCTCAAGACCAAGACCGGTGAAGCGGTGGACGCCGACATCGACGGCACCTACCAGCGCGTGGCCAAGGCCCTGGCCGAGGCCGAGCCCACCGCCGACAAGCGCCAGTACTGGAACGAGCGCTTCCTCTGGGCGCTGCGCCGCGGGGCCATCCCCGCCGGCCGCATCACCTCCAACGCCGGCGCCCTGGAGCACAAGCCCGCCACCAGCACCATCAACTGCACCGTGTCGGGCACCATCGTCGACTCGATGGACGGCATCCTCGAGAAGGTTCACGAGGCCGGCCTGACCCTCAAGGCCGGCTGCGGCATCGGCTACGAGTTTTCCACCCTGCGCCCGCGCGGCGCGTTTGTTGCCGGCGCCGGCGCCTACACCTCCGGGCCGATGTCCTTCATGGATATCTACGACAAGATGTGCTTCACCGTCTCGTCCGCCGGCGGCCGCCGCGGCGCGCAGATGGGCACCTTCGACGTCAGCCACCCGGACGTGAAGGACTTCATCCGCGCCAAGCGCGAGGACGGCCGCCTGCGCCAGTTCAACCTGTCGCTGCTGATCACCGACGGCTTCATGGACGCGGTCAAGCACGACGCCGACTGGCCGCTGGTATTCCCGATCAACGAGAAGGAAGCCGGCGACATCGATCTGGACAGCGCCGACCAGGTGGTCTGGCGCGACTGGCCGCAGCACCAGAACTACATCGTCCGCGACGACGGCCTGGTGGCCTGCAAGGTCTACGGCCACATCAAGGCCCGGCACCTGTGGGACATGATCATGGTCTCGACGTACGACTACGCCGAGCCGGGCTTCATCCTGATCGACCGCGTCAACGAGATGAACAACAACTGGTGGTGCGAGAACATCCGCGCCACCAATCCCTGCGGCGAGCAGCCGCTGCCGCCCTACGGCGCCTGCCTGCTGGGTTCGGTCAACCTGACCAAGTTCGTGCGCAATCCCTTCACCGACCAGGCCACGTTCGACTGGGAGGAATACAAGGAAGTCGTGCGCGTGTTCACCCGCATGCTCGACAACGTGGTCGAGGTCAACGGCCTGCCGCTGGAGCAGCAGCGCAACGAGATCATGCGCAAGCGCCGCCACGGCATGGGCTTTCTCGGCCTGGGCTCCACGGTGACCATGCTGAAGATGAAGTACGGCAGCGCGCAGTCGTGCGAGTTCACCGAGCGCATCGCCCGCGAGATGGCCGTCGCCGGCTGGGAAACCGGCCTGTCGCTGGCCCAGGAAAAGGGCCCGGCGCCGATCATGGGCGAGCAGTTCGAGGTCACCGCCGAGATGCTGCGCAAGCGCCCGGAAATGGCGAAGGACGGCTGGCGCATCGGCCAGAAGATCGAGGGCAAGCTGCTGCACGCGCGCTACAGCCGCTACATGCAGCAGGTCGCCACCGTGGCCCCGGAGCTGGTCGAAGCCCTGGCCGAGACCGGCGCCCGCTTCACCCACCACAGCTCCATCGCCCCCACCGGCACCATCTCGCTGTCGCTGGCCAACAACGCCAGCAACGGCATCGAGCCGTCCTTCGCCCACCACTACAGCCGCAACGTGATCCGCGAGGGCAAGAAGTCGAAGGAAAAGGTCGACGTGTTCTCCTTCGAACTGCTGGCCTACCGCGAGCTGGTCAACGCCAAGGCCATGCCCTTCAGCGACGACCCGGCCGCGAAGCTGCCCGATTACTTCATCTCCGCCGACGACATCACCCCCACCGAGCACGTCGACGTCCAGGCCGCGGCCCAGAAGTGGGTGGACTCGTCCATCTCCAAGACCGCCAACGTCCCCACCGACTACCCGTACGAGGACTTCAAGGACATCTACCGCTACGCCCACGAGAAGGGCCTGAAGGGCTGCACCACCTTCCGCTTCAACCCCGCCGCCTTCCAGGGTGTGCTGGTGAAGGAGGCGGACCTTGCCAACACCACCTACCGCTTCGAGCTCGACGACGGCAGCGTGGTCGAGGTCCCGGGCAACGAGCAGATCGAATACGACGGCGAAATGCACACCGCGGCCAACCTCTTCGACGCGCTGAAAGAGGGCTACTACGGCAAGTTCTGACCCCGGCTCTTCTGCCTCCCCTGCGAAGTCAGGGGAGGGTGCCGCAGGCGCCCCCGCTTCCCGACCGCAAAGCCCGCGACCGCACCCGGCTTATCAACTTGCATACACGCCCCGAACTTCGCGCTACATTTCGCCGGCGGGCGCCCCGCCCGTAACAGACCTGACGAGGGAAACACAATGAGCAACGGCAACGGGGTCACCGCGACCCTTTCCAATGCCGCCGAAGCCGTCGCCGACAAGGCGAAGGAAATCGGCAGCGCCGTGACCAAGCGCGCAAGCAAGGCCGTGAAGTCGGCGAAGAAGACCGCCAAGCAGGCCGAAAAGGCCGTCGGCAAGACCGCCGGCAAGGCGAAGAAGGCCGTGACCAAGCGCGTGTCCAAGGCGAAGAAGTCCCTCGCCTCGGCCAGCGCCGCGGCCAAGGCCGAAGCCGCCACGCTGAAGAAGAAGGGCACCGCCAAGAAGGCGGCTGCCAAGAAGGCTGCCAAGAAGGCGGCAAAGAAGGCCACGAAGAAGGCCACGAAGAAGGCCTCGGCCAGGAAGGCGACCGTCAAGCGCAAGGTCGCCAAGAAGAAGGTCGCCGCGAAGAAGACCGTCCGCAAAGTCGCCAAGAAGGCAGGCGCCAAGAAAGCCGCCGCCAAGCGGACGGTCAAGAAAGCCGCGAAGAAGGTCGCCAGGAAGGCTTCCGCGAAGAAGGCCACCGTCAAGCGCAAGGTCGCCGCGAAGAAGGCCCCGGCGAAGAAGGCTCCGGCAAAGAAGGCCGGCGCCAGGAAAGCAGTCCGCAAGGCCGCAAAGAAGAAGTGATGCTCCAAAAGCCCCTCTCCCGCAAAGCGGGAGAGGGTTTGGGATGAGGGCCTGGCCCTTCGCCTGACCCCATCGCAACACGTCCCATCCGCAACACGCCCGACATAACAAGCACAGCAATCAGGAATCGCGTCATGGCCGTCAAGATCGAAAAGAAAATCACCGGTTACGCCGTCGTCGGCGCCGACGACAAGGACAAGGCCGTCGCCGGCACCTCCGTCGCCCGCGACGCCGCCGAGGCCGACCTGCCCACGGCCGAAGTGATCCAGATGCACGAGCGCATCGAGCGCCCCGAAGTGCTGGTCGGCAGCACCTACAAGATCAAGTCGCCGCTGGTCGAGCACGCCATGTACGTGACCATCAACGACATCGTCCTCAACGCCGGCACCGAGCATGAACAGCGCCGCCCGTTCGAGATCTTCGTCAACTCCAAGTCGATGGAACACTTCCAGTGGATCGTCGCGCTCACCCGCATCATGAGCGCCGTGTTCCGCAAGGGCGGCGACGTCACCTTCCTGGTCGACGAAATGAAGGCGGTGTTCGACCCCAAGGGCGGCTACTTCAAGGCCGGCGGCGTGTACATGCCCTCGCTGGTCGCAGAACTGGGCAGCATCGTCGAGGACCACCTCAAGTCCATCGGCATGATCCACGACCCCGAGATGAGCGCCGCCCAGAAGGCGCTGATCGCCGAGAAGCGCCGCGCCTACGAGCAGCGCTCAAAAAAAAACTCTGACATAGCCGCTCCTGCCCAGGCGCAGGAGCCGATCGACTACACCGCCAACATGGAAGACCCCGCCGAGGACATCGCCGTCACCGGCGACGGCACCAGCTTCCCGCCGTCCGCGAGCATGTGCCACAAGTGCAGCACCAAGGCCGTGGTGATCATGGATGGGTGTGCGACTTGTTTGAATTGTGGTTACAGCAAGTGCGGGTGAGCTAAGCGGCGAGTGGCAACGCAGGGTCAGTCAGTCAATGGTTGGCCTGGCCTTTCTTTTCGAGGTAAGGGCGACTGTCGATGAATATCCTGGATTGGGTTGAGTTCGGAAAGGTTTCTGCGGAGCGGGACGACAATCTATCCTCATACTTCTTCGACAACGGGGTTTTAACCAGCGCTATCGAAAGCCCAACCGCTTTCTTGGTGCTTGGTCGAAAAGGTGCAGGGAAGACGGCCCTTTTTAAGTATCTTGATGAGAATCGAGAAGACTTTCTGAGCGCGGAAGACTTACTTCTTCCGCAATCCTTCGAAGACTACAACTGGAATATTCATTCGATTCTTGCAGATGAAACGAAGGCTGCTTCGATGGTATACAAGCAGTCATGGAAGTTTGTCATCTATGCGGAAACTATTCAGGCGCTTCTGCAGTATTACGAACGAAGTGGGCAGGCTGCCCCAACGAGAATCAGAAACGCAGGGCGGATGCTAGAAAAGCTTTTTGATACTCCAACTCCATCTATCTACCAAGTCGTCGGGCGGAAGATGCTTGAGTTGTCCAAGCTCCGGCTTCCTTCAGCTGGCTTAGATCTCGAGTCAGGAGATCTCAACGGAATATCGGCAGACGCCGGCGAAGTCTCGTTTGAAAGTGTTAAAACGGATGCGACACTCAGGCAGCGTCTTACTGAAAATGTCAACAATATAACTCGCACGCTAGAAGCTGCACTGGAAAGTACAGATGGATGGCCGCGCACGTTCATTTGCTTTGACCGCGTTGACGAAGCGTGGGATGACGCGTCTGTGGATTCGTCTCGGCCCGTTATTGGTGGATTGGTTGCCGCCGCGGATGCAATTAACGCCCAGTTTCATGGGCGACTGCGCCCGCTTATTTTTCTCAGAGAGGACATCTTTGAGACGTTGAGCATCAATGATGCGAACAAGCTTCGAGAGGACTGCGGTGCACTCTTGCACTGGAACAAGACAAGTCTTAACGCGATGATCTTGAAGCGGGTGAACTTCTACGGCGAACAACACGGCGTCGACCCTGTTACGGATCTAGACGCGATGTTCGATAAGGCAGAGATGCGGCAGCGAGCAAAGCCCTTCAATTACATTTTGCGGCGCACGATGATGCGCCCTCGAGATCTAATCTCGATCCTTTCCCGCACCGTGGACGCGATGAGGGAAAAGGCTAATGACCCATTTAAGGACGACGTGTTGGCATTCGATGACTTGGAATGCGACAGCATTTATGCCGCCGAACCTGGATACTCTGAATGGTTGAAACAAGAGTTACTTGATGAGTGGGGTGTGCAGCGCCCCATTATTCGAAAGCTCCTTCAGGCGTTACAGAGCAACGGATCAACGAATGTTACGCGCGAAACGCTTACGAACAGTTTGCGTGCCTTGGATCCTGAGATTCCAGTGACCTGCCCCCCGATTTCCGGGCCAGTCTGAACTTAGTAGAGTCCGTCTCACAAGAGGACGGACATGA
>NZ_BAAAZU010000040.1:0-916 GCF_039537065.1 Luteimonas lutimaris | reverse complement strand
TGTCGCAGTCGGGCGCCAGCCCGGAGGCGCTGGCGCTGGCGCGGCTGATGCTGGCGGCGGCGCCCACGGACAGCGTGCTGGACACGCCGCTGCCGTCGCTGCTGGACGAGGGCGAGGACCCGGCCGACACGCTGGTCGGCCGGCGCCTGGGCCGCTGGCTGCTGACCGGACTGCTCGGGCAGGGCGGCATGTCGGTGGTCTACCGTGCACGGTCGCTGTCGGCGCCGGTGGGGCAGGAGGCGGCGCTGAAGCTGCTGTCGCTGGCGGCGGCCACGCCGGAGGGCCGGGCGCGGTTCGAGCGCGAGATCGACATCCTGGTGCGGTTGCGCCATCCCGGCATTGCGCCGGTGTTCGACGCGGGCGTGGCCGACGACGGCACGCCGTGGTTCGCGATGGCGCTGGTGGAAGGCCAGGACATCGCGACCTGGTGCCGCGAGCAGGGCCTGGACGTCGCGGCGCGCGTGGACCTGATGCTGCAGGTCTGCGATGCGGTGGAACACGCGCACCGGCACCTGGTCATCCACCGTGACATCAAGCCATCCAACGTGCTGGTCGACGGCGAGGGCCGTGCGATCCTGCTCGACTTCGGCATTTCGCGGATGCTGGAGGACGGGGCCACCGAGATCACGACCGCGGGCACGTACGCCTTCACCCCGCGCTACGCCGCGCCGGAGCAGCTGCAGGGCGGGGCGATCACGACGGCGACGGACGTGTACAGCCTGGGCAGCGTGCTGCACATGCTGGTGCTGGACAGGCCGCCGCAGTTCGCGGACGGGGTGGCCGACGGCGAATGCCGCAACCCGGCGTCGCTGGTCGGGCGCGATGGCGACGGGACGCTGCGGCGGATGCTGTCGGGGGACCTGGGGGAGATCCTGAAGAAGGCGCTGGCACGGGACCCGGGCCGGCGCTATCCGGG
>NZ_BAAAZU010000039.1:0-598 GCF_039537065.1 Luteimonas lutimaris | reverse complement strand
CAGGCCTGGCGGTGCGCAAGCGCCGCAAGCGCGAGCGGGTGGCGGTCGCGCGTCGCCCGCTGCAGGTTCCGTCCGGGCCGAACCACACCTGGTCGATGGACTTCGTCTTCGATGCTTTGGCCAACGGGCGCCCGATCAAGTGCCTGACGGTGGTGGACGACTGCACCAAGGAAGCGGTGGAGATTGCCGTCGGCCGAAGGATCAACGGCCAGAACGTGGCCGACATCCTCGACGCGGTCTGCCGCTTCCGCGGCTATCCCGCTGCGATCAGGACCGACCAGGGACCCGAGTTCACCGGCCGGGCGCTCGACCAGTGGGCGACTGCCAACGGCGTGACGCTGGTGCTGACGCAGCCCGGAAAACCCACGCAGAACGCCTATGTGGAGAGCTTCAACGGCAAGTTCCGGGACGAGTGCTTGAACGAAAACTGGTTCATCTCCCTCGAACATGCACGGGCGGTCATCGCCATCTGGCGCAAGGACTACAACGAGGTGCGACCGCACAGCTCCCTGCCAAAATGCACGCCCGCCGAGTTCGCCGCCGTGCTCCGCAACGAAGGTGTTCTGGCGGGTTCGACCGCCGATCGAAATCTGACCCA
>NZ_BAAAZU010000038.1:0-513 GCF_039537065.1 Luteimonas lutimaris | reverse complement strand
ACTAAACCCGAGCGCCGAGGCGTTGCTCGCGGCCAATGCCTTGCCCATATCCGATCTGCAAGGCAATTCGATCGTCGCGTTATTTGGATACGTCGCAGATAACCAGCTCCGTGGCATCGTCGGGTTGGAGATGTACGGCCCTGCCGCATTGTTGCGGTCCCTGGCGGTACAAGACACCGGACGCGGCGTTGGCCTAGGGGCAGCCCTTGTCGCTCATGCCGAGCAATTTGCTGCCCAGCAAGGTGTTGGCACCTTGTACTTGCTAACCACCACAGCCACCGACTTCTTTGAGCGACGCGGATACAGTCATGTTGCCCGGGATGCGGCGCCCGCTTCTATCGCGGCCACCAGCCAATTCTCTGATCTCTGTCCGTCGTCGTCCGCTTTCATGGCAAAGTCGGTTGGCAGCTAACAATTCATTCAAGCCGAAACCGCTTCGCGGTTCGGCTTAATTCAGCAACTGTCTTGAAGCATGCCGCTCAAGCCAGTGCCAAGGCTTCAGCCTGCAGTTCG
>NZ_BAAAZU010000037.1:0-1041 GCF_039537065.1 Luteimonas lutimaris | reverse complement strand
GTACAGACCGTGGGAGACCTCGTCCCGCCCCCTCACCATGGCGCCAATCAGGAATCCATCGGCTTGGTGCTTCAAGACCGACCATCCTTGCAAGCCAGCGCAACGGTGAGCCCCGACAAGCCGATTTACCCTAGCTTGGAGGTTCTGACATGGCAATGCGGACAACCCCGACGATCGTCGGGATCGACGTGGCGAAAGCCGAACTGGTGACGTACCGGGCCGATGCGGACCGGGTCGAGGTCGTGGACAACGCGCACAAGGCGATCGGGGCGTGGCTGTCGAGCCTGCCGGCCGGCAGCCTGATTGCCATCGAAGCGACCAACGACTACCACCTCGCCGTTCTGGAGCGGGCCCATGCCTTGGGCCATCGCCCTTATGTCATCGATGGCTACCGGCTCAACCACTACCGCAAGGGCACCGGGGAGCGGGTCAAGACCGATGCCCGCGATGCGCGCCTGCTGGCCCGCTACCTGGCCCATGAACAGGCACACCTGCGGCCATGGAGCCCGCCGCCGGCGGCCTATCGGCGCCTGCAGCAACTGTTGCGCCGACGCGCGGCGCTGGTCAGGGCACGTACCGCGCTCAAGCAGTCGTTCGCCGGGCCGGCAGCGGCCAGCCTCGAGCCCGTGCTGGCGGACATCCGCCAACTGGAGGCGCAACTCCAGCGCGAGCTGTTGCAGGTCGCCAAGCAAGCCGACCTGGGCGACTCGGTACAACGCTGCCAGGCCGTGGAAGGCATCGGCCCGCTGACGGCCTGTGCGCTGAACATGGCCTACCTGCGCGGCCCGTTCCGCCATAGCGATGCCTTCATCGCCTTCCTCGGGCTCGACGTGCGCATCCGCGACTCCGGCCGCAGCCGCGGGCGACGCCGCTTGACCAAGCAGGGCGATCCTGAACTGCGCAGGCTGCTCTACAACGCTGCCATGGCCGCCTCACGCAGCCAGACCTGGAAACCGTTCTACCAACGACACCTGGATCGTGGCCTGACCCGCATCCAGGCCTTGGTCGCACTGGCCCGCAAACTCGCTCGCGTGGCCTTCG
>NZ_BAAAZU010000036.1:0-727 GCF_039537065.1 Luteimonas lutimaris | reverse complement strand
GACGTACGTGAAGTCCGACACCCACAACGCATCCGGCCGGTCGGCGCGAAACTGCCGGTTCACCCGGTCCAGCGGGCACGGGCGCGCCGGGTCGTTGACCGTGGTGCGTACCGGCTTGCCGCGGACCACGCCGCGCAGACCCATCTGCCGCATCAGGCGCTCAACCGTGCAGCGGGCGACCTGCACGCCCTCGCGCAGCAGCTGCCGCCAGACCTTGCGCACGCCGTACACCCGGAAGTTCTCTTCCCATACGCGGCGGATCTGCTCGCACAGCACGGCGTCGCGATGCCAGCGCGCCGGCTGCCGTTCCGGGTCGGCCTGCCTGGCCGCATGCGTGTAGTAGGTCGACGGAGCGATCGGCAGCACCCTGCAGATCGGCTCGACTCCGTACATGGCGCGGTGTTTGTCGATGAACGCCGTCATGGCTTGAACCGGCGGTCGAGCTCCGCCTGGGCAAAATACGCCGATGCCTTGCGCAGGATCTCGTTGGCCAGGCGCAGCTCGCGCACCTCCCGCTCCAACGCCTTCATCCGCGCCTGATCGTCAGTGGTTGGCCCGCTGCGCAAGCCGCGATCACGCTCGGCCTGGCGCACCCAGCGACGCAGCGACTCGGGCGTGCAGCCCACCTTGCCGGCGATCGATGCGATCGCAGCCCACTGCGACCCGTGATCGCCCTGGTGCTCCAGCACCATCCGCACCGCGCGCTCGCGCAGCTCGGGGGAATATC
>NZ_BAAAZU010000035.1:0-1065 GCF_039537065.1 Luteimonas lutimaris | reverse complement strand
GGGAAGACGACGCTGACGGCGGCGCTGACGAAGATCGGCGCGGAACGTTTTGGCGGCGAGTTCAGGGCTTACGACCAGATCGACATGGCGCCGGAAGAGAAGGCGCGCGGGATCACGATTTCGACCTCGCACGTGGAATACGAATCCCCGACGCGCCACTACGCGCACGTGGACTGCCCGGGCCACGCCGACTACGTGAAGAACATGATCACCGGTGCGGCGCAGATGGATGGTGCGATCCTGGTGTGCTCGGCCGCGGACGGCCCGATGCCGCAGACGCGCGAGCACATCCTGCTGGCGCGCCAGGTGGGCGTGCCGTACATCGTGGTCTACCTGAACAAGGCGGACATGGTGGACGACGCCGAGCTGATGGAGCTGGTGGAGATGGAAGTCCGCGAGCTGCTGAGCAAGTACGAGTTCCCGGGCGACGACACCCCGATCATCAAGGGTTCGGCGCTCAAGGCGCTGGAAGGCGACCAGTCGGAGATCGGCGTGCCGTCGATCCTGCAGCTGGTGGACGCGCTGGACACGTGGATTCCGGAGCCCGAGCGCGACGTGGACAAGACGTTCCTGATGCCGGTCGAGGACGTGTTCTCGATTTCGGGCCGCGGCACGGTGGTGACCGGCCGTATCGAGCGCGGGATCATCAAGGTTGGCGACGAAATCGAGATCGTGGGCATCCGCCCGACGACCAAGACGACGGTGACCGGCGTGGAGATGTTCCGCAAGCTGCTCGACCAGGGCCAGGCGGGCGACAACGCGGGCCTGCTGCTGCGCGGCACCAAGCGTGACGAGGTCGAGCGCGGCCAGGTGCTGGCCAAGCCGGGCAGCATCACGCCGCACACGCAGTTCGAGGCCGAGGTGTACGTGCTGAGCAAGGACGAGGGTGGCCGTCACACGCCGTTCTTCAAGGGTTACCGCCCGCAGTTCTACTTCCGCACGACCGACATCACCGGCGCGGTGACGCTGCCGGAGGGCACCGAGATGGTGATGCCGGGCGACAACGTGAAGATGGTGGTGGAGCTGATCAACCCGGTGGCGATGGACGACGGCCTGCGCTTCGCG
>NZ_BAAAZU010000034.1:0-1057 GCF_039537065.1 Luteimonas lutimaris | reverse complement strand
ATGAAGAAGTCCCGCTTCACAGACAGCCAGATCATCGCCGTGCTCAAGCAGGCCGAAGCCGGTACACCCGTGCCGGAGCTATGCCGCGAACACGGCATCAGCTCGGCGACGTTCTACAAGTGGCGCAGCAAGTTCGGCGGCATGGAGGTGTCCATGGTGGCTCGGATGAAGGAGCTGGAGGAGGAGAACCGTCGGCTGAAGAAGATGTACGCCGAGGCCCAGCTCAGCACCGACCTGCTCAAGGAAGCGCTCTCAAAAAAATGGTGAGGCCATCTCAGCGCCGGGAGATGGCCAGAACAGCAGTGGAAGGCGGACGCACCAGCATTCGGCATGCCTGTCAGACCTTTGAGGTCAGTGAAACCTGCTACCGGTACCAGGCGAAGGCCTGCGAGGAGAACGCCCGGATTGCGGACTGGCTGGTGCGGCTGACCACGACCTATCGCGACTGGGGTTTTGGCCTTTGCTTCCTGCACCTGCGCAACGTCAAGGGGTTCCGCTGGAACCACAAGCGGGTCTACCGCATCTACCGGGAGCTGGAGTTGAACCTGCGGATCAAGCCCAAGAAGCGTTTGGTGCGGGAGAAGCCGGAGCCGCTCGCGGTGCCTGAGGCGATCAACCAGGTCTGGTCGATGGACTTCATGCACGACCAGCTCAGCGATGGACGAAGCTTTCGGTTGTTCAACGTACTCGACGACTTCAACCGCGAAGGGCTCGGCATCGAGGTCGACCTGTCATTGCCTTCGAGTCGCGTGATCCGCTCACTGGAGCAAATCATCGAGTGGCGTGGCAAGCCGCGCGTGATCCGCTGCGACAACGGGCCCGAGTACATCAGCGGGGCACTGCTGGCCTGGGCGGAGCGGCAGGGCATCCGGATCGAGCATATCCAACCGGGGAAGCCGCAACAGAACGCTTACATCGAGCGCTACAACCGCACGGTGCGCTACGGCTGGCTGGCCCGCTCCCTATTCGACACGATCGAGCAGGTGCAGGACAGAGCCACCCGCTGGCTATGGACTTACAACCATGAGCGCCCGAACATGGCGCTCGGCGGCATCAC
>NZ_BAAAZU010000033.1:0-540 GCF_039537065.1 Luteimonas lutimaris | reverse complement strand
GCCGTCGCTGTCGTCGAACACCAGGCGGCTGTGGCCGTCGCCGCCCCACTCCTTCGACTTCACCCCCCACAGCGCCGCGGCGTTGCGGTGCGCGTCGTCGCCTTCCCCCATGCCGTGCCACGGCGGCGCGTGGCCGCCGGCCAGGTTGCCCTGGGCGCTGGGGGCGTGGTCCCCAGCCTGGGCGTAGGCGCTGGTGTCCTGTTCTGCCGTCTTGCCGCCGGGGGTCGGGACGATGCCCGCCTCGCCCTGTCCGTTGTAGAGCGTGCCCAGCACCATCGGCCGGTCGATGTCCCCGTCCAGGAACCCCACCAGCACTTCCTGCCCGATCCGCGGCAGGAACTGGCTGCCCACGCCGGGGCCGGCATAGCGCTGCGCCACGCGCAGCCAGCAGCTGTCGCGATCATCCGGCGCGCGGGCCTGCTGGAAGTGGAACTTCACCCGTACCCGGCCGAGCTGGTCGCAGTACAGCTCCTGGCTGCCTTCGGCGCGGGTCCGGCCTTCGGGGCCGACCACGATCGCGGTCTGGTAGCCCGGCGCGGT
>NZ_BAAAZU010000032.1:0-2016 GCF_039537065.1 Luteimonas lutimaris | reverse complement strand
GGTGAAGTGGGCGCCGAGCGCCAGATCACGAACGTGGCGGCGGGCACCGAGGACACCGATGCGGTGAACCTGGAGCAGCTGCAGGGCGTGGCGAAGACGGCGGACAACACCGACCACTTCTTCAAGGCCACGGACGATCCGGACAACGATGGTATGGGTGCCTGGGTAGAAGGCATCAACGCCACGGCTGGTGGCGAGAACGCGCAAGCAATCGGCGATGGCGCCTCGGCTTATGGGGCCAGCGCTTATGCGATCGCCGAGGGCGCAACGGCAGTCGGTACCCAAGCCCTGGCTTCGGGCATGAACAGCGCCGCGTTCGGCCAGAACGCGCAGGCGACCGGCCCGGCCGCGGTAGCGGTGGGTGGCAACGCAGTGGATGAGGACGGCAATCCGCTGATCACGATGAATGGCGAGCCGGTCGATACCGGCGCGACCAGCGCAGGCGTGGGCGGCACGGCATTGGGTGCCAGCGCGAGTGCCGATGGCTTTGCGGCAACGGCCGTGGGCGTGGGCGCGTACGCACCCGGCGCGCAGGCCGCGGCGTTCGGTGCGGTGGCCAATGCGATTGGTGACTCCAGCACCGCCGTGGGCACGCAGTCCCTGGCGACCGGCATCAGCAGTACGGCCGTGGGCGAATCCTCGGAAGCCAGTGGCTACGCGTCGGTGGGCGTGGGTGCCGGTGCCCTGGCCAGTGGCGAGGACGGGACGGCAGTGGGTGGTACGGCATGGGCCACGGGCGACCAGAGCACGGCGCTGGGCCAGTTCGCCTGGGCGACCAGCGACGGCGCGACCGCACTGGGCCAGGACACTTTCGCGTATGCGGAAGGCGCTACGGCTATCGGTGCGAGCGCATGGTCGAACGGCGAGAACAGCGTGGCATTGGGCTCGGGTTCGCGCGCCAGCGAGGACAACGTGGTGTCGGTGGGCAACGGGACGGGCAACAGCGGATTCCCGGCTACGCGCCGCATCACCAATGTCAGCGACGGCATCGACGACAACGACGCGGTGAACGTGTCGCAGCTGCAGGACGTGGCGAAGACGGCGGACGACACCGCGCACTTCTTCACGGCGACCGACGACCCGGACCAGGACGGCAACGGTGCATATGCCGATGGCATCAACGCCACGGCGGCCGGCGAAGCGACCAACGCGTACGGCGAAGGCGCATCGGCCTACGGCAGTGGCGCCAACGCGCAGGCCGACGGTGCGACGGCGGTGGGCTACAACGCCACGGCTGCCGGCCAGAACAGCGCCGCGTTCGGCCAGAACGCACAGGCGACCGGCCCGGCCGCGGTGGCGGTGGGCGGCAACGCGGTGGACGAGAACGGCGATCCGCTGATCGTGTTCAACGGCGAGCCGGTCGATACCGGCGCGACCAGCGCAGGCGTCGGCGGCACGGCACTGGGTGCCAGCGCCAACGCGGACGGCTTCGCGGCGACGGCAGCGGGCGTGGGCGCATATGCGCCCGGTGCGCAGGCCGCGGCATTCGGCGCAGTGTCCAACGCCGTCGGCGACTTCAGCACGGCAGTAGGGACGTCATCCGCCGCAGTCGGCGAAAGTAGCGTCGCCGTTGGCGGCGTGGCGGACCTGATTCCCGGACTGGGGTTCTACGTTTCCACCCAGGCCACCGGTATGCAAGCCTCCGCACTCGGTGCTGGTGCGTCCGCGTCCGGCGACTACAGCACCGGCGTCGGCGCGCTGACGGCTGCGGAAGGAATCGAGAGCACCGCGCTGGGTTACTTTGCCTACGCAGCCGGTGACAGCGCCAGTGCGCTGGGCGCGGAGAGCTGGGCGAGCGGAATCAACAGCACTGCGGTTGGTTTTTATTCGACCGCCTACGGCGATGACAGCATTGCCTTGGGTGCCAATTCCACGGCCGATGCGGATAACTCCGTGGCGCTGGGTGCCGGTTCGTATGCCGATCGTGACAACACGGTGTCGGTGGGCGATGTCGGCAGCGAGCGCCAGATCACGAACGTGGCGGCGGGCACCGAGGACACCGATGCGGTGAACGTG
>NZ_BAAAZU010000031.1:304927-337902 GCF_039537065.1 Luteimonas lutimaris | reverse complement strand
GGTGAAGTGGGCGCCGAGCGCCAGATCACGAACGTGGCGGCGGGCACCGAGGACACCGATGCGGTGAACTTGGAGCAGCTGCAGGACGTGGCGAAGACGGCGGACGACACTGCGCACTTCTTCACGGCAACCGACGATCCGGACCAGGACGGCCAAGGTGCGTATGCCGACGGCATCAACGCCACGGCGGCGGGCGAAGCCACCAATGCGATCGGTGATGGTGCCTCGGCTTACGGCAGCGGCGCGATGGCGATGAACGACTACGCCACCGCGATCGGCTTCAATGCCACGGCCGACGGCGCCAACGCGGCAGCCCTGGGCGCGTCAGCGCAGGCCGCCGGCGAATACGCCACCGCGGTCGGTGCCGAGAGCGCGGCACTGGGCGAGCAGAGCACTGCAACCGGCGCGGCCGCCTATGCGACCGGCGATGGCAGCACGGCGAACGGCGCATTGAGCGATGCGAGCGGTATCGAGTCCACGGCCGCTGGCTACTACAGCACGGCGTCGGGCGATGCCTCCACCGCATTGGGCGCGGAGAGCGTGGCCGCTGGCGTGGAATCAGCCGCGGTCGGTTACGCCAGCGTCGCCACGGGGGTTGGCGCTTCCGCATTCGGTGCCGAGAGCCTGGCGAGCGGCGACTACGCGACCGCGGTCGGTTTGGTGGCCGAAGCCTCGGGTACCAGCAGCACCGCGGTGGGTGAGTTCAGCGTCGCCTCGGGCGAGGAGTCGACCGTCGTGGGCGGCACCGCATACGGGTTCATCAGTGCGGAGGCTTCGGGAGATGCGGCTTCGGCCTTCGGCAACGGCGCCTGGGCCACAGGCGACCAGAGCACCTCCATCGGTTGGATGAGCAGCGCCGACGGTACGAACTCGACCGCGCTCGGTGCAGGCTCGTGGGCCGAGGCGGAAGGTTCGACCGCCCTTGGCGTCGGCGCGTATGCAAGTGCCGACAACAGTGTGGCACTGGGTCTGGGGTCGGTGGCCGATCGCGCCGACAGCGTGTCCGTCGGCGATGTGGGCGAAGAACGCCAGATCACCAATGTCGCAGCCGGCACCGAAGGCACCGACGCGGTGAACCTTGACCAGCTCAACGAGGCTGCCGATGGCGCGTTGCTCGCAGGCAAGTACTTCAAGGCGACGGGCGGTCCGGACAGCGATGCCGGTGCGCTTGCCGACGGTGAGTACGCGACGGCATCCGGTGAGGCAACCAATGCCTTCGGCACGGGCGCTTCGGCGTACGGCAGTGGCGCTAGCGCTGTGGCCGATGGCGCGACAGCTGTCGGTTACGACTCTTTGGCCGCGGGGATGAACAGCGCTGCCTTCGGCCAGAACGCGCAGGCGACCGGCCCGGCTTCTGTGGCGGTGGGTGGCAACGCAGTTGACGAGAACGGCGATCCCTTGATCGTGGACGGGAGTGGCGAACCGGTCGATACCGGTGCGACGAGTGCAGGTGTCGCCGGTACGGCGATCGGTGCGAGCGCGCAGGCCCTCGGATTCGCAGCCACAGCGACAGGCGTGGGCGCATATGCGTCGGGAGCACAGTCCTCTGCGTTCGGCTTGGTAGCCAATGCGGTGGGCGACTATTCGACAGCGGTGGGAACCCAGAGCTTTGCCGCCGGCAACGGCAGCACGGCGGTCGGCGGCCTCGCGGACCTGGTCCCGGGCCTGGGCTTCCTGGTTTCGGCCCAGGCAACGGGCGAAGCCGCTTCAGCCTTCGGTTCGGGTTCGGGCGCGTGGGGAGACTACAGCACAGCCGTCGGTGCACTGGCACAGGCGGATGGCCTCCAAGGCACGTCGCTGGGCTATTTCGCCTACGCCCAAGGTGACACAGCCACTGCCGTGGGTTCCGAGGCGTGGGCACGAGGTGCGAACAGCACGGCTGTCGGCTACTACAGCACGACGTATGGGGTCGACAGCGTGGCGTTGGGTGCCGGCTCGATGGCAGATGCGGACAACAGCGTGGCGCTGGGTGCTGGTTCCTATACGGATCGAGAAAACTCGGTCTCGGTGGGAGATGTGGGCGAGGAACGCCAGATCACCAACGTGGCTGCCGGCACCGAGGACACCGATGCGGTGAACAAGGCGCAACTGGACGAGGTGGCCAAGACGGCGGACAGCGTCGACCACTTCTTCAAGGCGACCGACGACCCGGACAGCGATGGCGTGGGTTCGTACGTGGAAGGCATCAATGCCACGGCGGCGGGCGAGGCGACCAATGCCATCGGCGACGGTGCATCGGCTTACGGCAGCGGCGCGAATGCCATCGGCGCCAACACCGTCGCCGTGGGCCAGAACAGCACGTCCAACGGCGACGGCAGTGTTGCCATCGGCGGCATGGGGCAGGCCTATGACGAGTACAACACTCCGGAAACCGACGGCGACGGGAATCCGCTGTTGATCGGCACCGAAGCCGTGGCGGGTTCCACCGCGGTCGGTGCCGGCGCCCAGGCGACCGGCGCAGGCAGTGCGGCATTCGGCGCGGGTGCGCAGGCATTCGGTGACAACAGTGTCGCCGTCGGCAATCGCACGCTCGTTCCGGGTGCGTGGAGCGTTGCCATGGGCTACAACGCGCAGGCGAAGGGTGAGACGGCAACGGCCGTGGGTGCCTACGCATGGGCGCAGCAGATGAACGCGGTGGCCGTGGGCTACTCCGCCTGGGCTTTGGCAGAGAATGCGCTCGCCCTGGGGGCGGGTGCGATGGCCGATGCGGCCGGCGGTACTGCCATCGGCGTCGAATCGTGGGCCAATGGTGCCAACGCGATCGCACTGGGCAAGGGTGCATTGAGCGTTGCCACCAACTCGATCGCGTTCGGCACTGCCACGCTGGCCGACAGCACCAACGCGATTGCATTTGGTCGTTCAGCGCTGACGTTGGCCGAGAATGGCGTCGGTATCGGCACCCGGGCAACCGTGCACGAGGCAGGCGCGAACAGCGTCGCGATCGGTGCGGACTCCCTTGCGGATGCCGCCAACAGCGTGGCCTTGGGCAGCGGCTCGCTCGCCGACCGCGAGAACACCATTTCGGTGGGCGCGGCGCAGGACTGGGTGGATGACATTGGAGTGACACATTCCGCGATCGACCGCCAGATCACCAACGTGGCTGCCGGCACCGAGGATACCGATGCGGTGAACAAGGCGCAGCTCGACGAAGTCTCCGGCAGCGTCGGTGAGCTTGCCAACAATGCCGTCCAGTACGACGACGCAGGCAAGGGCACCATCACCCTGGCCGGCGACGAGGGCACGGTGATCAGCAATGTCGCGGCCGGCGAGCTGTCGGCCGACAGCACCGACGCGGTCAACGGCAGCCAGCTGTTCGAGACCAACCAGCGGGTAGGTGTCGTCGAGGGCCGCGTGGATGATCTCGACACCCGCGTGGATGGCATCGAAGGCGGTGTTGCCAACGCCGTGCAGTACGACGACGACAGCAAGGCCACGGCCACGCTTGCCGGCGAGGACGGTACGGTGATCGGCAACCTCGCAGCCGGCACGGTCAGCGCCAGCAGCACGGAGGCCATCAACGGCAGCCAGCTGTACGGTGCACTCGACAGCACTGCCGCGATCCTTGGCGGCGGGGCTTCGGTCACGGCATTCGGCACCATCGCGGCGCCGAGCTACCTGATCCAGGGCAGCAATTACTTCAGTGTGGGTGATGCGCTTGGTGCGCTGGATGCCTCGATCTCCCAGATCGACCAGCGCCTGACGGTGGTCGAGGGCAGTGGCAGTGGCGGCGCGGCGCCGGGTACGACGACCGACGATCGCATCAAGGTCGACGGTGACAAGGCGGCCAGCGTGGGCGAGGGGAGCAACGGCGTGGCGGTTGGTTCGGACTCCAGCGCCAACGGCAGCAATGGTGTGGCGGTCGGTGGTGGCGCATTCGCGGCCGGCCCCAACGACACCGCGATCGGCGGCAATGCTTCGGTCGGTGCGGACGGCAGTACGGCGGTGGGTGCCAACACCAGCATCAGCTCCGATGCCACCAATGCGGTTGCGATCGGCGAGGGGGCCAGCGTCAGCGCGGCCTCGGGCACGGCGGTGGGCCAGGGCGCTTCCGTCACCGGCACCAACAGTGTCGCACTGGGCCAGGGTTCGACCGCGGATCGCGACAACACCGTTTCGGTCGGCAGCGTCGGCAACGAGCGCCAGGTGACCAACGTCGCCGACGGTACCGAAGCCACCGATGCGGTGAACAAGGGCCAGCTCGACAGCGGCGTCGCCGAGGCCAAGACCTATACCGACACCACCGCGACGCAGACGCTGTCGTCCGCCAACACCTACACCGACGCCAAGTTCGCCGCCTGGGACGACCAGTTCACCGCCTACCAGGGCGAGGTGCGCGAGCGCTTCCGCGAGCAGGACCGCCGCATCGACAAGCAGGGTGCGATGGGTGCGGCGATGCTCAACATGGCCACCAGCGCCGCGGGCATCCGCACGCAGAACCGGGTGGGCGTGGGCGTCGGCTTCCAGCACGGGGAGAGCGCGCTTTCGGTCGGGTACCAGCGTGCGATCAGCGATCGCGCGGTGATCACCATCGGCGGTGCGTTCAGCGGCGACGAGTCTTCGGTCGGCCTTGGCGCCGGCTTCGGTTGGTAACGCAGGAATGGAAATGGTTGTAAACCAGATCCAGCAATACCCGGTAGGCCCGGGCCAGCGGCAACGGCATGGGCAAGTCGGTTCGTTTCAGTACGTTCTTTCAACGGGAGGAATCCAGTGATGCAGAAGAAACTGATGGGGGCGGTGGCAGTTGCTGCCGTCGCCACGCTCGCCGCGAGCGGCGCCGCCATGGCAGCGCAGCCCGTGTCGAAGGCCAAGCCGACGACCGTGGTCTACCAGGGGGTGCAGGTGGCGATTGATCCGGCCACCGGGCGCCTGCGTGCTCCCAACGCCGTGGAGCGCCGCGCGCTCAGCCAGGCGCTGGTCAGGAACCAGGCGAATAGCGTGCGCCCGCTCGACGAAACCCAGGCGCGGGCCACTTTCAAGCGCAACCGGCGCACCGGCATGATGTCCATGCAGGTTCCGGAGACGCAGGTCAGCTATCTGACCGCCCACCGCACCGACGACGGCAAGATTGAGGTCGGTCATGAGGACATCGCGGTAGATGGCGCCCAGGCGACGGAGGTGACTCCATGAACCGCAACCTCCTGTTTGCCGCCCTGCTGGCGGCCGGTCTTGCGCAAGCGGGCCTCGCGGACGCCGCGGACATCAAGATCGTCAACCTCGATCAGGGCACCGGGCAGGGTCTGGATGATCCCACGCCTACCACCCCGATCGGCGGCAACCCCGGCACCACCAAGGGCGAGCAGGCGCAGATTGTCTTCCAGTTCGCGGCGGACCTGTGGGGTGCGGCGTTGGAAAGCGACGTCGAGATCCTCAACACCGTGACCTTCCAGCCGCTGGCCTGCGACGCGACGTCCGGCGTGCTCGGCTCTTCCGGCACCAACTACATCTTCGCGTTCGAAGATGGCCCGGACCTGCCGCCCGGCATGTTGGCGGAAACCTGGTACCACTCGGCCCTCGGCGACGCGATCGCCGGCACCGACCTTGGCATCATCAACGACCTGCCGGCCGACACGCCCGACATTATCAGCCAGTTCAACGGCAAGCTCGGCGAGCCCGGCTGCCTGACAGGAAACGGCTGGTACTACGGCTTGGACGGCAATACGCCTTCCGACCGCATCAGCCTGATCGACGTGATCATGCACGAAATGGCCCACGGCCTCGGCTTCTCCGGCTTCAACAACCTGGCCTCGGGTGCGTTGAACCAGGGCATCCCTGATGTCTACTCCACGTACGTTGCCGACAACAGCACTGGCAAGAACTGGGTCGACATGACCGATGCCGAGCGCGTCGCCGCCGCCAAGAACAATGGCCACCTGGTGTTCTTTGGCCAGAACGTCAAGGACGAAGCGCCGCTGGTCCTCACCTCGGGCACGGACGACGACGGCAACGTCAAGTTGTACGCGCCCACCGCGCTGGCACAGGGATCATCGTTCTCGCACTACGACACGAGCCTGACCATGAACGCGCTGATGGAGCCGTTCATCAACGACTCGCTGTCCGCGGACGTGTTGCTCGACCTGACGCCCGCGCTGTTCAAGGACGTCGGCTGGACTGTCAACGGCGGCAACCAGATGCTGCTCGACTGCGACACGGGCGTGCCGACCAGCGTTACCGGCGGCCTGATCGCCGGCGCGAACATCTATGCCAGCGCCAAGGCGTTCGCCGGCGGGGCGGAAAACCTGCTGGTCTACCGCGACCAGATCCGCGATCACGCCGACGTGCTCGCCGACGACGAGGTAATTACGCCGGACCAGCACACCTCGCTGCTGGCGTGCCTCACCGACGAAGCCACCGCTACCCAGTTCGAGGAGTGGGGCAACGGTGACACCGGCGAGCCCTGCGATCCGGAAACGGAAGAGTGCGGTCCCGACGTTCCCGATGCGATTGCGCTGACCAACAAGGTCCCGGTCACGGGCCTGTCGGGCACCGGCGGCGAAGTGCTGTACAGCTTCGAGGCCGAGGCGGGTTCGGTGCTGAGCATCATGACCTACGGCGGCACAGGTGACGTGTCCGTCTATGTCAGCCTGGGCGAGGAGCCGACCGCGGACAGCTACGACAGCAGGTCGACCCGCGCCGGCAACAGCGAGACCGTGCGTTTCACCGCTCCCGAAGCGGGCACGTACTACATCAAGCTGGCCGGCACCTACGGCCGCCTGACCCTGGTCGCGCGCCAGTAAGGCGATCGGGATCCCGATCGGTGGTACCCGGACCCCGGCTTCGGCCGGGGTCCTTCTTTTCCGGCGTCTGAACGGCGTCGTGATGCGGCGCAAGCTGCGGTCGGAGCATTCGGCAAGCTGCTAAAGTCGACTCCCCATGCAGGAGCGGAACGTGAACGCGGCTGCCGACGCCATTGCCAACGAACACGACCTGGAAGCGGGCGCGAGCGAACGCATCGTCGCCGCCCTGCTCGCGAAGGGCCGGCTGAAGGAGTCCGATCTGGCGCGTGCGCGGCGCCTGCAGGACGAGGCGGGGGGCGACCTGCTGGCGCTGCTCGGCCGGCTCGGGCTGGTATCCGAGCGCGACCACGCCGAGACCTGCGCCGAGGTCATGCAGCTGCCGCTGGTGTCGGGCAAGGACGCACCGGAAACGCCGCCGGAGCTGGTGTCGGATTCGCAGCCGCTGTCGCTGCGCTTCCTCAAGCAGTTCCACCTTTGTCCGCTGGGCGAGCGCGAAGACCGGCTGCTGCTGTGGATGGCCGATCCGCACGACCACTACGCGATCGATGCGGTGCGGCTGGCGACCGGGAGCGACATCGAACCCTGCGTCGGGCTGCGCTCGGAGATCGACGACCTGATCGAACGCTGGCACGGCCAGGGCCGCAGCGCGATGGGTACCATCGTCGAGACCGCCGATGGCGAAACCTCCGGCGACATGGACGACGTCGAGCACCTGCGCGACCTCGCGTCCGAGGCGCCGGTCATCCGACTGGTCAACCTGGTGATCCAGCGTGCGGTCGAGATGCGCGCGTCCGACATCCACATCGAACCGTTCGAGAACCGCCTCAAGGTGCGCTACCGCGTCGACGGCGTGCTGCAGGAGGGCGAAAGCCCGCCGACCAGCCTCACCGCGGCGGTGATCAGCCGCATCAAGATCATGGCCCGGCTCAACATCGCCGAGCGCCGCCTGCCGCAGGACGGCCGCATCATGCTGCGCGTGCAGGGCAAGGAGCTGGACCTGCGCGTGAGCACCGTACCCACTGCGCACGGCGAAAGCGTGGTGATGCGCCTGCTCGACCGCGAGACGGTGGTGTTCGATTTCCACCGGCTCGGCTTCACCGACAATTTCCTGCCGCAGTTCGAACACGTGCTGCAGCAGCCGCACGGCATCCTGCTGGTCACCGGCCCCACCGGCTCGGGCAAGACCACGACGCTGTACACCGCGCTGAGCAAGCTCAACACCAGCGACGTCAAGATCATCACCGTCGAGGATCCGGTCGAATACCAGATCGAGGGCATCAACCAGATCCAGGCCAAGCCGCAGATCGGGCTGGATTTCGCCAACGCGCTGCGCAGCATCGTCCGCCAGGACCCCGACATCATCATGATCGGCGAAATGCGCGACCTGGAAACCGCGCGCATCGCGATCCAGTCCGCGCTCACCGGCCACCTGGTGCTCAGCACCCTGCACACCAACAACGCCGCCGGTGGCATCACCCGCATGCTCGACATGGGCGTCGAGGACTACCTGCTCACGTCCACCATCAACGGCATCCTCGCCCAGCGCCTGGTGCGCCGCCTCGAACCCACCCACGCCGAGCGCTATCCCGCCTCGCCGGAGGAGATCGAGCGCTTCGGCCTGCGCCGCCACCAGCCCGAGGGCGAGATCTTCCTGTACCGCCCGCGCGGTTCGGCGATCGCGCCCACGGGCTACCTCGGCCGCACCACGATCCTGGAATTCCTCGTCATGAACGACGAACTGCGCCGCGCGGTGATGCGCCACGCCGGCATGGGCGAACTCGAACAGATCGCCCGCCAGTCCGGCATGCGCACGATGTACGAGGACGGCATTCTCAAGGCGCTGGCGGGCGAGACCACGATCGAGGAAGTGCTGCGGGTGACGGAGGACGGATGACACCGAAGTGGCCGATGGCATTCGCGCTGGTGGCCGCGATGCTGGCCGTGGCCCCCGCGCACGCGCTCTCCCGATACAACGATGGCCAGGTGACGGTGGCGATGATCGACGGGAAGCCGTGCTTCGCGGTGGACCGCTACCTCGGGCCGATTTCGCTGATCCACACGCGCAAGATCAAGCCGAGGGCCGGGCAGTTCGTGGTCAGCCGGGTCGTCGTCGACTCCGCGCGCCAGCCGTTCAACACGGTGTGGCAGGTCGAAGCGCCCAGGGACAGCGGCGGCTGGCGGCTGGATCCCGGGCAATGCCTGGACATGGGGGGTGTCCTGCCCGGTACGGATGCTATCGTCGCGCCGGATGCATGGCCCCTGCCGCCGGGACTCTACAAGGTCACGTTGTGGGCCGAGGATCTGAGGCGCGATGCCGCACCCAGGCTCAGCGCGACCTTCTGCGTGCTGGCCGACGGACGCCTGCAGAATGTGGAGCGCAGGGACGGAAAGGATCAGTGCATTGGAAAGATGATCGATGAGGGACGTTACGTGGTCGCGCCGGCAACCTTGGCGGTGAAGTCGTGACGCTCTACCACTACAAGGCCCTCAACACCCGCGGCGAGACGCTCCACGGCCAGATGGAAGCGGCCAGCGATGCCGAGGTGGCGCTGCGCCTGCAGGAGCAGGGGCACCTGCCGATCGAGGCGAAGCCGGCCGGGGAGGGTGGCGGCGAGCCGGTGTGGCGCACGCTGTTCAAGCCCAAGCCCTTCGCGGGCGAGCGGCTGGTGCAGTTCACCCAGCAGCTGGCGACGCTGCTGGGGGCAGGACAGCCGCTCGATCGCGCACTGGGCATCCTGCTTGAACTGCCGGAGGACGAGGGCGCCCGGCGCACCATCTCCGACATCCGCGACGCGGTGCGCGGCGGTGCGTCGCTGTCGACCGCGCTTGAACGCCAGCACGGCATGTTCTCGCGCCTGTACATCAACATGGTGCGCGCCGGCGAGGCCGGCGGCAGCCTGCAGGAAACCCTGCAGCGGCTGGCCGACTACCACGAGCGCAGCAATGCGCTGCGCGGTCGCGTCATCAATGCGCTGATCTACCCGGCGATCCTGTTGCTGATGGTGAGCGGCTCGCTGCTGTTCCTGCTCGGCTACGTGGTGCCGCAGTTCGCCGGCATGTACGAAAGCCTCGACGCGCAGATGCCGTGGTTCACGCAGTTGGTGCTCGGCGTGGGGTTGTTCGTGCGCGACTGGTGGATCGTGCTGGTCGTGGTGCCGGCACTGCTGCTGTGGTGGCTGGACCGCAAGCGCCGCGATCCCGTGTTCCGGGCGCGCCTGGACGAATGGATCCTGCGCCGCAAGCTGGCCGGGTCGCTGGTCGCCAGGCTCGACACCGCGCGGTTGATGCGCACGCTGGGCACGCTGCTGAAGAACGGCGTGCCGCTGCTGGCCGCGCTCGGCATCGGCCGCAACGTGCTGCTCAACCGCACCCTGGCCGACGACGTCGATGCCGCCGCCACCGAGGTGAAGAACGGCGTCGGCCTGTCCACCGCGCTGGCACGCGGCAAGCACTTCCCGCGGCTGGCGCTGCAGATGATCCAGGTGGGCGAGGAGTCGGGTGCGCTCGACACGATGCTGCTCAAGACCGCGGACACCTTCGAGCAGGAAACCGGGCAGGCGCTCGACCGCATGCTCGCGGCGCTGGTGCCGGTGATCACGCTGGTGCTGGCGGGCATCGTTGGCGCCGTCATCCTGGCGGTGCTGATCCCGATCTATGACCTGACCAATTCGATTTCATGATGGACGAACGGGCACGCGCCTTGTGCGGGCGGCTTCAGCCGCGGGCCCTGGCCGAAGCGTCCCGGAAAGCCCGCGGCTGAAGCCGCTCCCGCGGGGCCGGCGGAGCGAATCCGTACGATTGCCCCGGAACCACGGACAACTGCAAAGAGGAATTCCCAATGCGAATCAACCGTTCCATCACCCGCTCCCCGCGCCCGGCCGCGCAGGCGGGCTTCAGCCTGATCGAAATCATCATCGTCACCGTGCTGATCGGCGGGATCGTGGCGTTCGCTGCCAGCCGCGTGCTGGGCGGCGGCGACAAGGCCCGCTTCAAGCTCGCGCAGGCCACGGTGCAGACCATGGCCGAGAAGATCCAGTCCTACGAAACCGACACCGGCAGCTTCCCCGGTTCGCTGGAGGACCTGGTGCGCCAGCCCGGCAACGCCAGCGGCTGGCTCGGCCCGTATGCGAAAGAAGCCGACCTGAAGGATCCATGGGGCACGCCGTACGTGTACCGTGTGCCCGGCGAGAACGGCGGCTTCGACCTGCTCAGCCTCGGCGCCGACCGCAAGGAAGGCGGCACCAGCGTCGACGCCGACATCAAGTACGAGTGACGCAGCGGTGGCGTGCGCGGCCGCTCCGGATTGTCTTGCCTTGAAGAAGGACAGGGTCGTCGCGCGCGGTCGGGATCAGAAGCCGGAGGTTGGGGGCGCGGCGGCCCTGTGCGAGCGGCCATGGCTGCGATTGGCGGGTGGCGTTGGGAATAAGTGCAGAACCCCGGCGATTGGTTGGTGCAAGCCGTTCCGACGGCATCCTTGGTGTCGCGCCGGCCTGTTCGCGGGGGCGGGGCGATTCGTTGGGACAAGCCGTTCCGACGGCATCATTGATGTCGTGCCGGTGTGTTCGCGGGGGCGGGGCGTCATTCGTGCGCCGTCGGTTCGGCCGCGGAGGCGGGGATTCACCCTGCTGGAGATGGTGGTGGTGATGGTCATCATCGCCGCCGCGATGCTGCTGGGCATGATGGCGACCACCGGCGGCACCGGACGCATGCAGCTGCACTCGAGCACCAAGCAGATCGCCGCCAACCTGCGCTACACGCGCGCGCAGGCAATCGCCACCGGGCAGCCGCAGCGCTTCACCATCGATCCGCGTGCGCGCACCTGGCAGGCGCCGAAGGGCCGCCACGGCACGATCCCCGGCGCGCTGGAGGTCAACTTCACCGGCGCCCGCCAGGTGCAGCCGCAGGCGGGCACCGGCGCAATCGTGTTCTTCGACGACGGCGCGTCCACCGGCGGCCGCGTGCAGCTGGCCCGCGACGGCGCGGTATGGAACGTGGACGTGGCCTGGTTGACGGGCGAAGTGACCCTGGAGCGCGCGCGGCAATGAAGACGGGCGCGCGGACGGGAGCCGGGGATCGCGGCCCGGAAGCCGGGGAGCTGCGGGAGCGGTCATGGCCGCGATTTTTTGCGGGGGATCGTGGCCATGGCTGCTCCCACGGGGCTTGCCGGCGCCGCGCTGTCGTTTCCCCATGCCCGAGTCCCCAGCGCCCAGCCCCAGCCGCGCGCCAGCGCGGCTTCACACTGATCGAGATCGTCATCGCCTTCGCCGTACTCGGCCTGGCGCTGACCCTGCTGTTGGGCACGCTGTCGGGTTCGGCGCGCGAGGTGCGCGATTCGGCCGACGCCGGGCGCGCGGCGCTGCACGCGCAGTCGCTGCTCGACCAGGTCGGCGTCGGCGAGGGGCTGCAGCCGGGCAGCCGCGACGGCGACTTCGAGGACGGCCGCTACCGCTGGAGCCTGCGCATCGACCCCTACGTCGACCCCACCCAGCGCCGGCGCGACACGATCGAGCCGGGCGCGGCGCGGCTGATGCTGCTGGCGCTGCACGTCGAGTGGGGCGAAGGCGGCCCGCGCCAGCGGCTGGACCTGCAGTCGCTGCGGCTGGCGCAGCCGGAGGGGTTGTGATGGCCGGGGGCCGGGGGTCTGGGACGAGGGACCAGATGCGGCAGGCTGTCTGGTCGGTGCCCTCTTGGGAGCGACCGCGGTTGAGATGCTGGCTGCGGGACATTGATCGCGGCCGTGGGCGTTTCCGTGAAATCTTCATGGCCGGGCGCGGGCGGCTGTTGGTTGCGGAAGCAAAACCCCGGCGATTCGCTGGTGCAAGCCGTTCCGACGGCTTCACTCCCGTCAAATCGGTGGGGTCGCGGGGGCGGGGCTTCACCCTGATCGAAGTCCTCATCGCCACCACCCTGCTCGCGGCCGGCCTCGCGCTTGCGTTCGCGACCGTGCGCGCGGCCACAGCGACCGCGCAGCGGGGCGAGCAGCTGTCGCAGCGCAGCGAGCGCATGCGCGCGGTCGAGGGGTTCCTGCGCCGGCGCATTACTTCGGCGCTGCCGATCGGCTTCGAGACCCTGCCCGACACCGGCGAACAGCTCCGCTTCACCGGCGAACCGACGCGGATGCGCTTCGTCGCCGACCTGCCGGACTACCTCGGGCGCGGCGGGCCGCACCTGCACGATATCGAAGTCCTCGACGACGGCGACGGCCTGCGCCTGGCGGTGTCGTTCACCATGGTCGCGGCCGGGCAGACGCTGCCCGTCGCGGGCGAACCGCGGCCGCCGGACACGCTCGCCGCCGACCTGTCCGAGGTGCGCTTGCGCTACCGCGGGCTGGACGAGCAGAACCAGCTCGGCGAGTGGCAGGATGAATGGGAAACACCGGGCACGCTGCCGCTGCAGGTATCGGTCGACATCGTCGACGCCGACGGCCGGCAGTGGCCGTCGCTGGTCGTGGCGTTGCCGCAGGCCGGTGCCGGCGGCGACGGGGGGCTGTTCCGGTGAGGCACGAACGCGGCGTCGCGCTACTGCTGGTGCTGTGGCTGACCATGCTGCTGGCGGCGGTGGTGGGCGCGTTCGCGCTGACCGCGCAGATGGAGAAGCTGCAGGGCCGCACGCTCAGCCGCGGCATCGTCGCCGAACAGGCCGCGCGCGCGGGCGTGGAATACGCGTTGACCCGCCTCGTCGACACCGATCCGAGGCGCCGCTGGCTGCCCGACGGGCGCGCCTACGACTGGGCCTTCGCCGGCACCCGCGTGCGCATCGAGGCGATCGACGAATCCGGCAAGGTCGACCTCAACGCCGCCGATGTCGACCTGCTTGCGCGGCTGTTCGTCGCGGTCGGGGTCGACCAGGCCGAGGCGACCGCGATCGCGTCGGCGATTGCCGACTGGCGCGACAGCGACGACCTCTACCAGCCGCAGGGCGGCGCCGAGACCCCGTCCTACGTCAGCGCCGGCCTGCCCTGGGGCGCCAAGAATGCACCGTTCGACACCGTGGCAGAGGTCGAGCAGGTGCTGGGCATGACCCCGGCGATCTACGCCAAAGTGGCGCCGCTGCTGACGGTCTACAGCGGCCAGGCGCGGCCGGACCCGAACTTCGCCGGCGCGCAGGTGCTGCAGGCGATGGGCGAGGACGCCGAGCCGATCCTCGCGCGGCGCAGGGCGCGCACGCCATCGCCGGACGACGCATTCCTCGGCGGCGGCAGCGGAACGTATAGTATCGACAGCCGCGCGCGGCTTCCGAACGGCCGCCAGGCCACCCTGCGGGTGGTCGTGCGCGCGGGGATCGGGAACGTGCCCGGTTCGTCCTACACCGCACTGCGATGGGAACAGGGAGCCACGGCACCACGATGACGGCGGCAGTCGACAATTCCGCGACGCCATCGCTCCGGCAGCGGCTGGAGGGCGCGGGCCTGCGCCTGCGGCCGGGGCTGGGCGGCTTCTGGGCGTGGTGGACGCAGGCGCTGGCGAGCTGGCTGCCGGCGCGCATGCGCAGCCTGCTCGGGCTGGCGCGCGAGCGCATGCTGCTGCAGCGCTCGGGCGACGAGCTGCGATTGGCGCTGGTGCGCGAGGACGGGATGCGCACGGTCGGTTCGCTGCCGTGGACGCCGGGCGAGGCGGCGCGCGAGGACGACGTGCTCGCCTCGCTGCTGCCGTCGCGCCTGGTCGACATGCCGCGCTGGCTGCTGCTGCCGGCGGGCGCCGGCCTGCGTCGCCGCCTGTCGCTGCCCGCCGCGGCCGCCGAACGCCTGCGCGACGTGGTCGCCTTCGAAATCGACCGGCAGACGCCGTTCTCGGCCGCCGACGTGCACTACGACGCGCGCGTCGTCGCGCGCCGGGGCGAGCAGCTCGATGCCGACCTGGTGGTCGTGCCGCGCGCGACGATGGACGCCGCGCTGGCCTCGCTGGGCAATCTTGCCGGCACCGTCGCCGGCGTCGACATGGCCGGCGAAGACGGCGCGCCGCTGGGTATCAACCTGCTGTCCGACGCCGCGCGCCGCCGCCGCGCGGACCCGTGGCGGGCCTGGAACTGGGCGTTCGCGGTGGTGGCGGTGGTCGCCGTGGCGCTGGCGATGTGGCAGTTCCTGTCCAACCGCAACGCGGTCGCGGACGCCTTCGCACAGCAGGCCGACGCGCGCGCGCGGCAGGCGCGCGGGGTAGCGGACGAAAAGCGCCAGCTGGTCGACCTGGTCGAGGGCATGGCCTTCCTGCAGCGCACCCGCGCCGCGCGCCCGACTACGGTGGAGGTGCTGGACGAACTTGGCCGCCGGCTGCCGGACTCGACCTACCTGGAGAAGCTGTCGATCGAAGGCAACCAGATCCTGCTGATCGGCCAGAGCAGCGAAGCCTCGGCGCTGGTCGGCCAGCTCGAAGGCTCGACGCTGTGGCGCTCGCCGGCGCTGACCGGCGCGCTGCAGCCCGACCCGCGCACCGGCCGCGACCGTTTCACCCTGTCCGCGCAACTCGCCGTCGACGAGGCGCCATCGAACCCGGGAGCGGCCAATGCGCGCGGCCAACGCTGACCGCGACCGCTGGCTGGCGCTGGCGATCCTCCTCGCGCTGCTGGGGCTGGCCTACCTGGTGCTGGTGCACCCGTGGTGGACGGTGCCGATGCTGCAGGTCAACGAGCGCATCGATGACCTGCGCGAGCGCGACCTGCGCGCGCGCATGGCGCTGCGGCAGGCGCCGGAGGTGCGCAAGCAGCTGGAGGCGGTGCGCGCGCAGTCGGCCGGGATCCCCGGTTTCATGCCCCAGCGCAGCCCGGAGCTGGCCACCTCGGCGCTGGTGCAGCGGCTGGAAACGGCCGTGCTCGAAGCCAGCCCCGGCAACCGCAGCTGCGCGATCATCAACCGTTCGCCGCTGACCGAGGCGCGCAAGCAGCGCTTCCCGCGCGTGGCCGTGCAGGTGCGCATGCGCTGCGGCAACCCCGAGCTGGCGGCCGTGCTGCATTCGCTGGAAAGCGGCTCGCCGCGGATGTTCATCGACAACCTCAACGTGCTGACCCTGGGCAACTTCCGCTCGCGCGGCATGCGCGTCGAGGGCGGCGGCGGACTCGACGTGAGTTTTGACCTCTACGGCTACCTGCAGCCCCCGGCCGGAGCGCCCGCCGATGCGCGCTGACACCGCCAGCGCCCGCACCTGGCTGCTCGGCGCCGTGGCCGCGTGGGCCCTGTGCGCGTGGCTGCTGGCGCTGCTGGGCATGGGCGGCAGCGTCGAGCCGCTGGACGAGGACCCGGCGCTGCTGCAGCCGCTGCCGCAGGTCGCCGGCGTGCCGGAGCCGCGCCTGGGGCCGCTGGCGCAGTACGAGGAGATCGCGCGCCGGCCGCTGTTTTCCGACAACCGCCGCCCGCAGCCGTTCGTGATCAATCCCGGCGACGAGAACGCCGCGAAGAAAGGCTTCGACTACGTGCTGACCAGCGTGATGATCGCACCGGATTTCCGCATGGCGATCCTGCAGCCCAGCGAAGGTGGGGACCCGGTGCGGGTCAAGGTCGGCGCGGCGCCGGAACCTGCGCCCGGCTGGCGGCTGGTCTCGCTGGAGCCGCGCCTGGCGGTGTTCGACGGTCCCGAGGGCGAGCGCAAGCTGCAGTTGCGGACGTTCGACGGCGAAGGCGGCATCCCGCCGACGCCGTCCACGGCGCCGGACGGCAACGCCCGGGAGCGGCCGGCGCGGCGCGCGCCGGACATGGCCGGGCCGTCGCCGGCCGAACCGCGCCCGGCCAGCGTGGACGAAACCGACGCCGACGCCGACGCGGCCGCCCCGGCCGCCGCGGAAGACGCGCCCGAGCCCAAGGAGCCCAAGGCCGACAACCGCGCCTCCGCCGAACAGATCGACGCCATCCGCAAGCGCATCGAGGAACGCCGCGCCAAGCTGCGCCAGGATGCCGCCGCGGGCAACAAACCGTAGAGTGCACGCATGAATCTCCGCTTCCCGTTCCAGGCGTTCGCCGCCGCCCTCCTCGCGACGCTGCTGGCCGCGTGTTCGACCATGCCCGCGCCCAGCCTCAGCCGTGCCGATCATGCCGCCGCGCCCGACGCGGGCGAAGCGGGCAGGGCGGGTACGGCCGGCCCGGTCTCGGCCGACACGCTGCCCGACGCCGAAGCCGGCCTGCCGCAGGCGCAGATCCGCCGCGGCAGCGGCCGCACCATCAACGGCAACGTGGCCGCCTCGCCGCCGCCCAACCTGGCCGGCACCAGCGGCGAGGCCACCTTCAACTTCGAGGGCGAGTCGCTGCAGGCCGTGGTCAAGGCGATCCTTGGCGACATGCTCGGCCAGAACTACGTCATCGCCCCCGGCGTACAGGGCACGGTGACCTATGTGACGTCCAAGCCGGTGAGTCCGGCCGAGGCGCTGAGCCTGCTGGAAATGGTGCTGGGCTGGAACAACGCCCGCATGATCTACAGCGACGGCCGCTACAATATCGTCCCGGCCGATACCGCCATGGCCACCGGCGCGGTCGCCCCGCGTACCGGTTCGCTGACCGGCGTACGTGGCTTCCAGACCCGCGTGGTGCAGCTCGACTACATCTCGGCCACCGAGATGGAGAAGATCCTCAAGCCGTACGCACGGCCCAACGCCATCGTCAACGTCGACGGCGGGCGCAACGTCATCACCGTGGCCGGCAGCCGCACGGAGCTGGAAAACTACCTGCGCACGATCGCCATCTTCGACGTCGACTGGATGTCCAGCATGTCGGTGGGCGTGTTTCCGCTGCAGTACGGCAAGGCCACCAAGGTGGTACAGGACCTGGAGAAGGTGTTCGGCGAACAGAGCAAGACGCCGGTGGCCGGCATGTTCCGCTTCATGCCGCTGGAGGGCGCCAACGCGGTGCTGGTGATCACGCCGCAGGCCGAGTACCTCGACCAGATCCAGCAGTGGCTGGAGCGCATCGACGGCGCGGGTGCCGGGATGCAGCTGTTCTCGTACGAGCTGAAGTACATCAAGGCCAAGGACCTGGCCGACCGCCTGTCCGAGGTCTTCGGTGGCAGCAGCAGCGGCTCGCGCACCGGGACCGGTGGTGACGGCGACATCTCGCTGGCGCCGGGCGCGGATCCGTTCTCGGTGGGCTCAGGCGGCAAGGGCGGGAGCGGTTTCGATGACATGGACGACTCGCTGTCCGGCGGCATGGACGGTGGCATGGGCGGGACGACGGGCAGCGGGCTCGGCGAAGGTTCGCTGCACCTGGATCCGCGCCAGAGCGGCAATGCCAGCGTCACCCTGGAAGTCGAGGGCGACCGCGTCGGCGTGTCAGCGGTCGACGAGACCAACACCCTGCTGGTGCGCACCACTTCGCGCGCGTGGAAGTCGATCCGCGACGTGGTCGAGCGGCTGGACGTGATGCCGATGCAGGTGCACATCGAGGCACAGATCGCGGAGGTGACGCTCGGCGGCGACCTCCAGTACGGCGTGAACTGGTACTTCGAGAATGCCGTGCAGGACGTGGGGGATCTGCCCAATGCCGCAGGCCGCACCATCTGGGGCGACATCGCCGGCAGCCTGATCCCCGGATCGGATTCCGGTGGCGGCCTGAGCTGGACGTTCCTTGGCCGCAACGCCGCGGCGGTCATCAGCGCGCTGGACAAGGTGACGGACGTGCAGGTCCTGCAGTCTCCGTCGGTGCTCGTGCGCAACAACGCCGAAGCCACGTTCAACGTCGGCAGCAAGATTCCGATCTCGTCGGTTTCGTTCGACCCGGGCACCGGCAGTACCGGCGTCTACAACAACGTGCAGTACATGGAGACCGGCACCATCCTCAACGTGCGCCCGCGGGTGACGAAGGACGGGATGGTGTTCCTCGACATCGTGCAGGAGGTCAGCACGCCCGGTTCGCAGGCGACCGCCGACGACCATGGCAACGTGCGCATCGATACCCGCAAGCTCAAGACCCAGGCTGCCGTGCACAGCGGCGACACGGTGATGCTGGCCGGCCTGATCAAGGATGAAGTCGGGCGCAGCTCCAGTGGCCTGCCCGGTCTGAGCCGGATCCCGATCATCGGTGGACTGTTCGGCCAGCAGAAAACCAACACCGGCCGCAGCGAGGTCATCATCCTGCTCACGCCGGTGATCGTGCGCAACGCGCAGGAAGCCGCCGACCTGACCGACGAGTACAGCCGCCGCTTCCGCGCCATGGAACCGCTGAACCCGAAGCGGACGAAGTGATGCGCGCGCGGTGCGGCGCGAAAGGCAAGTGCTGAGCCTGCCGCCATGAGCGAGCTGCCCATCGTGCTGCTGCCGGTCGGCGTCGACGACGATGCGCTCGACGCCTGCCTGGCCGCGCTGGACGCCGGCACGCCCGCCGGCAGCCGCGTGTGGCTGGCCGACGACGCGCAGTCCGGGCCGCGCGGCTACGCCATCATCGAGCGCTGGATCGAGCGCACCGCGCTGCGCGCCGACTACACGCGCCGCGCGCGTTCGATCGGGCAGGTCGCACACCTCGATGAAATGCTGCGCGCCTGCGGCGACGCCGACGTGATCGTGCTGGCGCCGGACGCGATCCCCGCGCCCGGCTGGGCAGTACAGCTGGCGGCGTGCTTCGCGCGCGATGCCTCCATCGCCACCGCCACGCCCTGGTGCAATGCCGGCGAGACCACCGCCTGGCCGCGCTGCGGCGAAGTCGCGCCGATTCCCGGCGACACGGGGCGCGTCGCGCAGGCCGCGGCGGCGATGCCGCCGAAGCATCCAGAGCTGCCGGCCGCCGTCGACCACGCGGTGATGCTGCGCGGCAGCGCGCGCGCCAGGGCCGGCGGCCTGGACAGCGCCAGCTACGCCTCGTGGTACGCGGCACTGATCGACCTGTCGCTGCGGCTGGCGGGACTGGGCTGGCGCAACGCGCTGTGCGAAACCGCGTTCGTCGCCCGCGGCGGCGAGGGCGGCCCGGCCGAAGGCGACCTCGACGCACTGGCCGGCCGCTGGCCCGCCTGGCACGCGCGCCTGGCCAACTTCCTGATGCACGACCCGCTGGCCGATGCGCGCGACGCCCTGTCGCGGCTGGAGATGCTGGTCGACACGCCCCAGGCGCAGCGCGACCTGTTCACGGCAGCGCAGGCGGGCGAAGAGGTGGTTGGCGACGCGCCCGAAGACGGCGCGGAGAACGCGTCGGATGTGCCGGGTGACGATGCCTTCGACGCCGCTGCCGCCGAAGACGCTGGTGAAGACGGAACGCTGCCGCAGGCACGTGCGGACGGGCGCTAGCGTGGACGCCGAACCGGCTCCGGCAAGCGGCATCGCCGCCATCGTCGTCACCCACGAAAGCGCGGCGACGATCGACGACTGCCTGTCGCGGCTGCGCGCTGCGCAGGGCGTGTCGCAGGTGCGCGTGGTCGACAACGACTCGCGCGACGCCACGGTGGCGATCGTGCAGCGCCATGCGGCGGCCGATCCGCGCGTGCACTTCATCGCCAATCCCGACAACCCGGGCTTCGCCGTGGCCTGCAACCAGGGCGCGCACGACAGCGACGCGCCGTGGCTGGCCTTCGTCAACCCGGACTGTCTCGTCGAACCCGACGTGCTCGCGCGCCTGCTGGCGCATGCCGGTGCCGCCGGCGGCGACGTACTGCTCGGCGCCGACCTCGTAGGCGAGACGGGCGTACGCGACGGCGCGGCGCGGCGCAACGATCCCGACTTCGCCGCCATGCTGCGCGGCCCGTTCCGGGCGCGCGCCGGCCGGCCGCTGGACGTGGCGGTGGACGACGCGCAGGTCCTGCAGCCGGTGGAAGCGGTGTCCGGCGCGCTGATGCTGCTGCCGCGCGCGCTGTTCGAGCGCATCGGCGGCTTCGACGAGGGCTACCGCCTGCACGTCGAGGACCTCGACCTGTGCCGACGCGCGCGCGAGGCCGGCGCGCAGGTCGCGGTCGCCAACGACGTGCGCGTGGTGCACGTGCGCGGGGTGTCCAGCCGTTCGCGGCCGGGGTTTTCCGAGTGGCACAAGCACCGCGGGATGTGGCGCTACTTCAGCCGCTTCGAGGCGCCGCGGCGCGGCGTCGCGGTACGCGCCGGCGTGTGGCTGGCGATCTGGCTGCACTGGCTGTCGCGGCTGCCGGCGGTGCTGCTCGCACAACGCGGCGCGGAGGCGGGATGATCATCCAATCGCTGCTCGACACCGACCTGTACAAGTTCACGATGATGCAGGCGGTGCTGCACCAGCACCCGGGTGCGCAGGCCGAATACCGGTTCCGCTGTCGTACGCCGGGCGTGGACCTGGCGCGGCACATCGACGCGATCTCCGACGAGATCGACCACCTGTGCACCCTGCGCATGCGCCCGGAGGAACTGGACTACCTGCGCGGGCTGCGTTTCATCAAGCCGGACTTCGTCGACTTCCTGGGGCTGTTCCAGTTCCAGCGCAGGTTCGTGACGCTGCGGCCGTCGGCGCAGGTGCCCGGCGAGATCGAACTGGAAGTCGCCGGGCCGTGGCTGCACACGATCCTGTTCGAAGTGCCGCTGCTGGCGATCGTCAACGAAGTGTATTTCCGCGACACGCAGGGCGCGCCGGACGAGGCCGAGGGCCTGCGCCGGTTGCACGCCAAGATCGAGCGGATCAACGCGGCGGTCGGCTACGAGGACTGCCGCATCACCGACTTCGGCACCCGCCGGCGCTACTCGCGCGCCTGGCACGAGGCGCTCGTCCCGTACCTGGTCGAAGGCTTGGGCGAGAAATTTTCCGGTACCAGCAACGTCGACCTGGCCCGCCGCCACGGCCTGGTGGCGCAGGGCACGATGGCGCACGAGTGGCTGCAGGCTTTCCAGGCGCTGGGTCCGCGGCTGCGCGACTCGCAGGTCGCGGCGTTCGACGCCTGGGCGCACGAGTACCGCGGCGACCTGGGCATTGCACTGACCGACGTGATCGGGCTCGACGCGTTCGTGCGCGACTTCGACATGTACTTCTGCAAGCTGTTCGACGGCATGCGCCACGACTCCGGCGACCCGGTGGCCTGGGGCGAGCGGCTGATTGCGCACCTCGCTGAAAACCGGGTGGATCCGCGCGGCAAGGTATTCGTGTTCAGCGACGGCCTCGACATCGACGAGGTGATGCGCCTGTACGCGCACTTCCGCGGCCGCTGCCGGATGTCGTTCGGCATCGGCACCAACCTGACCAACGACCTTGGCCCGACGCCGCTGAACATCGTGCTGAAGATGGTCCGCTGCAACGGCCAGCCGGTGGCCAAGATCAGCGACTCGCCGGGCAAGGGCATGTGCGACGACCCCGGCTACCTGGCGTACCTGCGGCAGGTGTTCGACCTGCCCCCGGAACCTGCGTAGCCGGTGTGGTCCTGTAGGAGCAGCTGAAGCCGCTCCTGCACTGTCCCGCAGGGCGCCGGCGACGCTCAGCGGTGGCGGTTGATCCCGTCGCGCAGCGCCTTGGCCGCCGATGCCGCGGCTTCGGCGTAATCGTCGCCGCCGGAGGCGTACAGGATCGCGCGCGAGGAACTGACCAGCAGGCCGGCGCCGTCGGACGCCAGGCCGTTGTCCACCACCGCCTTGACGTCGCCGCCCTGCGCGCCGACGCCGGGGATCAGCAGCGGCATGTCGCCGACGATCGCGCGCACTTCGCGCAGCTGTCGAGGCCAGGTCGCGCCGACGACCAGCGCGCAGTTGCCGTTGCCGTTCCAGTCGCGCGCGACGCGCTCGGCGACGTGCTGGTAGAGCGGACGACCGCCGGCGTCGAGGTCCTGGAAGTCGCTGGCGCCGGGATTGGAGGTGTGGCACAGGATCACCACGCCCCGGTCGGCGCGGTCGAGGAAAGGTTGCACCGAGTCCCGGCCCAGCCAGGGATTGGCGGTGACGGCGTCGGCCTCGTAGCGGTCGAACGCTTCGGTCGCGTAGTGCTGCGCGGTGGAGCCGATGTCGCCGCGCTTGGCGTCGAGGATCACCGGGATGCCGGGATGCGCGGCGTGGATGTGCGCGATCAGCCGCGACAGCGCGTCTTCGGCATCGCGCGCGGCGAAGTGCGCGATCTGGGGCTTGAAGGCGCAGGCGTACTCCGCGGTGGCGTCGACGATGTCGCGGCAGAAGGCGAACACCGCGTCGGCGTTGCCGGTGAAGCCGGGCGGGAACTTCGCCGGCTCGGGGTCGAGGCCGACGCAGACCAGGGAGTTGGCGTCACGCCAGCGGTTCTTCAGGGCCGTTGCGAAATTCATCCCGCCATCCTCATGTCCCTGCCGTTTCCTGTGTGCGTTGTCGTGATAGTCCCGTCATCCCGGGCATGGCGAGGGGACCGCTGTTCCCGGAGCACAAGCAGATCCCTCGCTACGCTCGGGATGACGCAGTGGCAAAGGCGTGCGCTGCGCGCACGCGCCACTGCGTCACTTCAGCGCCTTGAACCGAAGCCGGTGCGGGCCGGCGTCGTCGCCGAGGCGGCGCTTCTTGTCTTCCTCGTACTCGCGGTAGTTGCCCTGGAAGAACTCCACGTGCGAGTCGCCCTCAAAGGCGAGGATGTGGGTGGCGATGCGGTCCAGGAACCAGCGGTCATGGCTGATCACGAACGTGTTGCCGGGGAACTCCAGCAGCGCGTCTTCCAGCGCGCGCAGGGTTTCGATGTCGAGGTCGTTGGACGGTTCGTCGAGCAACAGCACGTTGCCGCCCTGCAGCAGGGTCTTGGCCATGTGCAGGCGGCCGCGTTCGCCGCCCGACAGCGTGCCGACCAGCTTCTGCTGGTCCTGGCCCTTGAAGTTGAAGCGGCCGATGTAGGCGCGCGACTGGATCTCGATGCCGTTGATGTTGAGGATGTCCAGGCCGCCGGAGACTTCCTGGAAGACGTTGTGGTCGCCCTCCAGCTTGTCGCGGCTCTGGTCGACGTAGGCTAGGTTCACGGTCGGGCCGATGTCGATTTCGCCCGAGTCCGGCTTTTCCTGCCCGGTGATCATCTTGAACAGCGTCGACTTGCCGGCGCCGTTGGGGCCGATGATGCCGATGATCGCGCCCGGCGGCGCCTGGAAGCTCAGGTTGTCGATCAGCAGGCGGTCGCCGAAGCGCTTGGAGACATTCTTGAACTCGATGACCTTGTTGCCCAGGCGCTCGCCCGGCGGGATGAAGATTTCGTTGGTTTCCTGGCGCCTCTGGTAGTCGACCGACTGCAGCTCCTCGATCCGCGCCAGGCGCGCCTTGCCCTTGGAGCGGCCACCCTTGGCGTTGCTGCGCGCCCACTCGAGCTCCTTCTGGATCGCCTTCTGGCGCGCTTTCTCCTGCGACTCCTCGCGCTTGAGGCGGTCTTCCTTCTGCACCAGCCACTCGGTGTAGTTGCCCTTCCACGGGATGCCGCGGCCGCGGTCGAGTTCGAGGATCCACTCGGCGGCGTTGTCGAGGAAGTAGCGGTCATGGGTGACGGCCACGACGGTGCCGGTGTAGCGGGCGAGGAATTGCTCCAGCCATTCCACCGACTCGGCGTCGAGGTGGTTGGTCGGTTCGTCGAGCAGCAGCATGTCCGGCTTCTGCAGCAGCAGCCGGCACAGGGCGACGCGGCGCTTCTCGCCGCCGGACAGCTTGCCGATCACCGCGTCCCACGGCGGCAGGCGCAGCGCGTCGGCGGCGACTTCCAGCTGGTTCTCCAGAGTGTGCGCGTCGCCGGCGGCGAGGATGGCTTCGAGGCGCTCCTGCTCCTTGGCCAGCTTGTCGAAGTCGGCCCCTTCCTCGGCGTAGGCGGCGTAGACCTCGTCCAGCCGCGCCTGCGCCTGCAGGATCTCGCCGACGCCTTCCTCGACGGCCTCGCGCACGGTCTTTTCCGGATCCAGCTCCGGCTCCTGCGCCAGGTAGCCGACCTTGATGCCGGCCTGCGGGCGCGCCTCGCCGACGAAGTCGGTGTCCACGCCGGCCATGATCTTGAGCACCGTGGATTTGCCGGCGCCGTTCAGGCCCAGCAGGCCGATCTTGGCGCCGGGGAAGAACGACAGCGAAATGTCCTTGATGATCTGGCGCTTCGGCGGCACGGTCTTGCTGACGCCGTTCATGGTGTAGATGTATTGCATGGAAGCTCCGGAGCGACAGCCGCGGCGGTGCCGGCGGCGTGAAACCAGCCGCGCCCGCGCGCTGGGCGCCGGCGGCAGGAGGCCTGGGGAAGCGTCAATTATAGCCGCTGGCGCGCGCCACCGAAGAGCTGGCCGGTGCCTGAACGCGGGGGCCGTGGAACCGGCCGGGCCGGGCAGGATTCAGCCGCGCCGGGCCATGCTCACCCCACGCACACACGTGGAGGAACGCCAGATGTCCGTCTCCCTGAGGCTTTCAGCCCTCCTGCTCGCGCTTGCGGCGGTGGTGGCCCTGCCGGCGTCGGCCGCGGGCCGCGACCATGACCGCGGCAAGCGCGGCCACGACCGCCAGGATCACCACGGCCAGTACGACCGCCACCGCGGCGACCGGCGCCAGGCGCTCCGCTTCAACAACCGCGGCAACAACCGCGGCAACAACCGCGGGCACGACCGGCGCATCATCGTCCGGCAGCCCCCGCGCGTGGTCTACCGCGAGCGCACGCGCTACGTGCCGCGCCCGGTCGTGGTGCACCGCGGCCCGCCGCCGTGGGCCCGCGGCGGGCGCTACTACGGTCCCGGCTACGGCCGTACCTACGTGGTCAACGACTACTACAACTACGGCCTGCGCCGGCCGCCGAACGGCTATTACTGGCGCCGCAGCGACGCCGGCGACTACCTGCTGGTCGCGATCGCCACAGGCATCATCGCCGACCTGATCCTGCACCACTGAGGCAGCGGGAGCATCGCAAGGGGCGCGCCAGCCGGTGCGCCCCTTTTCGTGGGAGCGGTCATGGCCGCGATTGGCCCGGGCATTCGATCGCGGCCCTGGCCGCCCACACCCGGAGCGCGGGCTACAATTGGGCGGACCCCAGCCCTCCCGGAGAGACGATGTTCCCGCGCGACGCCCGCATCGAAGGTTACGACCCCGAACTCGCCCAGGCCATCGCCGACGAGAACCGTCGTCAGGAAGACCACGTCGAGCTGATCGCGTCGGAAAACTACGCCAGCCCGCGAGTCATGGAAGCCCAGGGCAGCCAGCTCACCAACAAGTACGCCGAAGGCTATCCGGGCAAGCGCTACTACGGCGGCTGCGAGTACGTCGACGTCGCCGAGCAGCTGGCCATCGACCGCGTGAAGCAGCTGTTCGGCGCCGACTACGCCAACGTGCAGCCGCACTCGGGCTCGCAGGCCAACCAGGCCGTGTACTTCGCCCTGCTGCAGCCGGGCGACACCATCCTCGGCATGTCGCTGGCCCACGGCGGCCACCTCACCCACGGCGCCAGGCCCAACCTCAGCGGCAAGGTCCTCAACGCCGTGCAGTACGGCGTTAATGACGACGGCCTGATCGACTACGACGAAGTCGAGCGCCTGGCCGTGGAACACAAGCCGAAGATGGTTGTGGCCGGCTTCTCGGCCTACTCGCAGGAAATCGACTGGGCGCGTTTCCGCGCCATCGCCGACAAGGTCGGGGCGTGGCTGTTCGTCGACATGGCCCACGTCGCCGGCCTGGTCGCCGCCGGCGCCTACCCCAACCCGGTGCCGCACGCGCACGTGGTCACCTCGACCACGCACAAGACCCTGCGCGGCCCCCGCGGCGGCATCATCGTCGCCAGCCGCGAGGGCGCGGGCGACAAGTTCGACGAGATGACCAAGAAGCTGCAGAGCATCGTCTTCCCCGGCATCCAGGGCGGCCCGCTGATGCACGTGATCGCGGCCAAGGCGGTGGCGTTCAAGGAAGCGCTGGAGCCGGAGTTCAAGGCCTACCAGCAGCAGGTGGTGAAGAATGCGCAGGCGATGGCGAAGGTGATCATCGACCGCGGCTACCGGATCGTCTCCGGCGGTACGAAGAACCACCTGATGCTGGTCGACATGATCGGCAAGGGCATCACCGGCAAGGACGCGGAAGCCGCGCTCGGCAGGGCCAACATCACCGTCAATAAGAACGCCGTGCCCAACGACCCGCAGAAGCCCTTCGTCACCTCCGGCCTGCGCATCGGCACGCCCGCGGTCACCACCCGCGGCTACAGGGAGCCCGACTGCGTGGCGCTGGCGAACTGGATGTGCGACGTGCTGGACAACCCGAAGGACGAGAACGTCATTGCCGGCGTGCGCGAGAACGTGATCAAGCAGTGCGTGCAGTTCCCGGTGTATGGCTGACATGGCGGGAATCGGGAATCGGGAACCGGGAATCGTCGAAGCAGACGAGGCCCGACTGCGGTTTCCACGATTCCCCATTCCCGATTCTCCACTGGCTTCCTGATGCATTGCCCCTTCTGCCAGCACGCCGACACCCGCGTCATCGACTCGCGCGTGAGCGAGGATGGCGCCACGATCCGCCGCCGCCGCGAGTGCGAAGCCTGCGGCGAGCGCTTCTCGACGCTGGAAACCATCGAGCTCAAGCTGCCGGCGATCATCAAGTCCGACGGCCGCCGCGACACCTTCGACGCGCGCAAGCTGCGCCAGAGCTTCGACCGCGCGCTGCACAAGCGCCCGGTGTCGGAGGAGCAGATCGAATCGGCGGTGCGCGCGGTGATCCACCAGCTGCGCATGACCACCGAACGGGAACTGCCGTCGCGCCGCGTCGGCGAATTCGTGATGGCCGAGTTGCGCAAGCTCGACCACGTCGCCTACGTGCGCTTCGCCTCGGTGTACCGCTCGTTCGAGGACGTGGCCGACTTCCGCGAGGAGCTCGACCGTCTCGAACGCGACCTGCCCGGCGAAGGCCAGCTGCCGCTGCTCGGCGCCGAGGTGGTGCCGTTCGACAAGCATGCGGACAAGGGCAAGAAGCGCTGAGCGGCGCTGGCGTCGGGGAAGCTTTTTTTGACGTTGCGCACCTTCCATCGTCACCGGAGAAGCAATGACCGATTTCACGGCGAATGACCACGCCATGATGGCCCGCGCCCTGCGCCTGGCCGAGCGTGGCATCTACACGACGCGGCCTAACCCGATGGTCGGCTGCGTCATCGCGCAGGGCGACGAGGTGGTGGGCGAGGGCTGGCACCAGCGCCAGGGCGGGCCGCACGCGGAGGTATTCGCGCTGGAGCAGGCAGGCGATCGTGCGAAAGGCGCGACGGCCTACGTCACGCTGGAACCCTGCGCGCACACCGGCAGCACCGGGCCGTGCGCCGATGCGCTGGTTGCCGCGGGTGTCGCGCGCGTGGTGGCGGCGATGCGCGATCCGTTCCCCGAAGTCGACGGCAAGGGCTTCGACCGCCTGCGGGCGGCCGGCATCGCGGTCGAGTCGGGGCTGATGGAGGCGCAGGCCGAAGCACTCAACCGCGGCTTCCTGTCGCGCGTGCGGCGCGGCCGGCCGTGGCTGCGGATCAAGCTGGGCTGCAGCCTCGACGGGCGCACGGCGATGGCCAATGGTGATTCGAAATGGATCACCGGCGAGGCGGCGCGTGCGGACGTGATGCGCTGGCGTGCGCGCAGCGGCGCGATCCTGACCGGTTCGGGCACGGTGCTCGCGGACGATCCGCAGCTGACGGTGCGGTTCCACGACGACACCGAATTCGCGCCGCCGCTGCGCGTGGTGCTCGACACCGGGCTTGCCACCATCGCCCGCGGCAAGGTCCGCGAAGGCGATGCGCCGACGCTGTACCTGCACGCGCCAGACGCCAAGCCGCCGCGCGAATTCGCCGCCGAGCGCGCGCCGGTGGCGCTGCGCGACGGCGAGCTGGACCTGGAGGCGGTGCTGGCGCTGCTGGCCGCGCGCGGCATCAACGAGGTGCAGGTCGAGACAGGGGCCACCCTGGCCGGCGCCTTCCTGCGCGCCGGGCTGGTCGACGAACTGTTGTTCTACATGGCCCCGGTGCTGCTGGGCGAACGCGCGCGCCCGCTGTTCGACGGCCTGCGCATCGAGCAGATGGCGCAGCGGATGCAGCTGCGCACCGTGGAGACGCGTCGCGTCGGCGACGACCTGCGGCTGCTGCTGCAGCCACAGCCCGCCGTCGCGGACGCCTAGCAGGCGCGCCCGAAGCCGTTCCGGAACACCGCTGCCGGGACACTGCGTCCGGCCGGGCAGGGTGCCGGCGGATGCTAGAATCGCGCCGCCGGGTTTCCCGGCGCAACCACAACCAGACGTCTTCAGGGCGGGGCGAAATTCCCCACCGGCGGTAGGCGCGGCGCCCCGGACAGGGGCCACGCGCGAGTCCGCGAGCGCTTCCGCAGCCGGCGATGATTCGCGGCTGGCGGAAGGTCAGCAGATCCGGTCGAATGCCGGAGCCGACGGTTGGAAGCCACTGGCTTCCTCACAGTCCGGATGAAAGAAGACAGCAGTGCGCGGCCCCAGGGACGCGCGTCTGCCGCATGCCCCGGGACGTTTTTCATTGCCCAGCGCGAGGAAAACGTTTCATGTTCACAGGACTTGTCGAAGGTGTCGGCCACCTGGCCTCGCGCGAGGAGCGCGGCGGCGATGCGCGGCTGCGGATCGGCGTGGGCACGCTGCCGTTCGCGGGCGTCGTACAGGGCGAAAGCATCGCGGTCAACGGCTGCTGCCTGACCGTGGTGGCGTTCGATGACGCCCACTTCGAGGCCGATGCCTCCAACGAAACCCTGGCCCTGACCACGCTCGGCGCGCTGCCGGTGGGCGCGGTGCTGAACCTGGAGCGCGCGATGCGCGCGGACGACCGCCTCGGCGGGCACCTGGTCAGCGGCCACGTCGACGGCACCGGGCGCGTGCGCAGCGTCGAGCAGGACGCACGCGCGCAGCGCTGGACGTTCGATGCGCCGGCGCCGCTGCTGCGCTACATCGCGAAGAAGGGTTCGATCTGCGTCGACGGCGTCAGCCTCACCGTCAACGCGGTCGACGACGCCGGCTTCGAGGTCGCGCTGGTCCCGCACACGGTCGCGCACACCGCGTTCGCGCAGGCGAAGGTCGGCGATGCGGTGAACCTGGAGGTCGACCTCGTCGCGCGCTACGTCGAGCGACTGCTGTCTGCAGGTGCGTTCATGACGGGAGCAGGCGCATGAGCTTCGCCACTGTCCCCGAACTGCTGGAAGAGCTGCGCGCCGGGCGCATGGTCGTGGTGGTCGACGACGAGGACCGCGAGAACGAGGGCGACCTGATCATGGCCGCCGAGCTGGTCAAACCGTCGGACATCAACTTCATGGTCACCCACGCGCGCGGGCTGGTGTGCCTGTCGCTCACCCGCGAGCGCTGCGCCCAGCTCGGGCTGCCGCCGATGGTGCGCGACAACACCTCGGCGCACCACACCAACTTCACCGTCAGCATCGAGGCGGCCGAGGGCGTGACCACCGGCATCTCCGCCTACGACCGCGCCCACACCATCCGCACCGCGGTGCGTCCCGACGCGCAGCCGCGCGACCTCGCCCAGCCCGGCCATATCTTCCCGCTCACCGCGCAGCCGGGCGGCGTGCTCAGCCGCGCCGGCCACACCGAGGCGGCGATGGACCTGGCCATGCTTGCCGGGCTGGAGCCGGCCGGTGTACTGGTCGAGGTGCTCAATCCCGACGGCAGCATGGCGCGGCGGCCGCAGCTGGAGGCGTTCGCGCGCGAACATGGCCTCAAGATCGGTTCGATCGAGGACCTGATCCGCCACCGCCTGGAAACCGAGCACACGGTCGAGCGCGTCGACGAACGCGACATCGATACCGACCACGGCGCGTTCCGCCTGCACACCTACCAGGACCGGCTCAGCCGCACGCTGCACTTTGCGCTGGTACGCGGCGACGCCGACCCGGCCACGCCGACCCTGGTGCGCGTGCACATGCACAACCGGCTGGCGGACGGCCTGCACTGGCGGCGCGCGGATTTCGGCCCGCTGGTCGGCGACGTGCTCGCCGCGATCGACCGCGAGGGCCGCGGCGCGCTGGTGCTGCTGGGCGAGGCCCATCGCAGCGAGGCCGAGCAGGCCGAAGCGCTGCTCGCGCGCATCCGCCAGCAGCCGCAGGCGCAGCCCGCGCGCGCCGGCGCGCTGGCGGAATGGCGCCGCAACGGCGCCGGCAGCCAGATCCTGGCCGACCTGGGCTACGGCAAGCTGCGGGTGCTGGGCACGCCGCGCAAGCAGGTCGGGCTGGCCGGGTTCGGGCTGGAGGTCGTCGAATACGTCGACGCGGCGTGAAGCGCGCCGCGCCGGCCGCCTCCGGCCGCGCGGGGTAAACTGTCGGCCCTCGTTTCCCAGCCCCCACGCATGCCCCACTACGAAGGCGACCTCAAAGCCCCCGCCGGCGCGCGCTTCGCGATCATCGCCAGCCGCTGGAACCCGCGCATCAGCGACGCGCTGGTGACCGGCGCGCGCGAGACCTTCGCCGGCCACGGCATCGCCGAGGACGCGGTCGACGTGGTGCGCGTGCCCGGCGCGTGGGAAATCCCCGCCGTGGCCGCGCGCATCGCCGCAGGCGGCGGGCACGCGGGCATCCTCGCGCTGGGCTGCGTGATCCGCGGCGATACGCGCCACTTTGAGCACGTCGCCGACCGCTGCGCCGAAGGCCTGATGCGGGTGTCGCTGGACTACCGCATGCCGGTCGCCAACGGCGTGCTCGCGGTCGACGAGCAGGAAGACGCCGAGCGTCGCGCGGGCGGCAGCCATGGCAACAAGGGCGAGGAATGCGCGCTGGTCGCGATCGAAATGGCCAGCCTGGCCGGGAAGCTGCCGTGAGTGGCCGTCCGACCCGCCGCCGCGACGGCATCGACCCGGTCGCGCGCTCGCGCTCGCGCCGGCGCGCGCTGCAGGCGGTGTACGCGATGCAGCTCTCGGGCGCGAACGCGAAGAACGCGATCGCCCAGTTCGCCCACGAGCAGGCGCATGAAGTCGCCGACCTCGAGTACTTCGAGGACTTGGTGGGCGGGGTCGAGAAGCACCGGCGCGAGCTGGACGCCTCGCTGCAGCCGTTCCTCGACCGCGGCATCGAGGAGGTCGACCAGATCGAACGCGCCATGCTCCGCATCGCCGCCTACGAACTGCAGCACCGGCTCGACGTGCCGTACCGGGTCATCATCGACGAGGCGCTCAAGGCGGTGAAGCGCTTTGGTTCCGAGCACGGCCACACCTACGTCAACGGCGTGCTCGACCACGCCGCCGCGGACTGGCGCGCGCTGGAGATGCAGGCCGCGCGGGACCGGTGAACGATGGCCACGCGCTGCCGCGAATGCAAGCAGCGTGAGGCGGTCCCCGGCGCCGCCCATCCGCTGCTGATACTGCCGCTGCGCCTGTTCGGCCTGCGCGCCGACCGCGACGACTGGTGCCGCGGCTGCGCCCACGTCGTCAATGGCTCCGGCATCATGGTCTGGACGGTGCTGGTGGCCGCGGCGCTGTGGCTCCTGCATCGGGTCGCGTGACGCGCATGCCTGCCGAATTTTCCCTGATCGATGCCATCGCCCGCCGCGCCGCCGCGCGCGACGACGTGGTGCTCGGCATCGGCGACGACGCCGCGATCCTCGCCGTGCCCGCCGGCCGCCAGCTGGTGGTGGCGATGGACACGCTCAACGCCGGCGTGCATTTCCCGGAAGACACTGCAGCCGCCGACATCGGCTGGAAGGCGCTGGCGGTGAACCTGTCCGACCTCGCCGCGATGGGCGCGCAGCCGGCGTGGTGCACGCTGTCATTGTCGCTGCCGGAGCCCGGCGCGGGTTGGGTCGACGGTTTCCTCGACGGGTTCCTCACGCTCGCCGCGCTGCACGGCGTCGCCCTGGTCGGCGGCGACACCACGCGCGGGCCGCTGTCGGTCTGCGTGACCGCGCACGGCCTGGTCGAGGCGGGCAGGGCGCTGCGCCGCGACGGCGCGTGCGTCGGCGACGACCTGTGGGTGACCGGCGCGCCCGGCGATGCCGCGGGCGCGCTGGCGCAGTGGCGCGCCGGTGGCGAACGCGACGCCGCCCTGCGCGCGCGGCTTGACCGGCCGACGCCGCGGGTCGAGGCCGGCCTTGCGCTGGCGGCCGTCGCACACGCGGCGATCGACGTGTCGGACGGCCTGTTGGCCGACCTCGGCCACGTCTGCGCGGCCAGCGGCATGGGCATGGAAGTCGAACTCGACGCGCTGCCGGCGTCGCCGATGCTGGCGGCGGCATTCGATCCCGGGCAACGGCGCGTCCTGCAGTGCACGGGCGGCGACGATTACGAACTGTGCTTCACCGCTGCGCGCGAGCAGCGCGAAGGCATCGCGGTGATCGCCGAAGCGGTGGGCGTCGCGATGACCCGCATCGGCCGCGTCGTCCCCGGCGACGCGGTCGTCGCGCTGGAGTGCGACGGCCGGCGCTGGGATCCGCCGCGGCGGGGGTTCGAGCATTTCGCGGATTGACGGGACAGGGCATTCCAATTCCCTCGTA
>NZ_BAAAZU010000031.1:274040-304898 GCF_039537065.1 Luteimonas lutimaris | reverse complement strand
TTTCGTCGGTAAAGGGTCGCGGCTTCCGCCGCTCCTACCGGGGCGATGGTTGCGGCGGAGGCGTCCCCGCCAGCACCTCCCGCACCCGCTCCCGCAGCGTCGGCAGCACCTCGCCCTCGAACCACGGGTTGGCCTTGAACCAGCCGACGTTGCGCGGGCTCGGGTGCGGCAGCGGCAGCAGCGTGGGCATGTATTCGCGCCACGCGCGCACCGTTCCGGTGAGGCTCGCCTTGCGCCGTGGCCCAAGGAAATACGCCTGCGCGTACTGGCCGACCAGCAGGGTCAGGCGCACGTGCGGCAGCAGCGGCAGCAGCCGCGGGTGCCAGGTCGCGCGACACTCCGGCCGCGGCGGGGCGTCGCCGGAACCGGCCTTGCCCGGATAGCAGAAACCCATCGGCACGATGGCGACCCGTGCCGGGTCGTAGAAGGTGGCGTCGTCCATCTCCAGCCACTGCCGCAGGCGGCGGCCGCTGGCGTCGTTCCACGGGATGCCGGTCTCGTGCACGCGCACGCCGGGCGCCTGCGAGGCGATCAGGATGCGCGCGGTGGCGCTGGCCTGCAGCACCGGGCGCGGGCCCAGCGGCAGGTGTGCTTCGCAGATGCGGCAGGCGCGGATTTCGCGCAGCAGCCGGTCGAGCGGGCCGCTCACGGCGGCAGCACCTTCCCGGGGTTGAGGATGCCGTCGGGGTCGAACGCCGCCTTCACCGCGCGCATCGCCGCCAGCGTTGGCGCGTCGAAGGCGTCGGCCATGAAGTCGCGCTTGGCCACGCCGATGCCGTGCTCGCCCGACAGCGTGCCGCCCAGCGACAGCGTCAATGCGAACAGCCGCGGCAGCGCTGCCTGCGCGCGCGCCGACTGCGCGGCGTCGTCGGGATCGAACAGGATGTTGGCGTGCAGGTTGCCGTTGCCGGCGTGGCCGAAGGCGACGATCGGCAGGTCGAATTCGCCCGCCAGTGCCTCGATGCCGGCGACCAGCGCGGGCAGGCGCGATACCGGCACCACCACGTCCTCGTTGATCTTGCCCGCGGCGATCGTGCGCAGCGCCGGCGACAGCGCCTTGCGCGCGGCCCACAGTGTTTCGTTGGCGGCCGGGTCGGTCGCCGTGGCAAGTTCCAACAGGCCGTCGCCGCGCGCGGCGCGCTCCAGCGCGCCGGCCACGTGCGGCAGGGTGTCGTCGTCGCCGTCGGCCTCGATCATCAGCAGCGCGCCGGCGTCGGCGATGTCGGCGCCGCCGACTTCGCGCACCAGTCGGATGCAGGCCGCGTCCATGAACTCCAGCATCGACGGCGTCGCCGGCTGCGCCATGATCCGCGCCACCGCGGCACCGGCGCTGGTGACGTCCGTGTACGTCGCGCGCAGGCTGGCGCGGCGCGTGGGCAGCGGCGCGAGCTTCAGCGTCGCCTCGACGATCAGCGCCAGCGTGCCTTCGCTGCCGACCAGCAGCTGCGCGAGGTTGTAACCGGTCGCGTCCTTGGTGGTGTTGCTGCCGACGCGGATCACCTCGCCGCGGCCGGTCACGGCGACCAGCCCGAGCACGTTGTCGCGCGTGGCGCCGTATTTCACCGCGTGCGGGCCGCCGGCGTTGCAGGCGAGGTTGCCGCCGACCGTGCACTTGTCGGCGCTGGCCGGGTCGGGCGGCCAGAACAGGGCGTGCGGCGCGAGCGCGCGCTGCAGGTCGCCGTTGGACACGCCCGGTTCGACCACGACCTGGCGGTCGTCGCCGCGGATCTCCACGATGCGCGCCATGCGTTCGAACGACACCACCACGCCGCCCGCATACGGGATCGCCGCGCCGGTGCTGCTGGTGCCGGCGCCACGCGCCACGATCGGCACGCGGTGTTCGCGGCAGGCACGGACGATGGCGACCACGTCGTCGACGCTGCGCGGCATGGCGACCGCGGCGGGCGTGGCCCAGCGCTTCGAACTGTCTTCGCCGTACTGGCGCAGTTCGCCGCCCGCCTGCCAGCCGTCGCCGAGCCGCGCGCGCAGCGCGGCGTCGAGCGGTTCGGGAATCGGCGTGTCCACGGCCGCCATTGTAGGCGCCGCGGCGTGCCGCTCAGTCGTCGGCGCGGAACGCGTCGCGCAGCCAGTCGAAGACGGGCGCGGCCGGATCGCCGCTGGCGTCGACCACGTCGAAGCGGCAGGGCACGTCCGCATACCGCCGGTGCGCGAGCAGGAACGCCTGCGCGGCCTTCACCAGCCGGTGCCGCTTGCGGGCATCCACCGAAGCCGCGCCGCCGCCGAAGCCGGCGCTGCGGCGATAGCGCACCTCGACGAACACCAGCGTGTCGCCGTCGAGCATCACCAGATCGAGTTCGCCGAAGCGGTAGTTCGCGTTCGCCGCTACCGCGCGCAGCCCCTCACCGAGCAGGAAATCGCGCGCGCCCGCCTCGACATCGGCGCCGCGCGCGCGGGCGTTGGTCAACCGCCGCTGCCCAGCGACACCACGTAGCCGTTGCTGAAGGTCGACCACTGCGGCGTGCGCAGCACGTTGCCTTCAGGACCGATGCGCAGGGTGCCGGTGGCGCCGGTCACCGAACCCTCGGGCGCCAGCGCCAGGTGCTGCAGGTAGGCGGTCAGCAGCCATGCGTCGTAGCCGAATGCGAACAGCTTGCCGGCCGCGCCGCGCGCGGTCGGCAGCGACTTCTGTGTCTCGGCTGCGTTGGGCAGGCCGTTCACCGGCACCAGCCCCCAGCGTTCGGTCGGGAACCGGATGCCGTCCAGCGCGCGGTCCTGCTCGGCCTTGCCGGTGCCCGAGAGCAGCTGCGAGGTCGCCACGCGCGGCTTGACCGACAGCCCCGCCGCGGCCAGCTGCGGCGCGATCGCGCGCGCCTGGTTGCCGCGCAGGGCGATGAACACCGCATCGATGCCGCCCTCGCCGGTGGCCGCGGCCTGCAGCAGCGACGTCATGTCGGCCGGCTCGTCGCTGACCACGGCCAGGGTCTGCACCACGCTGCCGCCCTGCGTGGCCAGCTGCGCGGTGAAGGCGTCGACACTGCGGCGCGCGTAATCGTCGCCGGAGCTGAGCACCAGCACGCGCCTTGCACCCAGCGTGGCGAGGTCGTCCGCGGCGCTGCTGCCCTCGTCCTCCGGCGCCAGCGAGAAACTCGCGCTGTTGAAAGGAGGTGCCACGGTGCCGCGGTTGAGCGCGAGCACCGGCACGCCCGGCTGCACGTTGCGGAACACCGCATCCACGCCGTCGCGGCCCAGCGGGCCGAGTACCTGGTCGGCACCGTCGGCCACGGCGCGGTTGTAGGCCGCGATCGCGCCGCCGCTGGCGTTGGCGGTGTCGTAGAAGCGGATCTCCGGGCGCGTGCGGCGCTCGCCGTAGTAGCCGGCCAGCAGGCCGTCGCGCACCGAGGCGGCGGCGGTCGCCAGGTCGCCGCTCAGCGGCAGCAGCACGGCCAGCTTCAGCGGCGGGCGGTAACCGTCGCGCTCGGCCGGCGGGCGGGCCGTGTCGTCGAACTGCCAGTGCGCGTTGCGCGCGGTGGTGTCTTCGGGCGTTTCGGCCGCCGGCGCGGACGACGGCACGACCCTCACGGTCGAGCAGCCGGCGGCGAGCGCGGCGAGCAGCGCGATGGCGAAGATCCGTTTCGATGAATGACGCATATGCCGGCCCGGAAGCGAGAACGGCTAGGATTCTACCGTTCCATCCGTGATCCCGGGGCCGGAAGCTGAAGCGGTCCCGACCATGCCGCGCCCGGTTGCCGGCGCCGATGCCAGAGGAAGGAAGATGCCAGTTCCAGTCCGCGACCAGGCCGCAGGCACCCTGCACGTGGTCGCCACGCCGATCGGCAACCTCGCCGACCTGTCGCCGCGCGCGCTCGATACCCTGCGCGCGGTGGCCGCGGTCTGCGCCGAGGACACCCGGCACACGCGCCAGCTGCTGGCGCACTTCGGCATCGAGCGGCCGCTGGTGGCCCTGCACGAGCACAACGAGGACGGCATGGCCGACCGCCTGGTCGCGCGGCTGCTGGCCGGCGAATCCCTGGCGCTGGTGTCCGACGCCGGCACGCCGCTGGTCAGCGATCCCGGCTTCCGCCTCGTCGGCGCCGCGCGCGCGGCCGGTGTGCGGGTCAGCCCGGTCCCCGGCGCCAGCGCGCTGGTGGCGGCGCTGAGCGTGGCCGGGCTGCCGAGCGACCGCTTCGTGTTCGAAGGCTTCCTGCCGGCGAAGGCGGGCGCGCGCCGCGCGCGCCTGGCCGCGCTGGCCGGCGAGCCACGCACGCTGCTGTTCTACGAGTCTTCGCACCGGATCGAGGAGATGCTGGCTGACTGCGTCGCCGCCTTCGGCGCCGAACGCCCGGCGGTGCTCGCGCGCGAACTGACCAAGCTGTTCGAGACCGTGCTCGGCGGCAGCCTCGCCGAGCTGCATGCCCGCGTCGCCGCCGACGCCAACCAGCGCAAGGGCGAGTTCGTGCTGCTGGTCCACGGCGCCGGCGAGGACGCCGACGCCCGCATCGCCGAAGGCCGGCGGGTCTACGCAAAGCTTGGCGAACACCTGCCGCCCTCGACCGCCGCGAAGCTGGCGGCCGAGATCACCGGCGCGCCGCGCAAGGCGCTGTATGGATCCTAGGGCCGGGATTTTCAGGGACCAAAGTCCTTTTCCCGCCTGCGGAATACCGGTCGACCGGCCCGTCTCCCGCTTGCGGGAGACGGTGCCCGGAGGGCGAATGAGGGTGCGGGCGCCGCGAGCGGCTCTTGATCTTCTCCCGCGCCGGCTGCGCCGCTACGGACGGGGTGACGTGAGACAATGGCCCTGGCGGAGTCGGCCAGACAGTCGCGTCATTCGCAAGAATGCCGAGGAAAGTCCGGGCTCCACAGGGCACGGTGCCAGGTAACGCCTGGGCGGCGCGAGCCGACGGAAAGTGCAACAGAAAGATACCGCCGAACGCTCCTGCCGTTTCGGGGCACTTGCCGGATGAATGTCCGGCCGGGTGTTCCCGGACCGCCGAAAGGCGGAGGCAGGAGGCGTGGCAAGGGTGAAATGGTGCGGTAAGAGCGCACCGCGAGCCTGGCAACAGGCCGGCACGGCAAACCCCACCGGGAGCAAGGCCAAATAGGGACCTCATGACGTTGCCCGCGTCGGGTCCGGGTAGGCTGCTTGAGCGTAGCGGTGACGCTGCGCCTAGAGGAATGACTGTCCAAGACAGGACCCGGCTTATCGGCCGGCTCCGCCACTTGAACTGCATCGGGAGTTGGCCCGAGGGACCTCATGACGTTGCCCGCGTCGGGTCCGGCCAGCACACCCCCTTGTTTGTCCCCCCCTGCGGAGGAGGCCCGTCGCGGCCATGGCCGCTCCCACAGGGTGCCCGCCCTTCCTCCCGCTTGCGGGCGAAGCAGAGGTGTAGCCGGCAGCAGATCCCGATGCGAGGGCGGGGCTGCCGGCCAGCTTTTCCCGGTAAGCGGCTCCTGGAGGAGTCCGGGCCACGGTCCGTCGCATAATCGGAACAATCGTGGGTAATTCGGCCTACTCTCAAGCAAAAACAGGATAATGCGCACTCGACCACCCCCAGCGACGATCCGGCAGCCGGGCTCCTTCAGCAATGTCGACGCCTCGTTCAGACTGGGACGGACGGCTCAATTCTCAATTTTTGAGACGAATCAGTTGCTTGTGGATAAAGCTTGAACAAGTCTCTCAAGAGTCTCGCAAGTCATTGACGCCATTGGCGAAAATCACGCACCAAAGCTGTTGACAACCCTCCGGGGCGCCCATAAGGTGGCGACTCGTGGGAAAACCGGGTAATTAGTGGTTTTCCCGTGCAGAAGTCCGCCCAAAGACGGACATGACCGGCCGGGGTTGCAGTGTTCCAGGGTGAGACCGCCATCACGATCGACGACAAGGGCCGGCTGGCAATCCCGACCGGCTACCGCGATGTCGTCGCGCGCGAATGCGGCAACCAGCTGGTCCTTACCTACAACCCCTTCGAGTCCGGCTGCCTGTACCTGTATCCGCAGCCGGTCTGGGAAGGCGTGCGCGACCAGGTCAACAAGCTGCCGCGGACCAAGAAGAACAGCCGCCTGCTGCAGCTGAAGCTGGTCGGCGCGGCGACCTTCGTCGAGCCCGACGGCAGCGGCCGCATCAACGTGCCGGCCAGCCACCGCAACGCGGTGGGCATCGAGAAGAAGGCCGTGCTGGTGGGCATGGGCGACAAGTTCGAGTTGTGGAGCGAGCAGGCGCACCTCGCGCAGATCAGGCAGACGCTGGGCGATGCCGATCTGGGCGAGGAAATGCTCGACCTGCAGCTGTGACGGGCGGTGGCGCGGACGCCCGGTCCGCCCACCTCCCTGTGTTGTTCGAGCAGGTCATGGACGGGCTGCGGGTGATGGAGGACGGAACGTATCTGGATGGCACGTTCGGGCGGGGCGGACATGCGCGTGGCGTGCTGCAACGCCTGGGCACCGGAGGCCGGCTGCTGCTGATGGACAAGGATCCCGAAGCGATCGCGGTTGCTGAACACGGGTTCGGCGCGGACCCGCGCGTGTCGATCCACCGCGGCAGCTTCACCGACCTCGCGCACTGGGACGCCGTCCGCGACGGCCTCGACGGGGTGCTGTTCGACCTCGGCGTCTCCTCGCCGCAGCTCGACGTCGCCGAGCGCGGCTTCAGCTTCGGCAAGGACGGCCCGCTCGACATGCGCATGGATCCCGACGCCGGCGAGAGCGCGGCGCAGTGGCTGGCACGCGCCGGCGAGGCCGAGATCGCCGACGTGCTGTGGACCTTCGGCGAGGAGCGCATGAGCCGTCGCATCGCCCGCGCCATCGTCGCGCGCCGCGCCGAGCAGCCGCTCACCCGCACCGCGCAGCTGGCCGAACTGATCGCCTCGGTGATGCCGCGGCCGAAGGCCGGGCGCCACGAGATCCACCCGGCCACGCGCTCGTTCCAGGCCATCCGCATCCACGTCAACCGCGAGCTGGCCGACCTCGAAGCCGGCCTCGACGCCGCGCATGCAGCGCTGCGGCCCGGCGGGCGGCTGGCGGTGATCAGCTTCCATTCGCTGGAAGACCGCATCGTCAAGCGCTTCATCGCCCGCCACGCCAAGGCGCCGGCCGGCAACCGCCGCCTGCCCGAGACCGATGCCTTCGAGCCGACCCTGCGCGCGATCGGCGCGGCGCGGAAGGGCGACGCCGCCGAGATCGCCGCCAATCCGCGCGCGCGCAGCGCGGTGCTGCGGGTGGCTGAGAAGCTGGGGGCGCCGGGACTCGGGACCCGGGACCCGGGACTCGAAGAACAACGGCGAGAAGGACAGCAGCGGCAACAGGGAAGAATCGGCGTCTGCTCCAGCCGGGTGGCCTCGCTTTTCCGAGTCCCGAGTCCCGCGTCCCGCGTCCCGCCCACGACGGAGCGGCGGCCATGACCCGCTTCATCGTCATCGTCCTGGTGATCGCCAACGTGGTCACCGCGATCGGCGTGGTCAATGCGCGCCATGAGCACCGGCAGCTGTTCGTGCAGCTGACGCGGCTGGAGCACGCGCGCGACGAGCTGAACATCGACTTCGGCCGGCTGCAGCTCGAACAGGCCACCTGGGCCGAGGCCAACCGCATCGACCAGATCGCGCGCACGCGGCTGGGGATGCAGTTCCCCGAGACCGCGGACATCGTGGTGATCCGGCAATGAAGGGCCGGGGATCGAGCATCGGAAGCCGGGAATCGCGGCAGCGCGAAGGCGGGTTCGCGCGCCTGTTCGGGATGTTCGGGTCGCGGGCCGCCAACGGCGAGCCGCGGCCTTCGCGGCGCAACCGCGCGCAGTTCAACCTGCGCGGGCGGCTGAAGCTGGTCGTGGGCACGCTCGCGCTGTGTGCGGTGGCGCTGGTGGGTCGCGCGGTCGACCTGCAGCTGGTCGACAACGCCTTCTACCAGAAGAAGGCCGAGGCGCGGATCCTGCGCGAGATCCCGATCCCGACCTCGCGCGGCATGATCACCGACCGCAACGGCGAGCCGCTGGCAGTGTCGACGCCGGTCGCTTCCCTGTGGGCCAACCCGCAGGAGCTGAGCAAGTATCCCGACCGCCTGCCGGAACTGGCCGAGGCCACCAACCTGCCGCTGGACTACCTGACGCGCTACGTCTCGCAGCGTGCGGAAAAGGAATTCATGTACATCCCGCGCCACCGCCGCATCAGCCCCGGCGCGGCGCGCAAGATCCTGGCGCTGGACATCCCCGGCGTGTTCTCGCAGCGCGAATACCGCCGCTTCTACCCGCAGGGCGAGGCGATGGCGCACATCCTCGGGTTCACCAACATCGACGACCAGGGCCAGGAAGGCGTCGAGCTGGCCTTCGACGACTGGCTGCGCGGCAAGCCCGGCGCGGAGAAGGTGATCCGCGACCGTCGCGGCCGCATCGTCGAGAACGTCGACCTGGTGCGCGCCGCGCAGCCGGGCAAGGACCTCACCCTCAGCATCGACCGCCGCATCCAGTACCTGACCTACCGCGAACTCAAGCGCGCGCTGCTCGAAAGCGGCGCCAGCAGCGCGTCGGCGGTGGTGCTCGACGTGCATACCGGCGAGGTGCTGGCGATGGCCAACCTGCCGTCGTTCAACCCCAACGCGGTCGAATCCGGCCAGCGCGAATCGCACCGCAACCGCGCGGTAACCGACCTGATCGAGCCGGGCTCGACGATGAAGCCGCTGACCGTCGCCGCCGCGCTCGAGGCCGGCGTGGTCACGCCCGACACGCTGATCGACACCAACCCCGGCTGGATGCCCAACGGCCGTTTCCGCACCACCGACACCAGCAACCACGGCGTGCTCACCGTCACCGGGGTGATCACCAAGAGTTCCAACGTCGGCGTGTCGAAGATCGTGGCGAAGCTGAGCGACCAGGACTTCTACGAGTTCCTGCGCCGCTTCGGCTACGGGCAGAGCACCGAAAGCGGCTTCCCGGGCGAGGCCGCGGGCCTGTTCCCGCCGCCGTCGCGCTGGTTCGGCACCACCAAGCAGACCATGTCCTATGGCTACGGCATTTCGGTGACGCCGCTGCAGATCGCGCACGCCTACGCCGCGCTGGCCAACGGCGGCCGGATGATCCAGCCGACCTTCGTCAAGGGCCAGCCGCAGGAAACCCGGCAGGTGCTCGACCCGACGATCGCGCACGAAGTGATGAAGATGATGCAGACGGTGACCGAGCCCGGCGGCACCGCCAAGGACGCCGCGATCCTGGGCTACCACGTCGCCGGCAAGACCGGCACCGCGCGCATCGCCAGCGGCGGTGGGTACTCGCGCCGCTACGCCGCGTTCTTCGCCGGCGTGGTGCCGGTCGACAACCCGCGCTTCTCGATGGCGGTGGTGGTGATGGACCCCGATCCCAGCCGCCGCGGCTACTACGGCGGCCGCGTGGCCGGCCCGGTGTTCCACAACGTCATGGAAGGCTCGCTGCGGCTGATGGACGTGCCGCCGGACGACATCGAGACCTGGCTTGCAGCGCAGGAAAAGGCGCAGAAGAAGCGGGGGGTCGCCCGATGACCCGCGCCATGCTGCTGTCCGAGCTGCTGCCCGACGTGGCCGCCGTGCCGCCGACGCTGGCGATCACCGGGCTGGTGCTCGACAGCCGCACGATCACGCCGGGCGACGCCTTCGTCGCGATCGGCGGCTTCGGCACCCACGGCCTGCACTTCACCGCGCAGGCGCGCGAGGCCGGTGCGGCGGCGATCCTGTTCGAACCGCCGGTGCCCGCCGACGTGCCGGCTGCGCCCGACGACGCCATCGCGGTGCCGGGCCTGCGCGCACGCATGGGCGCGATGGCGGACGAATTCCACGGCCATCCCTCGCACGCGATGGCGATGGTCGGCGTCACCGGCACCAGCGGCAAGACCTCGACCGTGCAGCTGCTGGCGCAGGCATGGACGCTGCTGGGCACGCCCGCCGGCACCGTCGGCACGCTCGGGGCGGGCCTGTACGGCGAAACCGTGGCCACCGGGTTCACCACGCCGCTGGTGCTGCAGATGCATGCGCTGCTGGCCGGCCTGCGCGACGCCGGCGCGAAGTCGGTGGCGATGGAGGTCAGCTCGCACGCGCTCGACCAGGGCCGCGTGGACGCCGTGCATTACGACGTCGCGGTGTTCACCAACCTCAGCCGCGACCACCTCGACTACCACGGCGACATGGACACCTACGGCGCGGCCAAGGCGCGCTTGTTCTCGCGCGACGGGCTGCGTGCGGCGGTGGTCAACCTCGACGACGACTTCGGCCGCGGGCTGGCCGGGCGCATCCCCGGGGGCGTCGACGTGATCGGCACCAGTGCGCGCGGCGACGCGGCGGCAAAAGTGCGTGCCGAAAACCTGGTGCTCGATGCCGCCGGCATCGCCTTCGACCTGCATCTGGACGGCGAAACGCTGCCGGTGCGCTCGCCGCTGCTGGGCCGCTTCAACGTCGCCAACCTGCTCGCGGTGGCCGGTGTGCTGTCGGCACAGGGCGTCGGGTCGCAGGCGATCGCAGGCGTGCTGTCGCAGCTGGCGCCGATCCCGGGCCGCATGAACCGCCTCGGCGGCTGCACCACCGACGACGGCCGCGTGCTGCCGCTGGTGGTGATCGACTATTCGCACAAACCCGATCCGCTGGAACAGGCGCTGGCCTCGCTGCGTGGCCACCTGCGCGGGCGCCTGACCTGCGTATTCGGCTGCGGCGGCGAGCGCGACCGCGGCAAGCGCCCGCAGATGGCGGCGATCGCCGAGGCCAACGCCGACATCGTGATCGTTACCGACGACAACCCGCGCGGCGAGGACGGCGATGCGATCGTGGCCGATATCGTCGCCGGCTTCGCGCGCCCGGACGCGGTGGTGGTCGAGCGCGACCGCCGCCGCGCCATCGAGCGCGCGATCGGCGACGCCGGCCCCGACGACATCGTGCTGGTCGCCGGCAAGGGCCATGAAACCTACCAGGACGTGGCCGGCGTGAAGCATCCGTTCGACGACAGCCAGGTCGCGCGCGAAGTGCTGGAGGGCAGGGCATGAACCCGATGCCGCTCGCACGCATCGCGCAGTGGACCGGCGGCCGCCTGCAGGGCGACGACGTGCTGGTCGACGCGCTGGTCACCGACACCCGCGCATTGGATCTCGACGACGGGCGCGCGGCGCTGTTCGTCGCGCTGCGCGGCGAGCGCTTCGACGGACACGACCACGTGGCCCGCGCCGCCGACCTGGGCGTGCGCGCAGCGCTGGTGTCGCGCGTGGTCGACGGGCCGCTGCCGCAGGTGCTGGTGGCCGACACCGAGCGCGCGCTGGCCTCGCTGGCCGCGGCGATGCAGCGCGGCCGCGGCGGCCGGGTGGTCGCGGTGACCGGCAGCAACGGCAAGACCAGCGTCAAGACGCTGGCGCTGTCGATCCTGCAGCGCGCCGGCAAGGCCTATGCCAACCCCGGCAACCGCAACAACGAGATCGGCCTGCCGCTGGCGGTGATCGACGCGCCGGACGACGCCGATTTCGCCGTCTACGAAATGGGTGCCGGCAAGCCGGGCGACATCGCCTACCTCACCGCGGTGGCGCGGCCGGACGTGGCGCTGGTCAACAACGTCGCGCCCGCGCACCTGGAGCGCATGGGCGACCTGCTCGGTATCGCCGACACCAAGGCCGCGATCTACGATGCGCTGCCCGCCGACGGCGTGGCGGTGATCAATGCCGACGACGCCTTCGCGCCGTACTTCGCCGAGCGCGCGCACGGCCGGCGCCTGCTGCGCTTCGGCCTGGACGCGGCCGCCGACGTCAGCGCGCGCGAGTTGCGCTTCGCCGACGACGGCATGCACTTCGTCCTGGCCACGCCCGATGGCGAGCGCGAGGCAATGGTGCCGATGCCCGGCCGCCACAGCGTCGCCAACGCGCTGGCCGCGGCGACGCTCGCGCTGGCCTGCGGCGTCGGCCTCGACGACATCGTCGCCGGCCTGCGCGACGCGCAGCCGGTGGCGGGGCGGCTGGTCCGCCATCGCCTTGCCGGCGACGTGCTGCTGGTCGACGACAGCTACAACGCCAACCCCGGGTCGCTCAACGCCGCCATCGACACCCTGGCCAGCGCGCCCGGCGAAGCCTGGCTGGTGCTCGGCGACATGCGCGAACTGGGCGCCGACGCGCAGTCGCTGCACGAGGCCGCGGGGCGCCGGGCGAAGGACGCCGGCATCGCGCGGCTGTACACGCTGGGCGCGCTGAGTGCCGCCGCCGCCGCCGCCTTCGGCGAGGGCGCGCGGACGTTCGGCTCGCACGCCGCGCTCGCCGATGCGCTGCGCGCCGACCTCGCGGCGGTTGCAGGTGCAGATGCGCCGGCGCCGCTGCGCGTGCTGGTGAAGGGGTCGCGCGGCAGCGCGATGGATCGCGTCGTCAAGGCGCTGCTCGGGAACGGGGAGGCCGCGCATGCTGCTTGAACTCACACGCTGGCTGCAGCAGCTCGACGACCTGTTCGGCCTGTTCGCCTACCTGACCTTCCGCGGCATCCTCAGCGCGCTGACCGCGCTGGCGCTGTCGCTGTGGTGGGGCCCGGCGATGATCCGCCGCCTCGCCCAGTACAAGGGTGGCCAGCCGATCCGCAGCGACGGCCCGCAGACGCATTTCTCCAAGGCCGGCACGCCGACCATGGGCGGGGCGCTGATCCTGATCACGGTGCTGGCGTCGGTGCTGCTGTGGGGCGACCTGCGCAACCGCTACGTGTGGCTGGTGCTGGCGGTGATGCTCGCCTTCGGCGCGATTGGCTGGTACGACGACTGGATCAAGATCGTCCATCGCGATCCCAACGGCCTGAAATCGCGCTGGAAGTACCTGCTGCAGTCGCTGTTCGGCCTGGCCGCCGGCCTGTTCCTGTACTTCACCGCCGACCCGTCGGTGTCCGCGGCCACCACCTTCTTCGTGCCGCTGCTGAAGAACGTGGCGATTCCGCTGGGCGGGTTCTTCATCGTGGTGGCGTACTTCTGGATCGTCGGCTTCTCCAACGCGGTCAACCTGACCGACGGGCTCGACGGCCTGGCCATCATGCCCACGGTGCTGGTGGCCTGCGCGCTGGGCGTGTTCGCCTACGCCTCGGGCAACGCGGTGTTCTCGGCCTACCTGCAGATCCCGCAGGTCCCGGGCACCGGCGAGCTGGTCATCATCTGCGCGGCGATCGCCGGCGCGGGGCTGGGATTCCTGTGGTTCAACACCTACCCGGCGATGGTGTTCATGGGCGACATCGGCGCGCTGGCGCTGGGCGCGGTACTCGGCACCATCGCGGTGATCGTGCGCCAGGAACTGGTGCTGGTGATCATGGGCGGCGTGTTCGTCATCGAGACGCTGTCGGTGATGATCCAGGTCGCCTCGTTCAAGCTCACCGGCCGGCGCGTGTTCCGGATGGCGCCGATCCACCACCACTTCGAGCTCAAGGGCTGGCCCGAGCCGCGCGTGATCGTGCGCTTCTGGATCATCTCGGTGGTGCTGGTGCTCGTCGGCCTCGCAACGTTGAAGGTGCGCTGATGGACGGCAGCATGCAGACCGGCAGCAGCCGCCAGGCGACCCGCCTGGACGCCATCACCGGCCGCTACGACGGCTGGCTGCTGGGCGCGATCATCGCCCTGGCCGCGCTGGGCGTGGTGATGGTCGCGTCGAGCTCGATCGCCATCGGCGAGGGGCTGGACGTCGGGCCGTTCTACTTCCTCAACCGCCACCTGATGTTCCTCGCGCTGGGCGCGGGCCTGGCCGCGTGGGCGATGCGCACCGAGCTCAAGACGGTGGAGCGCTTCAACCAGCTGCTGCTGCTGGGCTGCTTCGTGCTGCTGGCGCTGGTGTTCGTGCCCGGCATCGGCAGCAGCGTCAACGGCGCGCGGCGCTGGATCAACCTGGGCCTGTCGAAGTTCCAGGTGGTCGAGGCGGTGAAGCTGCTCTACATCGTCTGGCTGTCGAGCTACCTGGTGCGGTTCCGCGACGAGGTCAACGCGACCTGGCCGGCGATGCTCAAGCCGCTGGGCGTGGCAATCGTGCTGGTCGGCATGCTGCTGCTGCAGCCGGACTTCGGCTCGTCGTCGCTGCTGCTGGCGATCACCGCCGGGATGCTGGTGCTGGGCGGCGTCAACCTGCCGCGGATGTCGATGCCGATCGTGATCGGCCTACCGGTGTTCGCCTTCGTCGCGATCCTCGAACCCTACCGCGTGCGCCGCCTGACCTCCTTCCTCGACCCCTGGGCCGACCAGCTCGGCTCGGGCTACCAGCTGAGCAACGCGCTGATGGCGGTGGGCCGCGGCGAGTGGTTCGGCGTGGGCCTGGGCGCGTCGGTGCAGAAGCTGTCGTACCTGCCCGAGGCGCACACCGACTTCATCTTCTCGGTGATCGCCGAGGAACTCGGATTCGCCGGCGTGTGCCTGGTAATCGGGCTGTACGTGCTGCTGGTCGGGCGCGCGTTCTGGATCGGCTACCGCTGCGTCGGCATGCGCCGCCACTTCGCCGGCTACTGCGCGTTCGGCGTGGCGCTGGCGGTCAGCCTGCAGGCCTTCGTGTCGATCGGGGTCAACCTCGGCATCCTGCCGACCAAGGGCCTGACCCTGCCGCTGATCTCGTCCGGCGGCTCCAGCGTGCTGATGACCTGCGCCGCGCTCGGCCTGCTGCTGCGGGTGTCGTACGAACTCGACCGCGCCGAGCGCCAGGTCGCGCGGCTGCGCGGCGAAGCGCCTGTGCAGGCGCCGGCGCCTTCAGCCGAACCGTCGCCGCAGGGCCGCAAGCGCGGCAAGGCGTCCGCGCCCGCGCAGCCGCTGCCCACCGGCACCGCAGCCGCCGCGGCGCGCGGCACCAGCCGCCTGCGCCAGCGCGTGGAACCGACCATGGGACGCATCGCATGATCCGCCGGATGCTCGATACCCGCGACGCAGGGCCGGACGCGGCCGCGAACGGGGATTTCGCCCAGCGCTACTCGCGCGTGCACTTCGTTGGCATCGGCGGTGTGGGCATGAGCGGCATCGCCGAGGTGCTGTGCACGCTTGGTTACCAGGTGTCCGGCTCCGACCGCGCCGACAACGCGGTAACGCGCCGCCTGTCCGCGCTCGGCGCCAAGGTCCATCTCGGCCATGCCGCGGCCAACGTGCTGGGCACCGACTGCGTGGTGGTGTCCAGCGCGATCAAGCCCGACAATCCGGAGCTGCTCGAAGCGCACGCCCAGCGCATCCCCGTGGTGCCGCGCGCCGAGATGCTGGCCGAGCTGATGCGCTTCCGCCGCGGCATCGCGGTGGCCGGTACGCACGGCAAGACCACCACCACCTCGCTGCTGGCCAGCGTGCTGGCCGAAGGCGGGCTGGACCCGACCTTCGTCATCGGCGGTCAGCTGCTCGCCGCCGGCGCCAACGCGCGCCTGGGCGGCAGCCAGTGGCTGGTGGCCGAGGCCGACGAAAGCGACGGCAGCTTCCTGCGCCTGAACCCGCTGGTGGCGGTGATCACCAACATCGACGCCGACCACCTGGAGAACTACGGCGGCGACTTCGCCCGCGTGCGCGCGGCGTTTTCCGAGTTCCTGCACCGGCTGCCGTTCTACGGCGTGGCGGTGCTGTGCATCGACGACGTGGAAGTGGCGGAGCTGGCCGGCCGCGTGCCGCGCCACGTGATGACCTACGGCTTCGCGCCCGAGGCCGAGGTGCGCGCGGACGCGGTGCAGCAGGACGGCCCGCGCATGCGCTTCGAGCTGTGCCTGCCCGACGGCACCTGCACGCCGGTCACGCTGGCGCTGCCCGGCCGCCACAACGTGCAGAACGCGCTGGCCGCCGCCGCGGTGGCCTGGCAGCTGGGCATCACGGCCGAGGCGATCGCCACCGCGCTGGAGAAGTTCCAGGGCATCGGCCGCCGCTTCAACCTGCTGGCGCAACTGACCACCGCGCAGGGCGCGACGGTGCAGCTGGTCGACGACTACGGCCACCATCCCAAGGAGCTGGCAGCGGTGTTCGCCGCCGCCCGCGGCGGCTGGCCGGACAGGCGCCTGGTGGTGGCCTTCCAGCCGCACCGCTACAGCCGCACGCGCGACCTGTTCGACGACTTTGCCGGCGTGCTGTCGGACGTCGACGCGCTGGTGCTGACCGAGGTCTACCCGGCCGGCGAGGCGCCGATCGCCGGTGCCGACGCCAAGGCGCTGGCGCGCGCGATCCGCGCGCGCGGGCGCATCGATCCGGTCGTGGTCGGCGGCGCGCAGGATCTGCGCGACGTGCTGCCGGACGTGCTGCGCGACGGCGACCTGCTGCTCATGATGGGCGCCGGCGACATCGGCCACGCCGCGCAGCAGCTGGCGGCCAACGGATTCGAGGAGGACGGCCGGTGACGCCTGTCCTGCCGCCGCCGCGCTTCGACGACCCGGCCGTGTTCGGCCGCGTGGCCGTGCTGATGGGCGGGGCCACCTCCGAGCGTGAGGTGTCGCTGGACTCGGGCCGCAACGTGCTGGCGGCGCTGCGCGCGCGCGGCGTCGACGCCAACGGCGTGGACGGCATCCCCAATCTCGTGCGCGAGTTGCAGGACGGGCACTTCGACCGCGTCTTCAATATCCTCCACGGCGGCGACGGCGAGAGCGGCGTGCTGCAGGGCCTGCTCGAATCGCTGCGCGTGCCGTACACGGGCTCCGGCGTGCTCGGCAGCGCGCTGGCGCTCGACAAGATCCGCGCCAAGCAGGTGTGGATCGCCGACGGCCTGCCCACGCCGCGCTGGGTGCGTCTTGCCAAGGGTGACGACGTGCACGCCGCCGCGCGCGAGCTCGGCCTGCCGGTGATCGTCAAACCGTCGCTGGAAGGCTCCAGCGTCGGCGTCAGCCGCGTCTTCAGCGACGCCGACCTGGATGCGGCGGTCGAACTCGCGGCGCGCTATCCGGGCGAACTGCTGATGGAGCAACTGGTGGAAGGCGGCGAGTACACCATCGGCGTGCTCGACGGCCGCGCGCTGGCCAGCATCCACATCGTCCCGGCCGGCGAGTACTACGACTACCACGCCAAGTACAAGGCCGACGACACGCAGTACATCTGCCCCGGCCTGGACGAGGCCGCCGAGGCGCAGGCGCGCGACCAGGCCGAACGCGCCTTCGCCGCGCTCGGCCTGCGCGGCTGGGCGCGCGTGGACTTCATGCGCGACCGCGACGGCCGCAACTGGCTGCTCGAAGCCAACACCGCGCCGGGCATGACCAGCCATTCGCTGATGCCCAAGTCGGCGGCCGTCTTCGGCGTGTCCTTCGAGGACCTGTGCTGGCGGATCCTGGAGACGGCGGCATGAGCGCCTTCCTCCGCCTCGTCGCATGGCTGCTCGCGCTGGCGCTGGTCGCGCTGCCGGTGGTCGCCGTGCTGCAGGGCTGGATCGGCGCCGAGCGCTGGCCGCTGCGGACGCTGCGCGTGGTCGGCACGCTCGATCGCGTCGACGAGCAGAAGCTGCGCGAGGCGGTGCTGCCGTACGCGCGCAATGGCTTCTTCGCGGTCCGGCTCGAGGACGCGCAGGCGGCGGTCGCCAAGCTGCCGTGGGTGGAGCGTGCCGAGGTGCGCAAGCGCTGGCCGGACGTGGTCGAGGTGCGGATCGTCGAACACCGCCCGTTCGCGCGCTGGGGCAAGGACCAGCTACTGTCGGAAGACGGCGACCTGTTCCCGGTCGCCGGCGCCGAGGTCCCCTCCAGCCTGCCGCAGTTCGACGTCGACGCCCCGGCGGCGCGCATCGCCGATGTCGTCGCGCTCTACAACGAGGCCAACGCGATGTTCGCCTCCGAGGGCGTGCGCGTGCACGAGGTCTCGCTCGACCGCCGCGGCAGCTGGTCGCTGCTGCTGTCCAGCGGCACCCGCGTCGTTGTCGGCAGCCAGGAGGCGCGCCTGCGGCTGGCCCGGTTCGCGCGCCTGATGCCGACGCTGCTGGCGCAGAACCCGCTGCCGCTCTCGCGCGCGGACCTGCGCTACACGAACGGGTTTGCGCTGACGTGGGGCGAAGAGACGGAAGCCGGCAATGGGAAACCGCGAGCCGGCGGAGCGCGTTCGCCGCAGCGTCAAGTCCTTCGATTCCCCGAGCAGCGTCGTGGCGCGCCCGTGCTGGCCGCCGTACCCGATTCCCGATTCCGGCTTCCCGGCATTTCCAGATTCCCTCTCCCCACTCCCGGCTTCCAGACATGAACCGCAAAGGCGACAAGGCCCTCATCGTCGGACTCGACATCGGCACCTCCAAGGTGGTGGCGCTGGTGGGCGAGTACTCCCCCGGCAACCCGATCGAGGTGATCGGCATCGGCTCGCACGAGTCGCGCGGCCTCAAGCGCGGCGTGGTGGTGGACATCGAGTCCACCGTGCAGTCGATCCAGCGCGCCGTGGAGGAAGCCGAGCTGATGGCCGGTTGCGAGATCCGCTCGGTCTACGCCTCCATCTCAGGCAACCACGTGCAGTGCCGCAACTCGCCGGGCATCGTCCCGATCCGCGACGGCGAGGTGACCTGGGCGGACCTGGACCGCGTGCTCGAGGCCGCCAAGGCGGTCGCGATTCCGGCCGACCAGAAGATCCTGCACGCGATCCCACGCGAGTACGTGCTCGACGACTCGCAGGAAGGCATCCGCAACCCCGTCGGCATGACCGGCGTGCGCCTGGAGGTGCACGCGCACCTGGTGGTGTGCGCGCAGTCGGCCGCGGCCAACATCAGCAAATGCGTGCAGCGCTGCGGCCTGCAGATCGACGACCTGATCCTGTCGTCGCTGGCCTCGAGCACCGCGGTGCTGACCGGCGACGAGCGCGAACTGGGCGTGGTGCTGGTCGACATCGGCGCCGGTACCACCGATCTGGCCGTGTTCGTGCAGGGCGCGATCTGCCACACCGCATCGCTGCCGATCGCCGGCGACAAGGTCACCGAGGACATCGCGCACATGCTGCGCACGCCCACGCCCGAGGCCGAACAGATCAAGGTCCGCTACGCCTGCGCGCTGGCGCAGCTGGCGACCAGCGAGGAGTCGATCCAGGTGCCGAGCGTGGGCGACCGCGCCCCGCGGCGGCTGCCGCGGCAGTCGCTCGCGCAGGCGGTGCAGGCGCGCTACGAGGAGATCTTCGAGATGGTGCAGGCCGAACTGCGGCGCTCGGGCTTCGAGCAGCACGTGCGCGCCGGCATGGTGCTCACCGGCGGCGCCTCGAAGATGGAAGGCGTGGTCGAACTGGCCGAGGAAATGCTGCAGATGCCGGTGCGCGTGGGCACCCCGCAGCACGTCACCGGCCTGGGCGAAGTGGTCAACAACCCGGTGCACGCCAGCGGCGTGGGCCTGCTGCTGATGGGCAGCCAGATCGAGCACCCGCGGCGCCCGGTGATCCCCACCGGTCGCGCCGGGTCGCTCTTCAACAAGTTGAAGAACTGGTACCGGGGCGAGTTCTGACGAACGCGCCCGGGAATCGGGAATGGGGGATGGGGAATCGGTAGAGGCAACAACAACGGCAAAGACGGAAAAGAAGAAGCGGCGGCAGGAAACGATTTGAAGTAACGCGACACGACACATCACATAAAAATCGCCGGCATCAGGCGGCGGGCGCGGGCAGGAGGAACGAAGGCCGTTCCGATTCCCCATCCCCGATTCCCGATTCCCGGCTCTACAACGAGGACACGGACATGGCGCATTTCGAACTGGTGGAAAAGATGGCACCCAATGCCAACATCAAGGTCATTGGCGTGGGCGGCGGCGGCGGCAACGCGGTCGCGCACATGGTCAGCAGCAGCGTGGACGGGGTGGAGTTCATCACCGCCAACACCGACTCGCAGGCGATCCGCAACTGCGGTGCCAAGCTGCAGCTGCAGCTCGGGCAGAACGTCACCAAGGGCCTGGGCGCGGGCGCGAACCCGGAAGTCGGCCGCCAGGCCGCGCTGGAAGACCGCGAGCAGGTCATGGACGCGCTGCAGGGCGCGGACATGGTGTTCATCACCGCCGGCATGGGCGGTGGCACGGGCACGGGCGCCGCGCCCGTGGTCGCGCAGCTGGCCAAGGAGATGGGCATCCTGACGGTGGCCGTGGTCACCAAGCCGTTCCCGTTCGAGGGTCGCCGCCGCATGCAGGTGGCGCTCAAGGGCATCGACGAGCTCGGCCAGCACTGCGACTCGCTGATCACCATCCCCAACGAGAAGCTGATCACCGTGCTCGGCCGCAACGCGACCATGATCCAGGCCTTCCGCGCCGCCAACGACGTGCTGCTCGGCGCCGTGCAGGGCATCGCCGACCTGATCGTGCGCCCCGGCCTGATCAACGTCGACTTCGCCGACGTGCGCACCGTGATGAGCGAGATGGGCCTGGCGATGATGGGCACCGGCACCGCCCGCGGCGACGACCGCGCCCAGGCCGCCGCCGAGGCCGCGATCCAGAACCCGCTGCTCGACGACGTCAACCTGGCCGGCGCCAACGGCATCCTGGTCAACATCACCGCCGGCGGCGACTTCACCATGGCCGAGTTCGACGAAGTGGGCCGCACGGTGGAGAACTTCGGCAGCGAGGACGCGACCATCGTCATCGGCACCGTGCTCGATCCGGACATGCAGGACGAAGTCCGCGTGACCGTGGTCGCGACCGGCCTGAACCGCAACGCCGGCCGCCAGACGGGGCGCCACGAGGACCGCGGCTTCGGCCACGACATCGTGCGCAAGCCGCAGGTCGAACTGGTGCGCTCGCAGGGCCGTCGCGACGGCACCACGGGCATGCTGATCGACGACGAGCCGACGGCCTTCAACCCGGGCAACAGCATCGCCTCGACCCTGCGTGGCCGCACCGACGCCGGTGAAGCGGCGGCGCCGTCCGCGCCGGCGACGGCCGAACTGCCCGGCGACAGCAGCTACCTGGACATCCCCGCGTTCCTGCGTCGCCAGGCTGACTGATGCCGTCCATGGCGGTGCTGCGTGGGCGCGGACAGCCCGGCCCGGCCCGGCCATCCATGGCCGGGCGTTCGACGGCACGCGAGGCAGTGCCTCGCAAGCGTGTCGTCTCACCCTGCGCCGCCAGGCCGACTGAGCGGACGGCGGAACACCCCGGCGCGGCAGGGCGACCTGCCGGCCGGGCGGTTCCGGCGCCGGTGCAGTGATGTCCTCGTTTTTGTCCACCGGGCCGTGCGCCGGCCCGGTGGGTTTTTCGGCCGCTGGATGCGCCCGGCAGGGCGCGCGACCAGCGTCACGGACGCGCTGCCAGGACGCCCGTTCTTTCGTTCAGGTTCAGTATCGCGCGTGCTAATCTTTCGCAGTTTTCCGCCTTCTGGCGACACCCCGGACCGACCCCCGCCCATGCAGCAGCGCACCATCAAGAACGTGATCCGCGCCACCGGCGTGGGGCTGCACAGCGGCGAAAAGGTCTACCTCACGCTGCGGCCGGCGCCGGTGGATACCGGCATCGTGTTCCGCCGCGTCGACGTGGAGCCGGTGATCGAGATCCCCGCCGACGCCGAACTGGTCAGCGAGACCACGCTGTGCACCGGCCTGTCGCGCGACGGCGCCAAGGTGCAGACCGTCGAGCACCTGATGTCGGCGCTGGCCGGCCTGGGCATCGACAACCTGCACGTCGACCTGTCCGCGGCCGAGGTGCCGATCATGGACGGTTCGGCCGGCCCGTTCGTGTTCCTGCTGCAGTCCGGCGGCATCGTCGGGCAGGGCGCGCCCAAGCGTTTCATCCGCATCAAGCACCCGGTGGAAGTGCGTGACGGCGACAAGATCGCGCGCTTCGAGCCCTACGACGGGTTCCGCCTGGGTTTCACCGTCGATTTCGACCACCCGGCGATCCCCAAGTCGCAGTCGCGGGCCGAGGTCGAGTTCTCCACCGAGAACTACATCCGCGAAGTCAGCCGCGCCCGCACCTTCGGCTTCATGCGCGACCTGGAATACATGCGCGAGCGCAACCTCGGCCTCGGCGGCTCGATGGACAACGCGATCGTGCTCGACGAGTTTCGGGTGCTCAACGACGACGGCCTGCGCTACGGCGACGAGTTCGTGCGCCACAAGATCCTCGACGCGATCGGCGACCTCTACCTGGCCGGGCACGCAGTGATTGGCGCCTTCGAGGGCTACAAGTCCGGCCACGCGCTCAACAACAAGCTCGTGCGCGCCCTGCTGGCCGAGCGTTCGGCGTGGGAAGAAGTGACCTTCCCCGAGCCGGCCACTGCGCCGCCGCTGGCCTACGGCGAACCGCTGCCGGCCTGAAGTCCGCCCCGGCCTGACGCAGGCCGTATTGCCCATCGCCGCGTACGGATTGCCGGGAACCGTGGCAACGGGTACAGGGGGGAGCGCTGCCTCACTTCGCGTCGCCGCCTGTCAGTCCGGCGGCGCCTGTTGCGTACTGGAAGACACAGGAATGGCGGCGGAGGAGGTGGTTGCGAGCCCGTCCGGTGCGTCTCAAGGCATCGGATACGCGGGACGACCGCGCTCACAGAAGTGAGTGCGAGGTGAATTTTAACTAAAAAATAACTTCATTTTTCCAAAAAATTACTAATTGGTTAACGCCCCGGTGGCCCGTGCCCGTTAGCATGCCCCGTCCGCACCCGCCGGCAGCCGCAAAAAAGCGCGGTCCGGCGCCCCCACGGACAATCAGGAATTGCCTTCCGCCGGCTCGTCACCGGGGTCGCGGAGGGTCGCCAGGACATCGCGCACGGCGGCACGCGCGGTGGCCGAGGCAGGTGGGATGGCCCGCCCGGGCTGCGCTTGCGCGCCGGGCATCTGCTTCGTCGTCCTGACGACGAGGCGGGTCGTCTCAAGCCCGAGGGAGCGGGCGGCGTCGATGATCCGGTCCGAGGCCAGGCGCAGCCTGGCGTGCCAGACGGGGGAATCGACGAGGTAGACGAGCCTGTCGCCATCGACATTCGCCAGCCGCGCGTGCGCGGCCAGCGGAGGCGGCAGGAGGGGGCTCAAGCGACGGTCCAGTTCGTCCAGCCACATGGCGCGGCGGATCGGATTGCCACTCGCGGCATCGCCCAGCAGCGCTTCGAGCGCCGCGCGCGCTCCGCGGGGGGACGACCTGGATCTCGAATCAGACATTGGCAGACATGACTCTACACAGCTTCCTGACATCCGCGCGTGATCTTTCCGCCAGGGCCTGGCGATGGACGCGGCGCAATGGCCACGCGCTGGCCGTTTACACCGCGCGGCACACCCGCCACGCCGCATCGCACGTCCATGCCCGCACCCACGCGGCGGCCGCCGTGCTGCACGCGCGCAGCGCTGCGCGCCCGGCGACCGCGATCGCGGTGCTGCTGGCGGGCGGCGTGGCGCTCGGTGCCGGCGCGACCCAGGGATTGCGCAGCGCGCAGCTGTCGCAGCTGCAGGCCCGCAGCGACGCCCAGCAGGCAAGCCTGGACGACACCCGCCGCGCGGCGCAGCGCGAGATCAACGCCATGGCCGCGCGCCTGGGCGAACTGCAGGCCGAGGCCAACCGGCTCAATGCGCTGGGCGAGCGCCTGACCCGCATCGGCCAGCTCGGCGACGGCGAATTCGACTTCAACAAGCCCGTCGGCGTCGGCGGCGAAGGCCCGGTGCAGGACATGGCCGCGGGCAGCCTGCTCGGCGGCATGGACCGGCTCGGCGCGCAGCTGGCCGATTCGGGCAAGCAGCTGTCGGTGCTCGAGTCGCTGCTGTTCAACCGCGAGCTCGACCGCAGCGCGACCCCGTCGCGCATGCCGATCCTCAATACCTACATCACCTCCGGCTACGGCGGCCGCGCCGACCCGTTCGGCGGCGGCAGCGGCTTCCACAAGGGCATCGATTTCCACGCCCGCAAGGGCGACCCGGTGCTGGCCGTGGCCGACGGCGTGGTCAGCTTCTCCGGCGTGCGCTCGGGCTACGGCAACGTGGTCGAGGTCGACCACGGCAATGGTTACGTCACCCGCTACGCACACAACTCGCGGCTGGTGGTGAAGGTCGGCGACCTGGTCCGCAGCGGGCAGGAAATCGCCAAGGCCGGCTCGACCGGGCGTTCCACCGGCGCGCACGTGCATTTCGAGGTCTGGCAGGACGGACGCGTGCTCAACCCACGCAAGTTCCTCGGCGGGCAGGACGGCCAGCACAAGCGCATGTAAGCAACACCGGGAACCCGTGGGAGCGGCCATGGCCGCTTCCACAGGCATGATTGCTCCCGCGGAAGATCGCCGGGGGAATTTTTCGCCCGCTCGGCGGTCGGAGATCGGCGCGCGGTAACGCGGCCATGGGGCGGGGCGGGAAACGTGATTCCGGCCCGCAAAGGCACCCGGAAACGGGCTTGATACCCGCTGGCGGCGTCTCCACGTACAATGACCCGTTGCCAAAAAGGGCGCCCGGCGCCCTTTTTCCATTTACGGCAATCCGCGGCCCGGCCGCCGGCCCGCATCCACCCAGATCCACAAACCGGTACACCCATGCTCAATCGCTTGCTCACCGGCGTCTTCGGCAGCCGCAACGACCGCCTGCTCAAACAGCTCCAGCGCATCGTCACCAAGATCAACGCGCTCGAACCGCAGATGCAGGCCCTTTCCGACGCCGAGCTGCAGGCCAAGACCCCGGAGTTCCGCGAGCGCATCGCCAACGGCGAGTCGCTGGACAAGGTGCTGCCGGAGGCGTTTGCGGTCTGCCGCGAGGCCTCGGTGCGGGTGTTCGGCATGCGCCATTTCGACGTCCAGCTGGTCGGCGGCATGGTCCTGCACATGGGCAAGATCGCCGAGATGCGCACCGGCGAGGGCAAGACCCTGACCGCCACCTTGGCCGTCTACCTCAACGCGCTCGAGGGCAAGGGCGTGCACGTGGTCACCGTCAACGACTACCTGGCCCGCCGCGACGCCGCGCAGATGGGCCAGCTGTACGGCTGGCTGGGGCTGACCACCAGCGTGGTCTACCCGGGCATGCCGCATGCGGACAAGCACGCCGCCTACGCCGCCGACATCACCTACGCGACCAACAACGAGATCGGCTTCGACTACCTGCGCGACAACATGGCGCTGTCGAAGGACGACCGCTTCCAGCGCGGCCTCAACTTCGCGATCGTCGACGAGGTCGACTCGATCCTGATCGACGAGGCGCGCACGCCGCTGATCATCTCCGGCCCGGCCGACGAGTCGCCGGAGCTGTACATCAAGGTCAACCGCGTCGTGCCGAAGCTGGTCCGGCAGAAGGAAGAGGAAGGCGAGGGCGACTACTGGGTCGACGAGAAGGCCAAGCAGGTGCACCTGTCGGAGGAGGGCCAGGAGCACGCCGAGACGCTGCTGCGCGAGGCCGGCATCATCGACGAGGACGACAGCCTCTACGCCCCGAACAACATCCACGTCGTCCACCACCTCAACGCCGGCCTGCGCGCGCACGGCATCTACCAGCGCGACGTGGACTACATCGTCCGCGACGGCGAGGTGATCATCGTCGACGAGTTCACCGGCCGCACGCTGCCGGGCCGGCGCTGGTCCGACGGCCTGCACCAGGCGGTCGAGGCCAAGGAAGGCGTGCCGGTGCAGCGCGAAAACCAGACGCTGGCCAGCATCACCTTCCAGAACCTGTTCCGCATGTACGAAAAGCTCGCGGGCATGACCGGTACCGCCGACACCGAGGCCTACGAGTTCCAGAGCATCTACGGCCTCGAAGTGGCGGTGATCCCCACCAACCGCCCGATGATCCGCAAGGACCATCCGGACGCGGTGTTCCTCAACCGCGCCGGCAAGTACCGCGCGGTCACCGCCGAGATCAAGGACGCGTACGCCAGGAAGCAGCCGGTGCTGGTCGGCACGACCTCGATCGAGGTCTCCGAACTGCTCGGCGAGCAGCTGCGCGAGGCGGGCATCCCGCACGAGGTCCTCAACGCCAAGCAGCACGAGCGCGAGGCCACCATCGTCGCCCAGGCCGGCCGCCCGGGCGCGGTCACCATCGCCACCAACATGGCCGGCCGCGGCACCGACATCGTGCTCGGCGGCTCGCTGGAGGCCGAACTGGCCGAGCTGGAAGCCGAGCGCGGCGAGCCGGTCGACGAAGTCACCCGCGCGCGCCTGAAGGCCGAGTGGCAGAAGCGCCACGACGCGGTCAAGGAAGCCGGTGGCCTGCACATCGTCGGCACCGAGCGCCACGAGAGCCGCCGCATCGACAACCAGCTGCGCGGCCGTTCCGGCCGCCAGGGCGACCCGGGTTCGAGCCGCTTCTACCTGTCGCTCGAAGACAACCTGATGCGCATCTTCGCCGCCGACTGGGTGCAGCGCGTGATGTCGAAGATGGGGCTGAAGGAAGACGACATCATCGAAAGCCCGCTGGTGTCCAAGCAGATCGCCAACGCCCAGCGCAAGGTCGAGGCGCACAACTTCGATATCCGCAAGAACCTGCTCGAGTTCGACGACGTCAACAACGACCAGCGCAAGGTGGTCTACGCGCAGCGCAACGAGCTGCTCGAGTCCGACGACGTGCAGGAGACCGTCGCCGGCATCCGCGGCGACGTGGTGGCCGACCTGGTCGACCGCTTCGTGCCGCCGGACTCGATCGACGAGCAGTGGGACCTGCCGGGCCTGGAGTCGACGCTGGCCGAGGAGTACGGCGTGCAGGTGCCGGTGCAGGCCATGGTCGCCGAGCGCGAGGAGATCGACGCCGAAGTCATCCAGTCGTACGTGCAGGAAGCGCTGGAGCGCATGTTCGCGGAGAAGGAAGCGTCCGTCGGCTCCGAGACGATGCGCATGCTCGAAAAGCACATCATGCTCAACGTCGTCGACCAGAGCTGGAAGGAACACCTGGCGCGCATGGACTACCTGCGCCAGGGCATCTACCTGCGCAGCTACGCGCAGAAGCAGCCCAAGCAGGAGTACAAGCGCGAGGCCTTCGAGCTGTTCAGCGAGATGCTGGCCAAGGTCAAGAGCGAGGTGATCTCGCTGCTGGCGCGCGTGCGCATCCGCACCGAGGAAGAAGTCGCCGCACTCGAGGCGCAGGAGCGTGCGCAGGCCGAGGCCGCCGCGCGCCAGATGCAGTTCCAGCATGCCGATTCCGGCGGTCTGGGCGCCGACGAGGAAGCCGAGCAGGCGCGCCTGGCGCAGGAAGCCGCTGCCGCGCACACGCCGGTGACCCGCGAGGGTCCCAAGGTCGGCCGCAACGATCCCTGCCCCTGCGGCAGCGGCAAGAAGTACAAGCACTGCCACGGGCAGCTGGCCTGAGGCGACGGAAGCCGGGAATGGGGAATGGGGAAACGTAAAGGCGCGAGCCGCTTTCCCATGCGTTGCAAGGCTCCGGCCCGTGCACGGCGACCTCGCAGCAGCTGCGCGAGTGCCGGTGGAAGCGGGAATCCGGCTTGAACGATTCCCCGTCCCCGATTCCCGATTCCCGACGCGTCGAAGTGGTGGCCGGCGCCATCACCGACGCCCGCGGGCGCGTGCTGCTCGCGCGCCGCACCGAGGGCCGCGACCTTGCCGGCCTGTGGGAATTCCCCGGCGGCAAGCGCGAGCCCGGTGAGTCGCCCGAACAGGCGCTGGTGCGCGAACTGCGCGAGGAACTCGGCATCGAAGTGCGGGTCGGCCCGCCGCTGATCGCCGTCGCCCAGCAGTACCCCGACAAGCGGCTGCGCCTGGACGTACGCAGCGTCACCCGCTGGCGCGGCACGCCGCGCGGCCACGAGGGACAGGCGCTGGCCTGGGTGCCGCGCGACAAGCTGCCCGGCTACGCGATGCCGCCGGCCGACCAGCCCGTGGTCGCCGCCCTGCTGCAGCCCGACCGCTACCTGGTCACGCCGGTGCCGGCTTCGCCGGCCGACGACGACGCCTGGCTCGACCGCCTGCGCGGCGCGCTGCGCAACGGCGTTTCGCGCGTGCAGGTGCGCCTGCCCGGCGTGGACGTCGCGCGCCGCCGCGCGCTGGTCACCGCCGCGGCGATGGACTGTGCCCGCGCCGGCGCCGAGCTGCTGGTCAACGGCGACGCGGCGCTTGCGCAGGACCTGGGCCTGGGCCTGCACCTGCCGGCGGCGCAGCTGCGCGGGCTTGCCGAGCGCCCGGTGGCCGCGGAGGTCCCGCTCGCCGCCTCCTGCCACGACGCCGGGGAACTGCGACTTGCCGAGGCGATCGGCTGCGATTTCGCCGTCGTCGGCCCGGTGCGCGCGACGCCGACGCATCCCGGTGCGCCGGGCATCGGCTGGGCCGCGTTCGAGGCATTGCGCGAACATGTCTCGCTGCCGGTCTATGCCATCGGCGGACTTGGCCTGGACGACATCGCCCAGGCACGCAGCCACGGCGCGCAGGGCATCGCCGCGATCCGCGGCCTGTGGCCCTAGGCACGGCACGCGCGGCCTGCCGCGACGATCAGAACATCAGGTTGACCATCAGCACCACGATCGTCGTGTACACCATCGACAGCGGCGCGCCCACGCGCCACATCTCGCGTGCGGTGTAGCCGGCCGGACCGGTGATCATCGAGATCGACGGGTTGGACGCGGTCATGAAGTTGTTCGACGCCGACAGCGCCACGATCAGGGCGAAGCCGGTCGGGTTGCCGTCCACTGCCAGCGCCAGGTTGATCGCCAGCGGCACCATCACGATGGTCGCGCCGACGTGGCTGATCACCAGCGAGAACAGCGTGGTCAGCAGCGCCAGCGCCAGCTGGATCAGCCACAGCGGCAGGCCGTCGGGCAGGCGTTCGATGCTGTGCCCGGCCACCCACGCCGCCGCGCCGCTGGAGTCCATCGCCCAGCCCAGCGGGATCAGGCAGGCCATCAGGAACACCGTCTTCCAGTTGATCGCCGAGTAGGCCTCGTCCATCTTCAGCACGCCGCTGACCAGCATCCCGGCCACGCCGGCCATCAGCGCGATCGAGGTCGGGATCTTCGACGACAGCGCGATCAGGATCGTCACCGCGAAGATCACCATCGCGATCTTGAACTTGTGCGGCCGCTGCTCGCCCTTGGGGTAGTCGGTGACGATGACGAAGTCGCGGCTGGCGGCCGTGCGCGCAAGGTCCTGCCAGATGCTGTGCAGCACCAGCATGTCGCCGGCGCGCAGCGGCACGTTGCGGGCGTTCTCGCGCAGCACGTCCTTGTCGCGGTTGATCGCCAGCAGGCTGATGCCGTGGGTCTTGCGCAGGTGCAGTTCGGCGGGGGTCTTGCCGATGAACTTCGACGTGGGCGGCACCACCGCCTCGGAGATGCCGGCGCGGCTGGGGTTGAACAGGTCGCCGAAGGTGCGCAGGCGCGTACTCAGGCGCAGGAACTGGTTCTGCGCGAAGTCCGCCACCTGCTGCCGCGCGCCCATCGCGCCGAGCACGCTGCCGACCCAGATCCGCGCGTCGCCCGGCGGCGCCAGCCGCGACTCATTGCCGGTCTTGAGGGCCAGCAGCAGCGGCGCGCCGTGCAGCGCCTCGGCCTCGCCCAGCGACATGCCCACCAGCGGGCTGTCGGCGCTGACGGTGAGCTCGAACACCTCGCCCTCGATGCCGTAGGACTTGGCGAAGTAGCTCTGCGTGCGCGCCGGGGCCACGCCCTTGTCGGTCTCGTCGCGCAGCTGCCGGTTGCCGAAGAAGTGGAAGTAGGCCAGCGCCGCCAGCAGCAGCGCCAGGCCGATCGGCGCCGGCGCGAACATGTTCAGCGGCTCCAGCGTGCCCACGCCGGAGGGCAGGTTGGCGTTGGCCGCGACCAGCAGGTCGTTGAGCAGGATCAGCGGCGAGTTGCCGACCATGGTCAGGCCGCCGCCCATGATGATCGCCGCCGAGATCGGCATCAGCAGCCGCGACAGGCTGACGCCGGTGCGCGCCGACAGGCGCGAGGCGATCGGCAGGTACAGCGCGGTCACCGAGGTGTTCTGCATGATCGACGAGTTCAGGCCCGCCACCGCCGAGGACAGCAGCAGCAGCCGCTCCTCGACGCCGCGCGAATGCCGCACCAGCCACCCGGCCAGGCGGTTGAGCGCGCCGGTGCGGTCCAGGCCCATGCCCAGGATCATCGTCGCGATCACGTTCATCACCGCGTCCGACGAGAACCCGCTGAAGATGTCTTCCGGCGCGACCAGCCCGGTCAGGCCCAGCAGCACCAGCACCACCAGCGCCACCACGTCCGCGCGCACCCGTTCGAACAGGAACAGCACCATCGTCAGCACGACCAGCCCCAGCACGAGGGCCATGTCGGTGGTGAGGGTGAGGGTGGTGTCCATCAGGGCCGGGAACCGGGAATCGGGAATCGGAAACCGGAAGAGCGCGCGTCCGACCCCGGGCATATTCCGTTGTTCGTGCCCGTTGCGCGAATCCCGACCGCGACGCGGGCGAACCGGGGACCCATGTTTTTACGATTCCCCATTCCCGATTCCCGGTTCCCGGTCGTACAGCAGGTCCCAGACCCCGTGCCCCAGCCGCTGTCCGCGCGTTTCGAAATGCGTCTGCGGGCGCCAGTCGGGGCGCTCGACCTGGCCGCGCGGGCCGGCGCGGTTGCGCAGGCCGGGGGTGGCGTCGAGCACGTCCCACATCTGTTCGGCGTAGTCGGCCCAGTCGGTGGCCAGGTGCAGGCGGCCGCCGGGCGCGAGCTTGCGCACCAGCAGCGCGGCGAAGGCCGGCTGCAGCAGGCGGCGCTTGTTGTGGCGCTTCTTGTGCCACGGGTCGGGGAAGTAGATGCGGACCTCGTCGAGCGCGCCGTCGGCGATCTCGTGCTCGAGCACTTCGACCGCGTCGTGGTGGTAGACGCGCACGTGGTCGCTGTCGTCCTCGGCCAGTGCGTTGAGCAGGCGGCCGACGCCCGGGGCGTGGACCTCGATGCCGATGTAGTCGCGTTCGCGGTCGCGCGCTGCGGCGAAGCGCAGGGCCTCGCCGTTGCCGAAGCCGATCTCGAGCACGCGCTTCGCGCTGCGGCCGAAGGCGGCGTCGAAATCGCGCGGCGTCCCCGAGTAGTCCAGCCCGAAGCGCGGCCACAGCGCGTCGAACGCGCGCTGCTGCGCCGGCGTGAACCGTCCCTGCCGCAGCACGAAGCTGCGCACGCGGCGCCGGCCTTCCTCGACCGTGAAGGGTTTCGGCGGGGCCTTGGCGCCGTCGCTGGAGAACGGGTCGGTCA
>NZ_BAAAZU010000031.1:181838-273984 GCF_039537065.1 Luteimonas lutimaris | reverse complement strand
GTCCCTCGACCGGCGACGAGGCGCTGGCGTAGCGCTTGCGCGGGATGCGCCCGGCGCGGAACGCCGCGCGGCCGGCCTCGATTGCCAGCTTCATCGCATGCGCCATCAGCACCGGATCTTTCGCGCCGGCGATGGCGGTGTTCATCAGCACGCCGTCGCAGCCCAGCTCCATCGCGATGGCCGCGTCGGACGCCGTGCCCACGCCGGCGTCGACGATGATCGGTACCTTGGCGTTCTCGACGATCTCGACCAGGTTCCACTTGTTCTGGATGCCCAGGCCCGAGCCGATCGGCGCGGCCAGCGGCATCACCGCCACGCAGCCGATCTCCTCCAGGCGCCTGCACAGCAGCGGGTCGTCGGACGTGTAGACCATGACCTCGAAGCCGTCGGCGACCAGCTGTTCGGCGGCCTTGAGCGTCTGCACCACGTCCGGGTACAGGGTCTTCTGGTCGCCGAGCACCTCGAGCTTGACCAGCGTGTGGCCGTCGAGCAGTTCACGCGCCAGCCGGCAGGTGCGCACGGCATCCTCGGCGGTGTAGCAGCCGGCGGTGTTGGGCAGGATGGTGTAGCGGTCGGGCGGCAGCACGTCGAGCAGGTTGGGCTCGCCGGGGTTCTGGCCGATGTTGCTGCGGCGGATGGCGACGGTGACGATCTCCGAGCCGGCGGCTTCGGTGGCGGCGCGGGTTTCGTCGAGGTCCCTGAACTTGCCGGTGCCGGTGAGCAGGCGCGAGCGATAGGTCTTGCCGGCAACGACCAGTGCGTCGCCGTGGTGCACTTGGATATCCATCGCCGGATTATCGCGCAAGTGCGGTGGTGATCCAGTCATCGGTGCGGGGGTGGTCAGCGGCGGGTCGGCTGCGGGTGTTTGGGCACTGCGCTGCAGATCCTGCTTCCTGCGGGACGGGCCCCGGCCGCAAGTTGCCGGCCGGGAGTTCGACGGGGGTATCCCGTTGCTTCTCCAGGCGCCGCACTGCCGTCCATGGTGTGACCTCCGGGCTTCGGGTTGCTCACCCGCCGCCGAGCGCGTGGACGATCTCGACCCTGTCGCCGGCGGCCAGCACGTGCTCGCCGTGGCGGCTGCGCGGCACGATCTCGCCGTTGATCTCGACCGCGACCCGGCGCTGGACCAGCTGGCGGTCCTCAAGCAGCGCGGCGACAGTGGTGTGGTCGGGCAGGGCGAGCGGTTCGCCGTTGAGCTGGATGTCCATGCCGGCATTGTCGCCATTCGCGCCGGCGGCTGCACCTGCCATGCGGCGGCGCACCTTGAGCGGCCGGGGTGTTCGTGGAAACATGCAGCACCATCCGCCCGCGTATGCCGCGGGCGGCCCCGTATTCCTGGAGATCTGCAAATGGCTTTGCTGTCCCGTCCCCTCCGTCACACCCTGGCCGTCGCGCTGGCGCTGGCCGCCGCGCCCGCATTCGCGCAGGGCGACAGCCCTTATAGCGACACCGTATTCATCGGCGACAGCCTCACCGACGCCGGCTATTTCCGCCCGGTGCTGCTGCAGGTCGTCGGCCCGTCGGGCGCCCTGATCGGCAAGTTCACCACCAATCCGGGCCTGGTCTGGTCCGAATACCTGGCCGACTACTACGGCACCGACGCCTCGCCCAACGGCAACGGCCAGAGCGGCGACAACTACGCCGCCGGCGGCGCGCGCGTGGGCGTGGACGTCACCAACGCGCTGGGCTTCATCCCTTCGCTGGCCACCCAGACCAGCAACTACCTGGCCGCCAACGGCGGCCGCGCCGATCCGAATGCGCTGTACACCGTCTGGGGCGGCGCCAACGACGTGTTCGCGGTGGTGTCCGATCCGTCGCAGGCACAGGCGATCATCGGCGGTGCGGTCACCGCGCAGATCAGCATCGTCGGCACCCTGCAGGCGGCCGGCGCGCAGTACGTGCTGGTGCCGAACCTGCCCGACATCGGCGTGACGCCTTCGTTCCGCGCAGGTGGCGCGGCGGCGATGGGCCAGGGCACCGCGCTGGCGACGGCCTACAACGATGCGCTGTTCGGCGGACTGGCCAGCAACGGCCTGCGGGTGATCCCGGTTGACACCTTCCACTTCCTGCAGGAAGTGGTGGCCGATCCGGGCCAGTATGGCTTCGCCAACGTGACCACCGCCGGCTGCGGCATGCAGCCCGCGCCGGCCGGCGACTCGTCGCTGTTCTGCAACCCCGGCTCGTACGTGGATCCCAGCGTGCAGACCAGCTACCTGTTCGCCGACGGCGTGCATCCCAGCGCGGCCGCGCAGGAGGCAATCTCGCAGCTGGCGCTGGGCATGCTCGAAGGCCCGCGCCAGATCGCGGTGCTGCCGCACTCGGCGGCGACCACCGGGCGCGCACGCGCCGACATCGTCGGTTCGCACGTGTCCGGCGCGCCGGAGTCCGACGGCATGCGCTGGTGGACCAACCTGCGCGGCGACTTCCAGCGCTACGGCAGCGGCGACGACTACGACGGCGTGATCCCGGCGCTGGCCGGCGGCGTCGACTGGAGCAGCGGCAACCTGGTGTTCGGCGGCTTTGCCGGCTACGGCCGCGGGCGCATCGACTTCGGCCACAACACCGGCAAGTTCGAGCAGTCCGATGCCACCCTCGGCGCCTTCATCGGCTGGTACGGCGAGGGCGGCGGCTGGGTCAACGGCCAGGTGAGCTATTCGAAGCTGGACTTCGACGTCGACCGCAGGCTGCGCCTGGGCCAGGCCGTGCGCACGCACTCCGGCTCCGCCGACGGCGACAACGTCACCGCGGCGATCAACGCCGGCTGGAACTTCGGCAGCGGCGCGCTGCAGCACGGCCCGGTGCTGGGCGTGGTCTCGCAGCGGATCAAGGTCGACGGCTACGCCGAAAGCGACCCGGGCCAGTCCTCGTCGCTGGCCTTCGCCGACCAGGACTTCGACTCGCTGATCGGCAGCATCGGCTGGCAGGCCAGCTACGCGATCAACGACCACCTGGTGCCGTACGCACGCTTCACCTACGACCACGAGTTCGAGGACGGCAACGACCAGGTCTTCGCCCGCGCGCAGTCGATCCCGGGTTCGCTGGAGTACGCGGTGCCGGGGCTGGAGTACGACCGCAACTACACCACCGTCGTGATCGGCGCGCGGACCCGCCTGCTCGGCCTGGACGCCAACGTCGGCGCCACGGCCACGGTGCAGCAGGGCGGCGGCAACAATGCCACCGTGTTCGCGACCCTGGGCAGCAGCTTCTGAGGCAGGCATTGCCAGGCAAACACAGGAAGGGGCCCGCGCGGCCCCTTCCTTTTGGCCGCGCGGTAGGCGGCCGGCCGATTGCCAGCACGCGCGTGGCCGGCATAGACTTGGCGCCGACGCGGGTGTAGCTCAATGGTAGAGCTGTAGCTTCCCAAGCTACTGACGAGGGTTCGATTCCCTTCACCCGCTCCAATTGCGGACGGCGGCGCGCCCCTGGGGCGGGCCGCCGTTTTTGATGGCGCGCCCCGGCGCGCAGCGAGGGCGTGCGATGGTGGAGCTGGGCTGGCGGGAATGGGTGTCGCTGCCGTCGCTGGGCATCGCGCGCATGCGCGCGAAGATCGACACCGGTGCGCGCAGTTCGGCGCTGCACGTGGACGCGCAGTGGCGCTATACCGAGGGCGGGGCGCCGGTGGTCGGTTTCCGGATCACGCCCGGCATTGCCGGCCACGGGGTGGTCGAGGCGTGCGCGCCGGTGGTCGACGAGCGCGACGTGGTCGATTCCGGCGGCCGCCGCACGCGCCGCGTGTTCCTCGCCGCGCAGCTGCGGGTGGCCGGGATCGACCGCATGATCGAGCTCAACCTCGCCGACCGCCGCGGCATGCGCTTTCCGATGTTGCTCGGGCGCAGCGCCATCGCGGGTGTGTTCACGGTCGATCCCGCACGATCCTCCATCCACGGCCGCCCGCCGCGCCACCTGCCCGGTCCCCCCGTATGAAGCTCGCCATCATCTCGCGCAACAGCAAGCTGTATTCGACCCGGCGCCTGGTCGAAGCCGCGCGCGAGCGCGGCCACAGCGTGCGCGTGCTCGATCCGCTGCGCTGCTACATGCGCATCAGCGCCGAGGGCTTCGACATGCGCTACAAGGGGCGGCCGATCGCCGGCTACAACGCCGTCATTCCGCGCATCGGCGCGTCCGTCACCCGCTACGGCAACGCGGTGCTGCACCAGTTCGAACTGATGGGCAGTTACACCCCCAACCCCTCGGCGGCGATCATGCGTTCGCGCGACAAACTGCGCTGCCACCAGCTGCTGGCGGCCGAGGGCATCGACCTGCCGGTGACGGTGTTCGGCGACAACCCCGACGACACCGTCGACCTGCTGGCGATGCTCGGCCCGCCGCCGCACGTGATCAAGCTCAACGAGGGCACCCAGGGCAGCGGGGTGATGCTGACCGAGAAGCCATCGGCCTCGCGCAGCGTGATCGAGACCCTGCGCGGACTGTATGCGACCTTCCTGGTGCAGGAATTCGTCGAGGAGGCCGAGGGCGCCGACCTGCGCTGCTTCGTCGTCGGCGACCGGGTGGTGGCGGCCATGCGCCGGCAGGCGCCGCAGGGCGACTTCCGCTCCAACCTGCACCGCGGCGGCTCCGGCGAGGCAGCCGAGGCGACGGACGCCGAGCAGGCCGTGGCCGTCCGCGCGGCGCGGGTGCTGGGGCTGGGCGTGGCCGGCGTCGACCTGATCCGCTCCAAACGCGGCCCGCTGGTGCTGGAGGTGAATTCCTCGCCCGGGCTGGAGGGGATCGAGCAGGCCACGGGCGTCGACATCGCGCGCTGCATCATCGATCACCTGGCGGCCGGGGCGCCTCCCGTGCCCGCCGCGCGGGCGCCGCGGCGCAGGAAAGCGCGGCTAACAAAAAAATAACCAGTCGTTTAACAAGTGGCTAACCGAGCCGGTCGTAACTTCTACCGAACCGGAATCGCGCGCTCTCTCCAGACATTCCATCAGGTCAGTCGGCGGATTACGGTTAATCGGGGCAGTACCTCATTCGGCCCAAGCGATGCCCTCGCTTGGGTCTTTTTATGCGGCCCCGCAACCTCGCATTCCGTTCGCGCGGTGCCGTGCCAGAATCGCGCGGCACGCCGTGGACTGAACCACGGCCCCGGATTCCGGTCTGAGAACGGACCTACAGGACCCAGCAGCAGATGCGCATCCTCGTCATCGAAGACAACCAGGACATCGCCGCCAACCTCGGCGACTACCTTGAAGACCGCGGCCACACCGTGGATTTCGCCGCCGACGGCGTGACCGGCCTGCACCTGGCCGTGGTACACGACTTCGACGCGATCGTGCTCGACCTCAACCTGCCGGGCATGGACGGCCTGGAGGTCTGCCGCAAGCTGCGCAACGACGCGCGCAAGCAGACGCCGGTGCTGATGCTCACCGCGCGCGACAGCCTGGACAACAAGCTGGCCGGCTTCGACTCCGGCGCCGACGACTACCTGATCAAGCCGTTCGCGCTGCAGGAGGTCGAGGTGCGCCTCAACGCGCTGTCGCGCCGCGGCCGCGGCGTGCAGACGCGGGTGCTGGAAGTGGCCGACCTGGAATACAACCTCGACACGCTCGAGGTGCGCCGCGGCGGCAAGCTGCTGCAGCTCAACCCGACCGCGCTGAAGATCCTGCAGGCGCTGATGGAGGCCTCGCCCGCCGTGGTCACGCGGCAGGAGCTGGAAACGCGGGTCTGGGGCGAGGAACTGCCCGATTCCGACTCGCTGCGCGTGCACATCCACGGCCTGCGCGCCGTGGTCGACAAGCCTTTCCCCGTGTTGCTGATCCAGACCCGCCATGGCATCGGATACCGCATCGCCGCGCCCGATGCGAACGCGTAACGGGCGCACGCGCCGGAAAGCGCGTTACCGGCGGCGGCTGCGCAGCCGCATCATCCTGTCGTTCGTCATCTTCGGCTTCGGCCTGACGACGCTGATCGCGACGACCGCCGTTTATCTGCGGAACCGGGTCGAGGACCAGGTGATCAGTGCCGCGTTGACCAAAAACAACAACGTGTTTGCCGAAGGGTTCTATCGCAACCCTGATGCGATCGGGGTGCCGTTCGAGAAGATCCAGGGTCGGCAGTTCAGTACCAGCAAGCTGGACCGCGTGCCGGAGGCCTGGCGCGACCTGACCAATGGTGTACATGAGATCACCGAACGGGACCCGCTGACACGCAAGGAGCGGGTCTATCGACTCGCAGTGCGCAAGGATCCCCAGTACTGGTTCTTCCTTGCCTACGACATCGCCGAGGAGCGGGAAAGCCAGGAGAGGCTTAACCGAGCGCTGATTGGAAGCGTCGGAATCTTCACCCTGCTGTCAGCGCTGATCGGTTGGTGGTCGGCCGCCAGAGTCATGAGCCCGGTGTCGGAGCTTGCGCGACGCCTGCGGGCCTCGGGCGACAGCACCGAGCCCGAACAGCTCTCCGCGCATTTCCCGGAGGACGAAGTCGGCCAGCTCGCCTCCGCACTCGACGACTACGCCGAACGCCTTACCGAAGTGGTCCAGCGCGACCGCGAGTTCAACGCCGACGTCAGCCACGAACTGCGCACGCCGCTGGCGGTGATCAAGGGCGCGGTGGAACTGCTGCTGTCGCGCCCTGGCATCGACGAGAAGACCCAGGCGCGCCTGCTGCGCATCCAGCGCGCCGAGGCGCAGTGCACCGACCTGATCAGCGCGCTGCTGCTGCTCTCGCGCAACGAGCGCGGCCACGGCGCGACGGACGTGCAGCGCGTGGCAGAACAACTGCTCGACGCCCACCGCACCCAGCTCGGCGGCAAGCCGCTGGTGCTGCGCACGGAAGGCGGCACGGGGCTGGTGGTCGACGCGCCGGAAGCCGCGGTCAACGTCGCGCTCGGCAACCTGATCGGCAACGCGGTCAAGTACACCACCCAGGGCGAAGTGGTCGTGCGCCTGCTCGACAATGCGGTGGAGGTGGTCGACTCCGGCCCCGGCCTGTCGGCAGAGGACGCCGCACGCCTGTTCGAACGCGGCTACCGCGGCACCCACGCCGAGCACTCGCTCGGCGGCGGCATCGGCCTGTCGATCGTGCGCCGCCTGTGCCGCCTGTACGGCTGGGAAGTGCGCGTGGTGCCGGGCGAGGAGAAGGGCGTGGTGGCGACGCTGACGTTTTCGGCGGGCGGGGGCTGAGCGCCGGTTCTTTTGTGTAGGAGCGGCTTTGGCCGCGAGCTGTTCGTCTGAAAAGCTCGCGGCTAAAGCCGCTCCTACAAGAGCCCGGGTTGATTGCCATCCGCACGGCCGAAGCTGCGTGCGTTGGCGGGCGTCTAGACCCGCTCCAGCCAGCCGTACTTGTCCGGCGTCTTGCCGTCGAACAGCCCGAAGAACAATTCCTGGATCCGGCGCGTCACCGGGCCGGCCTTGCCGGCACCGATCTGGCGGCCGTCGACCGAGCGGATCGGGGTGATCTCGGCGGCGGTGCCGCACATGAACAGCTCGTCGCACAGGTACAGGTATTCGCGCGGCATGTCGCGCTCGACTACCTCGATGCCGGCGTCGCGCGCCAGGGTGAGCAGGCTGTTGCGGGTGATGCCGTTGAGCAGCGCGGCGCTGACCGGCGTGGTGTGCAGCGCGCCGTCGAAGACCAGGAAGATGTTCTCGCCCGCGCCCTCGCTGAGCAGGCCGGTGGACGCCAGCGCGATGCCTTCGCCGAAGCCCAGCCGCCGCGCCTCGCGCGCGATCAGCTGCCCGGACAGGTAGTTGCCGCCGGCCTTGGCACCGGTGGGAATGGTGTTGGGTGCCATCCGCTGCCAGCTCGACACGCAGGCGTCGATGCCCTGTTCGAGCACGCCGTCACCCAGGTACGCGCCCATCTGCCACGCCGCGACGGCGACGTCGATCGGTGTGTCTGCCGACAGGCCGAAGCCCCCGAGCCCGCGGTACGCCACCGGGCGGAGGTAGGCCTTGCCCAGGTCGTTCTTCTTCAGCACCTCGCGGCAGGCGGCGTTGAGCTCCTCCAGCGAGTACGGGATGTCCATCTCGTAGATCCGCGCCGAGGCGAACAGGCGCCGGTTGTGGTCGCTCAGGCGGAAGATCGCCGGACCGTCCGGCGTCTCGTAGCTGCGGATGCCCTCGAACACCGACGAGCCGTAGTGCAGCGCATGCGACATGACGTGCGTGGTCGCATCGGCCCAGGGCTTGAGGGTGCCGTTCTGCCAGATCCATTCGGGGTATTGCATGTCGGTCGCCCTGGTGCGTGGAAACCGCCATTTTGCCCGATCGTGGGCGTGTGCACCGGCCGGGGGGTTGCCGGCCCCTGTTCCGCTGTCCCGTCTTCTTTCCCGTTCCGGGCCTAGAGCACGATCCACCAGCAGCCCATGTGCTGCCGCAGGCCGAACGTGGTGCGCGTCGGAGTGGATCCATTCGAAAGCGTCTGGTCGACGCGCAGCGCCACGGGCGTGCGCTTGACGATCTTCGCGCCAGGGTAATCCTCGGCCCTGACCGCACCGCTGACGACCATGGCGCCGTCGGCGTCGACGCTGAGCTGCGGCGCGGGCAGTACCGCGCTCACGCCCACCAGTGGGCGGTTGGCGATCAGGTCCAGGCGGCCAAGCACCGCGTAACCGCTGCGGCTGGACATGCCGGTCCAGTTGTACACGCCGGCCAGGCGGTTGACGTCGCGGCTCTCGATCGCCGCGGTGACCTCGTTGACCAGCGCGCGCAGGCTGCGCGAACAGCCGCGCGCCCAGGGCTTGCCGCCATAGGTGGGCGAATGCACGGATGGCTGCGGGCGGTCGGTGCCGCCGACGTCCGCGCAGTCGCGGTCGGTGAAGACCACTTCCCCGTCGGGCCGCGTGCAGCGGCGGATCTGCGCATCGCCGCGCTGCGGCCAGAGCAGGATGGCCAACAGGCACGCCGCGGATGCGACGGAAAGGGCGCGGGGAAGGGGCATCCCCCGAAGACTAGCGGTGCACGCGCCCCGCGTGAAGCCGGGGTGACCCCCGGTCTATGCCAGCCGCGCCAGGACCGCCTGCGTTGGCTTGGCAAGGTTGAGCGTGTAGAAGTGCAGTCCCGGTGCGCCGCCCTCGACCAGCCGCCTGCACAGCGCTGTGACGATGTCCGCGCCGAATTCGCGTACGGCATCCGCGTCGTCGCCATGGGCGAGCATGCGCTTGGCGATCCAGCGCGGGATTTCCGCGCCGCAGGCTTCCGAGAAGCGGCGCAGCTGGCTGAAGTTCGAGATCGGCATGATCCCGGGCACGATCGGGATGTCGATGCCGAGCCGGCGCACCGCCTCGACGAAGTGGAAGTAGGCGTCCGCGTTGTAGAAGTACTGGGTGATCGCGCCGTCCGCCCCGGCGTCGACCTTGGCCTTGAAATGCTTCAGGTCCGCGAGCGCGTGCTCCGACTGCGGATGCGTCTCCGGATAGCAGCCGACCTCGATGTGGAACGCGTCGCCGTGCTCGCGCCGGATGAAGGCGACCAGGTCGGTGGCGTAGCGGAACTCGCCGGGATGGCCCATGCCCGAGGGCAGGTCACCGCGTAGCGCGACGATGCGGCGGCAGTCCATGTCCCGGTAGCGCTGCAGCAGGGCCGCGATCTCCGCCCGGCTGCCGCCGACGCAGGAGATGTGCGGTGCGGCGTCCAGGCCGTGGCGCGCGTGCAGGCGGTCGATGGTTTCCGGCGTGTAGTCCAGCGTCGAGCCGCCTGCACCGAAGGTGCACGACACGTACTCGGGCGCGTGCGCCTTGATCTTCTTCGCGGTGCGGTCGAGCTGGGTGCGCTGCTCGTCGGTCTTCGGCGGATAGAACTCGAAGGAGAGCGGGATCATCGTGGCGCCGGCCCGTACAGGAGGAACTTCGATGATATCTCTTTATCGCGATGAATAATCAAGCCCGGGTCCTGCCGCTGCAGGTGGCGAGCCGTCACGCAACGGACCGGCGCAGAGGACCCGGTCCGTTGCGCGGTGGCAACGTCAGCGGTAGGACGAGATATCCCAGCGGGTCTTGTTCATCACCCTGTGGTTGTCGTTGTATTTCTTGGTTCCCATCCGCTGGCCACGGTAGAAGAGACCGGGGTTCGAGATCCAAGGCATCCTGGGGCAGGAGGCAGGCGCGTCGCAGGGGTAGGCCATGACGGTTCGATATCCGCCGTCGGGAGCGTTGGGTCGACGGATGCCGTGTCCGTAACGGTATGGAGTCAGGCTGCCGTCGGTCGCCCTGTCATGACGTGCCCCTTGGAGGTGGCCGATCTCATGCGCGAAGGTGTAGCTGCCTGGCCCGCAGGAGACGGACACCGCGGCGAAGGCCGTGGATGCTGTGGAACCGATGCTGGATGCCTGGCCACAGAGGTCCTTGCTGTCGCGGCGCACGAGAATCATGAGGTCGGCCTTGTCCTGGTTGCGCTTGCGATGGATGCCGTCCATGTGGCCATCGTTCTTTTCGCGGAACCGTACCAAGTCCTTGGCGAAGCTTTCGTAACTGCCGACTCCTTTCGAACCGGGCGGGTTGAATTCCGCATAGGACGTCCTGCGAACCTTGGCCAGTTTCAGCCTGATCTTGACGTCGCTGCCCTCGTAGCCCTGGTTGGCTTCGGCAACGACGGCCTGGGCCCAGCCCTTGATGCTGCCGATGCTCTTCGCTGCGGCTTCGGTGAACACCGCCGTCACCCGGACATCGACCACGGTTTCATTGTCGCCGGGGATGCCGCCGCCTCCGGGCATCGGGGTGATCGGCAAGGATTCACCGTGCAGGTCGTCAGGCGGCATGCGCGCCTCGTCCACTTCGACGATCGCGTGCTCGCCGTTGCCGATTGGCTTGATGGTGAACAACTGGCCATCGACCCGGATGCTGCCGGTCAGCATGTCCCCGTCGCGGACGATGGTTGCCATGTTGAGCGGATCCTCCACGATTTCCGACGGGCCATGGCGCATGAGTCGCTTGACGATCGATTCGGTGCCTCCGACCACGCCCGTCCAGACGATGGTGCCGTCGTCATTGCGGTATGCCTTGAGCTTTTCCACGCTCAAGGGTGAGCCGGGCGACAGGTTGATGCTGAGGCGTTCGGCATCGATGGCAACCTGCTGCGTGTCGGCCCGGACAACCTGCACCTGCCGTGCGCTGTCCTGTTCGACGATGTGGGCGAGCAGCGGGCGTGTGGCGGCCCTCGCCTGCAGGGGGCTGGTGACCGAGTGCCCGCTGAAAATTGGTGCGTCGTGGTCTTGGGCTTGTGCCTGCGAGGGAAGGCAGGCGAGCGTGAGCGCCAGCGCGGCGATGATGTTGAAAGCGTTCCTTCTGTAAAACGTCATGCGGACTCCTGTGCAATGTGTTCGACGACGATCGCATGTGGCCCGCTCGTGTACGGACACTCGCATGCGAGTCCCCCTGCGGGGTCGAAGTATGCAAGGTGCGGCATTCATGGAAGTGAAAAATCTGGGCAAGGGGAAGCGGAAGGAGAGCTGGAGCCGGCGGCGTGCGTGTCGGGACATCGTGTGTTCGCAGGGGTTGGCTAGACTTGTCCACTTCTTCCATCCGTGGACATGCCCGATGTCGATCGTCCTGACGCCCTTCGCACGCACCCGCCTGTTTCCCGGCGAGCGCCGGGCGAATACGATCCAGGGTTGTACGCCGCAGGCGTTCGAGCGCCACCTCAACGAGGTGCCACCGCTGAAAGTGCTCGACGGCTACGCGCCGTTCTGCAAGCTGCACGTGCACCGCAACTGGACGTCCACGCGCTGTCTGACGGTGCCGGTCACCGACGGCAACCGGCACCTGTTGCGTTCGGCCTACGAGGCGCGCTCGCGCGCGGAATTGCCGGTGCTGGTGCGCTGGTTCGAGGGCGTCGAGGCGCCGGTCGCCGCCTATTTCGTCGTGATCCTCTACAACCGCGAACAGCTGGCAAAGGAGGGCGCCCCGATCGAGGCCGACTGGGGCGTGGTCGGCTGCCTGTACACCGCCGGGCCCGAGGAGATTCCGATGGCACCGATCACGATGATGCGCAACGCGCTCGGGGTGGAGGAGGGCGGCTCGGGCGTGCCTCTGGACCGCGAGGCCTACCGGCGCAGCGTCGAGTTCTGGGAGAACAATGCGAACTGGCGACCCTAGCGCTTCGCGTTATGTAATCGCGTCCTCCACCGCACCGGCCTGCAGCGCCAGCCGGGCGGCCTCGACGGCGCCCTTGCGCTCGCTGTAGCGGTCGACCAGGTAGTCGCTGCGCCCGCGCACCAGCAGGGTGAACTTCATCAGTTCCTCCATCACGTCCACGACGCGGTCGTAATAGGGCGACGGTCGCATGCGGCCGTCCGGGTCGAACTCCTGCCAGGCCTTCGCCACCGACGACTGGTTGGGGATGGTGACCATCCGCATCCAGCGGCCGAGCACGCGCAGCGCGTTGACGACGTTGAACGACTGCGAGCCGCCGCAGACCTGCATCACCGCCAGCGTGCGGCCCTGGGTCGGGCGCACGCTGCCGTCTTCCAGCGGCAGCCAGTCGATCTGGTTCTTGAACAAGCCGGTGATCGTCCCGTGGCGCTCCGGCGACGCCCAGACCTGGCCTTCGGACCACAGCGACCATTCGCGCAGCTGCTGCACCTTGGGATGCGACTTGTCGACGCTGTCGAGCAGGGGCAGGCCGTGCGGATCGAAGACGCGCGTTTCCGCGCCGAGGTGGCGCAGGATGCGTTCGGCCTCCAGCGCCAGCTTGCGGCTGAAGGACTGCGGACGGAGCGAGCCGTAGAGCAGCAGGATGCGCGGCGGGTGGTCGCTGCCGGCTGCCAGGCGGCCGTGCTCGGGCGGTGGCAGCAGGTCCGTGGCGACGTGGGGCAGGGCGGGAGCGTGGTCTTGTTCGGGCGTATCCATTCCATTATTCTAGAATAATGGAAATGAATAGCGCAATCGATGCATTGACGGCGCTGGGCCATCCGACGCGCCTGGGTGCCTTCCGGCTGCTGGTGGAGGCGGGGGCGGATGGCCGCGTGGCGGGTGACATCGCGGAGGCGCTCGACGTGCCCAACGCGACGCTGTCCTTCCACCTGAAGGAACTCGTTCGCGCCGGACTGGCCGGGAGCGAGGTCGCCGGCCGCAACATGCGCTACCGCGCCAACTTCGCGGCGATGGATGCGCTGGTCGCGTACCTGACCGAGAACTGCTGCGCCGGGTCGCGGGGTCGCGGCTGCGCGCCGGCGGCGGGGAAAGGCAGGCGGGGCCGCTGACGCATCGCCATGCCAGTGCCGGGCGTGGTGCCGGCAAACGAGAACGGGCGCCGACGTGGCGCCCGTTTTCGTTACTGCCGTCGTGGCCGTTCAGTAGCGGTAGTGGTCCGGCTTGTACGGCCCTTCGACCGGCACGCCGAGGTACTTCGCCTGCTCGTCGGTGAGCGTGGTCAGCTTCACGCCGATCTTGTCCAGGTGCAGGCGCGCGACTTCCTCGTCGAGCTTCTTGGGCAGGATGTAGACCTTGTTCTCGTAGCTGTCCTTGTTCGCCCACAGGTCGATCTGGGCGAGGGTCTGGTTGGAGAACGAGTTGGACATCACGAAGCTCGGGTGGCCGGTGGCGCAGCCCAGGTTGACCAGGCGGCCCTCGGCCAGCAGGAACATCGCGTGGCCGTCCGGGAACACGTACTTGTCGACCTGCGGCTTGATGTTGATCTTCGTAACGCCGGCCATCGCGTTGAGCGCGTCGACCTGGATCTCGTTGTCGAAGTGGCCGATGTTGCAGACAATCGCCTGGTCCTTCATCGCCTTGAGGTGATCGAGCGTGAGCACGTCCTTGTTGCCGGTGGTGGTGACGTAGATGTCGCCGCGGCCGAGCGTGCTTTCGACCGTGTTGACCTCGAAGCCCTCCATCGCCGCCTGCAGCGCGTTGATCGGGTCGATCTCGGTGACCACCACGCGCGCGCCGTAGGCCCGCAGCGAATGCGCGCAGCCCTTGCCGACGTCGCCGTAGCCGCAGACCACCGCGACCTTGCCGGCCAGCATCACGTCCATGGCGCGCTTGAGGCCGTCGGCCAGCGACTCGCGGCAGCCGTACAGGTTGTCGAACTTGCTCTTGGTGACCGAGTCGTTGACGTTGATCGCCGGGATCAGCAGCTTGCCGGCTTCGGCCAGCTGGTACAGGCGGTGCACGCCGGTGGTGGTCTCTTCCGAAACGCCCTTCCAGTCGCGGACCACGGTGGTCCAGAAGCCCGGGCGCTCGGTTGCGACGCGCTTGAGCAGGTTCTTGATCACCTGTTCCTCATGGCTGGCGCCGGGGCTGTCGACCCAGCTGCGGTCGCCCTGTTCGAGCTCGTAACCCTTGTGGATCAGCAGGGTCACGTCGCCGCCGTCGTCGACCACCAGCTCCGGGCCGAGGAAGCCGCCCTTGCCGTCGGGGAACGAGAGCGCGGCCAGCGTGCAGTCCCAGTATTCCTCCAGCGTCTCGCCCTTCCAGGCGAACACCGGGGTGCCGCTGGCGGCGATCGCGGCGGCGGCGTGGTCCTGGGTCGAGAAGATGTTGCACGAGGCCCAGCGCACGTCGGCGCCGATGTCCTTGAGCGTCTCGATCAGCACCGCGGTCTGGATGGTCATGTGCAGCGAACCGGTCACGCGCACGTCCCTGAGCGGCGCGTCGGCGGCGTACTTGCGGCGGATCGACATCAGGCCCGGCATCTCGTGCTCGGCGATGTCGATTTCCCGGCGGCCGTAGTCGGCCAGCGAGATGTCGGCGATCTTGTAGTCGCCGTCCTGGGAGAAGGTCTTCACTTGTGCGTTCATCTGAAAGCTCCGGTTTTCCGGCCCTCGTGCCGCTTCGGTGGAAGGGCAGGGGCAACCGGGCGCCGTTGTCGCATGGGAGTCCACCGAGCCTGGCCGTGCTGTTTCCACGGTCGCAGCGCCCCTCGGCGGGAAGCGGATTCTATCGTCTTTGCGCGCCGGCCATGCGCGGGCGGGGGCGGTCCGGCTGTTCGCGACGCTGCCGGCAGGGGCGGCCCGACGACCATTCGACGGTTGCGGCGTCGGCAGCGACGTGCCGAGGCGGGATGCGCACGGGAAGGCAGCGCGCGTGCTGCGATGCAACATACTGATTTGGCTGGAAATAGCGGGGATCGCAGAATATTCACAGTCGTGTGAGTGAGTATTGACAGCAGCCCCGGCAGTGCACAGTATCGACGCCCAGCGCGGTCTCGTTCGATCAGCATCCTTTGGGAGGGATCTGTTATGGGAAGTCGTTTGATTGCGTCTGCATCCGTGGCCGCACTGCTCGCCATGCCGGTATCGGTCCTGGCGCAGGCCACGACCGATGCGAGCGATGCTCAGGCTGCATCGACCGGGGACCAGGGGGAGGGGGAGCGGGAGCCGGGCCAGGCCAGCGCCCAGGACCTGGACACCGTCATCGTCACCGCGACGCGCCGCAGCGAGCCGTTGAAGGACGTGCCGTTGAGTGTGAGCGTGCTGTCGCAGGAAGAGCTCGACGAGAAGGGCGTGGTCGGCTACGAAGGCCTCGCATATGAAACGCCCGGCGTGGTGCTCAACCGGGCCAGCGCGAACTTCAACAACTTCACCGCGCGCGGCATCGCCACCAACGGCTACGGCGCGGGACTGCAGAGCGCGGTGGCGATCTACATCGACGAGCTGCCGATCTCGGCCAACGGCAACTCGACCATCCTCGACCCGAGCCTCTACGACGTCGAACGCGTCGAGTTCCTGCGGGGTCCGCAGGGCACGCTGTTCGGGTCGGGCTCGCTCGCGGGCGCGCTGCGCATCCTCAGCCATTCGCCCGATCCGGGCGGCTTCGACGCCTCGTTCCTGGCCGACGTCGGCGTCACCGGTTCCAGCTCGCTGCGCCAGCGCTACAACGCGATGCTCAACGTCCCGCTGGTGAAGGACACGATGGCGCTGCGCGTGGTCGGCTTCACCCGCGACGAGGAAGGCTACATCGACAACCTCGGCACCGGCATCGACGATGCGAACTCGCTCAAGAGTTCCGGCGGCCGTGCCACCCTGCTCTGGGAGCCCACCGACCGCCTGTCGCTGGAGGCGCGGATCTCGCGCGAGAAGAGCACGCCGGAAGACTCGTCGCTGATCAACCCCGACCTGGGCATGGACAAGCGCTTCTCCGATCGCCCGGACAAGTTCACCGGCACGATGACGAACTACAACCTGACCCTGGGCTACCAGTTCGACAAGGCGACGCTCACCAGCTCGTCGACGTGGTCGGACTACGACGCGCTGTTCAACGTCGACCTGGCCGGCACCTACGGCCAGGCGTTCGCCTTCGCCCTGGACGCGCCGGCCGAATACAGCTCGTTCGTGCAGGAAGTGCGCCTGGTATCCGACACCGGCGGCCCGTGGGACTGGGTGCTGGGCGGCTTCTACTACGAGCGCGACCGCGACGTGTTCTTCAACTACCGCTCCAACGAGGAGTACCTGGCGCAGAGCGGCATCACCGGCCTGCCGGACGAGTACTACCAGAAGTTCCACTCGTTCGACGTGACCACCGAGAAGGCGCTGTTCGGCCAGCTCACGTACCGCTTCACCGACGACGCCTGGGCCACCGCGGGCCTGCGCTACGGCAGCATCGAGTCGCAGGGCTTCACCCGCGAGGGCGGCTACAGCAGCGACTACCTGACGCTGGCCTACTACTGCGCCTTCCTCGACATCTGCGGCTTGCCGGTGACCATCACGCCGGTGCAGGCGGCCACCGGCCTGGTGGCCAAGGAAACCGGCCCGTCCTACCGCCTCAGTGCTTCGTGGCGGCCGGTGCCGTCGATCACGACCTACGCCGCCGTGGCCACCGGCTTCCGCGCGCCGGTGGTCAACGCCCGCGCCGGCCTGTCCAGCGCGCTCGATCCGGACGACATCGTCATCCCCGCGGGCGCCGATTCCGACGAGCTGACCAACTACGAGCTGGGCATGAAGGGGCGCTGGCTCGATGGCCGCCTGGCCGCCAACCTGGCGCTGTACTACATCGACTGGAACGACATCCAGGTCCAGGCCAACCGCGTCTCCGACCAGGTCCAGTTTGCCACCAACATCGGCGGCGCCTACAGCCGCGGCGTGGAGTTCGAGCTGATGGCGATGCCGGCGCTGGGCTGGACGTTCATGCTCAACGCCGCCCTCAACCGCGCCAGGGTCGACACGCTCACGCCCGGTGAAGCCGCGATCTCCGGTGCGGTCAGCGGCGCGCGGCTGGCCGGCCCGGACTTCAGCGGGTCGATGACGGTCAAGTACGACTTCGACTGGATCCGCGACTCCGTAGCCAGCGCCTCGCTCGCGGTGGTGCACGTCGGCTCGTTCCCGGGTTCGTTCCCGAACGTGCCCGGCCAGCCCGGCGTGGTCAGCCCCACGTTCGACTACACCGACAGCTACACCGTGGTGAACGGCTCGCTGGCGGCGGCGTTCGAGCACTACACGTTCGGCCTGTACGTCGAGAACCTGTTCGACGACCGTTCGGTCACGTACGTGCACCCCGAAGCGTTCCTGGACGGTCGCTACGGCGTCCTGAGGCCGCGGACCGTCGGCGTCCGCGTCGGGTACAAGTTCTGATGGCGGCCGTCGCTCCCGCCGCCGTGCGCCCCGGACCACGCGCTTGGTTCGTGCTGGCGATCCTGTGCTTCGTCTACGTGCTCAACTTCCTGGACCGGCAGCTGCTGTCGATCCTGGCCAAGCCGATCCAGGACGACCTGGGCGTCACCGACGGCCAGCTCGGCCTGATCGGCGGCCTGTACTTCGCGATGTTCTACTGCGTGCTGGCGATACCCGTCGGCTGGCTCGCCGACCGCACCAACCGGGTCAAGGTGCTGTCGCTGGCCTGCGGCCTGTGGAGCGTGGCCACCGCGGCCTGCGGCATGGCCTCGACCTATCCGCAGCTGGTGCTGGCACGGATGACGGTGGGCGTGGGCGAGGCCGGCGGGGTGCCGCCGTCCTACGCCATCATTTCCGACTACTTCCCGTCCGGTACGCGCGGCACCGCGCTGGGCCTGTACAACCTCGGGCCTCCGATCGGCGCGGCGCTGGGCGTGGCCTTCGGCGCTTCGGTCGCAGCGGCGTACTCGTGGCGGCTGGCGTTCATCTGGGTCGGCGTGATCGGGCTGGTGACGGCGGCGGTGGTCTGGATCTGCGTGCGGGAACCCAGGAAAGGAGGGCTGGATGTTCCGCCGGCCGGTGATCGCGGCATGCATGTCGACGAGCCGGCGCCCGGCTTCCGCGAGACCTTCAAGGCGTTCTTCGCCAACCCCGTGCTGCGCGGCATGTCCCTGGCGTGCGGCGCGACCCAGTTCATCACCTACGGGGTGCTCAACTTCACCGTGCTGCTGCTGATGCGCGAGAAGGGCATGACCCTGGAGGAAGTCGCGGTCTGGTATGCGCTGCTGGTCGGTGTCGGCGTTGCCGGCGGCATGATCCTGTCCGGACGCCTGATCGACAGGCTGGCGAAGCGGTCCAGGACCGCCTACGCCTACATCCCGGCGGTCGGGCTGGCGCTGGCGATTCCGCTCTTCGCCGCCTTCGTGTGGGCGGACAGCTGGCAGCTGGCAATGGTCTTCCTGTTCCTGCCGACCGGGCTGAACTACTTCTACCTGTCGCCGGCGGTGACCCTGGTGCAGGAAGAAGTGCGGCCGAACCAGCGCGTGCTGTCCGGCGCCCTGTTGCTGCTGGTGATGAACCTGATCGGGCTTGGCCTTGGACCGACCTATCTCGGTGCGGCGAGCGACTTCTTCATGGCCACCCATCCGGACAACTCGCTGCAGATGGCGTTCTACACGCTGATCCCGTTCTACGTGCTGGCGGTGGCCATGTTCCTGATGCTGGCACGCACCATCCGTCGACAGGCCGAACAGGAGGCACGTCCATGACCCGCACCTGGTCCGGGATATCCGTCCCCGGCATGCTGTTCGCCCTGCTGCTTGCAGGCCTGCCCACCGCGGCCACGGCACGCCAGGCACCCGTGGTGGAGGCGCCGGCGGGCACCATGTCCGGGGAAATGCTGGACGGCGACATCCGTGCATTCCGGGGGATTCCCTATGCCCGGCCCCCGGTGGGCCGGTTGCGCTGGAAGCCGCCGGTCGCGGCCGCGCGCTGGGATGGCGTGCGCGATGCCACGCGCTTCGGCCCCGCCTGCCACCAGCCGCCGTCGCGTCCCGGCAGCATCTATGCCCCGGATCAACCGTTGCCGATGAGCGAGGACTGCCTGTCGCTGAACGTGTGGGCGCCCGCGGACGCCGTCGGTGCCCCGGTGTTCGTGTGGATCCACGGCGGATCGCTGGTCGCCGGATCGGGCAGGGAGCCGATGTACGACGGTGCCGCCCTGGCCGCGCGTGGCCTGGTGGTGGTGACGATCAACTATCGCCTCGGCGTGCTTGGCTACCTGGCGCATCCGCAGCTCAGCGAGGAATCGGCGGACGGGGTTTCGGGCAACTACGGCCTGCTGGACCAGGTCGAAGCCCTGCGCTGGGTCGAGCGCAACATCGCCGCGTTCGGAGGCAACCCGGGCAACGTCACCATCGCCGGCGAATCGGCCGGCGCGCTGAGCGTGATGTACCTGATGGCCGCACCCTCGGCGCGCGGCCTGTTCGACAAGGCCATCGCGCAGAGCGCGTACATGATCTCGATGCCGGCGCTGCGCGTGGCGGCGCATGGTGCGCCCCCGGCCGAAGAATCGGGTCTCGAACTGAGCCGCAAGATCGGGGTGCGCGGCCTGCCGCGGCTGCGTGCGATGGATCCGCAGGAGCTGACCGTCAAGGCGGCAACGTCGGGTTTCTTCCCGCTGGGAAACGTGGACGGCGAGGTGTTGCCGTACCAGATCGTCGACGCGTTCGATCGCGGTGCGCAGGCGCCGGTGCCGATCCTGGCCGGATTCAACGACGGCGAAATCCGCTCGCTGCGCTTCCTGCTGCCGCCGGCGCCGGCCGACGCCGCCGCCTACGAGGCGCAGATCCGGAAACGCTATGGCGAGCTGGCCGACCGGATGCTGCAGCGCTATCCGCCGGCGGACCTGGATGCAGCAATGCTGGCCACCACCCGCGATGCGATGTACGGCTGGACGGCGGAGCGGCTGGTGCGAAAGCAGACTGCGCTCGGGCAGCCCTCGTTCCTCTACTACTTCGACCACGGGTATCCCGCGGCCGACAGTGCCGGCCTGCATGCGTTCCATGCCGCCGAGCTTCCCTACGTGTTCGGCACCCGGGCGCTGCTGTCGTCGAACTGGCCGGCCGTCCCCGGCACCGCCGCGGAAGCCGCGCTTTCCGATGCCATGCTCGGGTACTGGGCGGGATTCGCGCGCGACGGCGTCCCGGCGGCCGCGGGCGCGCCGGCCTGGCCGGCATACGGTGAAGCGCGCGCCTACATGGCGTTCGAGCAGGCGCCGGTGCCGGGCGAGCACCTCATGCCGGGCATGTACGAACTGGTCGAGACGGTGGTGTGTCGGCGGCGCGCGCAGGGCGACCTGCCCTGGCACTGGAACGTCGGCGTGATCGCGCCGCCGCTTCCCGAAGGGAGCGCTGGATGTCCATGACCCACGGGACGATGCAGTCCTATCGATTGACCCTGGACAAGTTCCTGGACCACGGCGCGAAGTGGCATCCGGGCGCGGAGGTCGTCACCGCCGGCGATGGCTGCAACCACCGGATCGGCTATTCCGGCCTGCGCGACCGCGCGCGCCGGACCTCGGCGGTGCTGGCCGGTTTCGGCATCGCCGGAGGCGACATGGTCGCGACCCTGGCCTGGAACACGCACGCACACGTCGAGACCTGGTTCGCCGTCGTCGGCATGGGCGCGGTCTGCCATACCCTCAATCCGAGAGTGGGCGAATCCCACCTGGCCGCGATGCTCGGGCAATCGGGCGCGCGCGTCATCGTGGCCTCGTCCGACCTGGTGCCGTTGGCGCGGCGCATCGCCGCCATGGCGGCTGGCGTCGAACGGATCCTGTGCATCGACGGACCTGTGCCGGGGGGAGCTCCCGGCCCCCGCGTGGAAGCGCTCGAACCGCTGCTGGCGTCCGCGCATGGCGACGTGCCGTGGGGCGGCTTCGACGAGAACGCGCCCTGCGGCCTGTGCTTCACCTCGGGCACGACCGGCGCGCCGAAGGGCGTGACCTACACCCATCGCGGAATCTACCTGCATACGCTGCGCGCGCTGCAAGCGGACACGATGGCGATCTCGAGCCGCGACAGCGTGCTGCTCGCCGTGCCGATGTTCCATGCCAACGGCTGGGGCGTGCCGTTCGCCACGCCTGCCGTGGGCGCGCGGCTGGTGCTACCCGGCCGATGCCTGGACGGCGCCAGCCTGGCCGGCCTGGTCAACGCCGAGTCGGTGACGATGGCGCTGGGCGTGGGCACCGTCTGGCTGGCGCTGGTCGAGCACCTCGAGGCGACGGGAGGACAGGTGCCTTCGCTCAAGCGCGTGATCGTCGGCGGCGCGCCGATGGCGCCGGCGCTGATGCAGCGCATCGAACGACGGCTCGGCGTCACCGTGCAGACCAGCTGGGGGATGACGGAAATGTCGCCGACCGGCACCGTCGCGCCGCCGGACGACCCTGCGCGCGCGGCGCACCTTTCCGGGCGTCCGTCCATCGGCGTCGACCTGCGGGTCGCCGATGCCGACGGCGTCGCACTGCCCGTGCAGCGTGGCGTGGAAGGACACCTGCACGTGCGCGGGGCAAGCACGATCCAGCGCTACTTCGGCGAGACGCGCGATGCGGTCGGCGCCGACGGCTGGTTCGCGACCGGCGACCTTGCGCGCATCGACGAGCAAGGCAACCTGATCGTCACCGGGCGCGCGAAGGACCTGATCAAGTCGGGCGGCGAGTGGATCAACCCGGCCGAGATCGAGGACATCGTCGGCGAACTGCCCGACGTCTCGCTGGCGGCGGTGATCGGACGCGAGCATCCGAAGTGGGGCGAGCGCCCGGTCCTGCTGGTGGAGATGCGCGAAGGCAGCGCGGTGAGCGACGCCACGCTGATCGAAGCGCTGCATGGCCGCGTTGCGTCGTGGTGGGTGCCCGACGCGGTGATCCGCGTGGCGCACATGCCTTTGGCGGCGACGGGCAAAATTGACAAAATGCGCCTCAGGGCCGAATTTGGCTCTGCGCTCGGAGAGACTGGGACATGACGTTCCGGCACGACGAGGGCGCAGCGCAGTGGAGGCGGCAGCGTGCCAAAAGACGCGACACCCCGTTCCGCGGGATCCCGCTCCGGTCGCGGCGACAAGAAGAAGCGGCCCGCGGCCAGGGCCAGGCGTCCGACCAAGGCGGAGCAGCGCGCGGAGATGACCGAGCAGATCCTCGACGCCGCGGAGCACCTGTTTTCCAGGCACGGCCTGTACGGCGTCACGCTCAAGGACGTGGCCAGCCGCGTCGGCGTGCACCACACGCTGCTCAACTACTACTTCACCGACAAGAAGACCCTGTTCGACGCGGTGATGGCGCGGCGTGCGGGGGTAACCAGCGGTTTGCGCATGCAGGCGCTCGACGAGTACGAGGCGGCGAGCGGCGGCAAGCCCACGGTGGAGGGCGCGCTGCACGCCTTCCTCGACACCGACCTGGACCTGTACATCCAGGGCGGCGAGAACTGGAAGAACTACGGCGCGCTCAGCGCTCTGGCATCCACCACGCCTTACGGCGCCGAGCTCATGGACCAGCACTTCGACCCGGTGGTGCTGCGGCTGATCGGCCTGCTCAGGAAGGCGATGCCGGACTGCGCCGAGGAAGACATCTTCTGGGGCTACCACTTCGTGACCGGCGCGCTGATGCTGACGCTGGCGCGCACCGGGCGCATCGACAGGCTCTCGGGCGGCCTGTGCCGCTCGGACGACTACGACGCGGTGAAGGCGCGCATGGCCAGCTTCATGGCCGCCGGCTTCCGGGCCATCCGCGACCGGCGGAAAGACGAGGCGGGCTGAGCCGGCGCACGTCCCCGTCCGGTTTCCTTCCACAGACGGGGAGACAGCAATGCCGCTCAGCGAGCGCGTAGCAATCATCACGGGCGCCGGCGGCGGACTGGGCCGCCAGCACGCCCTCTACCTGGCGCGCAAGGGCGCGCGCGTGGTGGTCAACGACCTCGGCGCCGACCACGCCGAAGCCGTGGCTGCCGAGATCCGCGCGGCCGGCGGCGAAGCCGTCGCGGCGGGCGGATCGGTGACCGACGAAGCGGCGGTCGCGGCGATGGTCGCGCATGCGCTCGAGGCGTGGGGCCGCATCGACATCCTGGTCAACAATGCCGGCATCCTGCGCGACAAGAGCTTCGCCAAGATGGACCTGGACGACTTCCGCAAGGTGGTCGACGTGCATCTGATGGGCGCGGCGATCTGCACCAAGGCAGTGTGGGAAACGATGCGCACGCAGGCCTACGGCCGCATCGTGATGACCACGTCCTCGTCGGGGCTGTGGGGCAACTTCGGCCAGGCCAACTACGGCGCGGCGAAGATGGCGCTGGTCGGGCTGATGCAGACGCTCGCCATCGAAGGCGGCAAGTACGACATCCGGGTCAACTGCCTGGCGCCGACCGCGCATACGGGGATGATGGAAGGCATCCTGCCCGACGAGCAGCTGGCCGCGCTCGATCCGGCACTGGTCAGCCCGGCGCTGCTGCCGCTGGTGGTGGACGATGCGCCGACCCGCGCCATCGTCTGCGCCGGTGCCGGCCACTTCGCCCGTGCCGGCGTGACGCTGACCGAAGGCCGCCACCTCGGCGCGGACGCGGGTGAACGGCTCATCGCGGCGTGGGACCAGGTGTCAGACCCCGCCGGCCAGGTCGTGCCGGAATACGGATTCACCCAGGCCGAGCGGGAAGTGGCCAGCGCCCGGGCCCACGCGGCCGTGCATGAATCGGCCTGAGCCGTGGCGCGCGGCGTCGACGGTGGAGGCTTGCCAATGATCGATCGACGGCGGTTCCTGGTCGCGGCGGCCGCAGCCGCGGCATGGGGCATCGCCGGGCCTGCGTGGCCGGCTTCGGGCGATAACCGTTTCGCGGCGGTGATCGCACGCCTGCGCGGCTACGTCGAGGAAGGAAAACTGCCGTTCGCGTCGATCCGCATCGCGCGCCATGGCCGGGTGCTGGCCGAGGCGCACATCCCCGGCGCCGAACCGGTCGGGCCGGACAGCCTCTATCGCATCTACTCGATGACCAAGCCGGTGGTCGCCGCGGGCGTGGTGCTGCTGGTCGAGGACGGCAGGCTGGCACTGGAAGACCCGGTGTCGAAGTTCGTGCCCGAATTCGAAAGCCTCGAAGTGGCCGGTCCCGGCGGGCAGCGGGAACCTGCGCGGACAATGACCGTGGCGCACCTGCTGACCCACGGCTGCGGCCTGGCCAACAGCTGGGGCGACGCGAGGGTCGCGCCGCTCTACCGCGAGGCCGGCCTGGTGGCGGCCAGGTGGATGTACGACCCTGGAATCGGGGGCCTGGAAGGGTTCGCGAAGAAGCTCGGCGCATTGCCGCTGGAGTTCCAGCCCGGCACCGACTGGATCTACGGCTACGGCCTGGACATTGCCGGGCTGGTCATCGAGCGCATCAGCGGCGAGCGGCTTGGCGACTACCTGCGGCGCCGGTTTTTCGATCCGCTGGGCATGGATGCGACCGGGTTCTTCGTGCCCGGGGCGCGTGCGGGGAGGCTGGCCGGGCTATACGTCGCGCGCGACGGCGGGATCGCCCGCGTCGCCGACGGCAGCGAGCGTGCGCCGCTGCGCCGGCCCTTCGCCGACGGGGGCAGCGCCGGGCTGGTCTCGACGCTCGAGGACTACGGACGTTTCGCCGATATGCTGGCCAACGGCGGCACGCGCGGCCAGGCGCGGGTGATGGCGCCGGCATCGGTGCGCCGGCTGGTGACCGCCTACGGGCCGCAGACGCCGCTGCTGCCTTCGCTCACGCGTTTCGGCGGCTACGAACCGGGCAGTATCGGCATGGCGCTCGGCGGCGTGGTGCGGCTCGATGATCGCGCCGGTCCGGGTTCGACGGGCGAGTATGCCTGGGGCGGGGCTGCCGGCACCGGCTTCCTGGCGACGCCGGGCCTGGGCCTGTCGATGGTCCTGATGACCCAGCTGATGCCGGTCACCGCGATGCCCGCGCGCGACCGGTTGCGGCCGATGGTCTACGAGGCGCTGGCCCGGGAAGGCTGACCGGTGGCCGGGTGATCCGGCCTGCCCATGCGAATGCGTGTGTTCACATCGCCGCCGCGCCACGTCGATCGCCAGCGCGGGATGCGGCGGCGGGCTTCGACGGGAAGCAGCCGGGCGCGATCGCGTTGGCGTCGGGGTTGCGCGGGCCCTTCCCGGCGGCGAGCGTTCGGGTGGAGTCGACCACTGCGCCCGTGGCCTGGGTGCCGACTTTCCCCGCCAGGCGGGGAAAGGACGGATCGCCGCGTGTTACTTCAGCTTCGCCGCCTTGCGCAGCTCCTCGGCCTTGTCGGTCTGCTCCCACGAGAACGCGGTGGCGAACTGCTGCTCGCCGGCGCCGTCGGTGTAGGCGACCTGCTGGGGCTTGCGGCCGAAGTGGCCGTAGCTGGCGGTGCGCTGGTAGATCGGGTGCACCAGGTCGAGCATCTGCAGGATGCCGTAGGGGCGCAGGTCGAAGTGCTTGCGGATCAGCTTTTCGATCACCTCATCGGCGACCTTGCCGGTGCCGAAGGTGGTGACCGAGATGCTGGTCGGCTCGGCCACGCCGATGGCGTAGCTGACCTGCACCTCGCAGCGGTCGGCCAGGCCCCCGGCGACCACGTTCTTGGCGACGTAGCGCGCGGCGTAGGCGGCCGAGCGGTCGACCTTCGACGGATCCTTGCCCGAGAACGCGCCACCGCCGTGGCGGGCCCAGCCGCCGTAGGTGTCGACGATGATCTTGCGCCCGGTCAGGCCGCAGTCGCCCACCGGCCCGCCGATCTCGAACTTGCCGGTCGGGTTGATGTGGAACTTGGTGCCCTTGTGCAGCCACTTGGCCGGCAGCACGGGCTTGAGGATCTCCTCGCGCACGGCCTCGACGAGGTCCTTCTGCTTCACGCCCGGGTCGTGCTGGGTCGACAGCACCACCGCGTCGATGGCGGTGGCCACGCCGTCGTCGTAGCGCAGGGTGACCTGGCTCTTGGCGTCCGGGCGCAGCCACGGCAGCGGAGAGTTGCGCTTCTTGCGCACCTTGGACTGCTGCTCGACCAGGCGGTGTGCGTAGTGGATCGCCGCCGGCATGTAGCTGGGCGTCTCGTTGGTGGCATAGCCGAACATCAGGCCCTGGTCGCCGGCGCCCATCTGCTCGGGCTTCTTGCGGTCCACGCCCTGGGCGATGTGCAGCGACTGCTTGCCGATCAGGTTCAGCACGCCGCAGGTCTCGCCGTCGAAGCCGACGTCGCTGGAGTTGTAGCCGATGTCGAGGATCACCTTGCGGGTCAGCGCCTCCAGGTCGATCCAGGCCGAGGTCGTGATCTCGCCGGCGACGATCGCCACGCCGGTCTTGACCATGGTTTCGCAGGCCACGCGCGCGCGCTTGTCCTGCGCCAGCAGCGCATCGAGCACCGCGTCGGAGATCTGGTCGGCGATCTTGTCCGGATGGCCTTCGGAGACCGACTCGGAGGTGAAGAGGGTGCTGGACATCGGTCTTATATCCCTTGATTCGGATGGAAAGATGGCCGCGAATGATACACGGGCGCGGCGGCCCGCGCATTGTGCCGCGCGGCGGGTTGGGCGGGGGTTAAGCCGCATCGCATGGTGGCCCGGGGCAGGCGGGAAGGGCAGCCATGGCCTGCCCGGGAGGCCAGATCGCGCTGCTAGCATCCCGCGATGGATTCGATCACCCACCTGTTCTACGGCGGCGTCATCGCCGCGGCCATCGCGCCGCGCGGCCACCGGCGGGCGGCGCTGCTCGCCGGCATGGCACTGAACACGCTGCCGGACCTGGACGTGCTGCCGCTGTCCCTGTGCGACGATCCGGTGGTGCGCCTGACCTGGCACCGCGCGGCGACGCATTCGTGGCTGGTGCTGCCGTTCGTGGCGTGGGCGCTGTGGGCCTGGTTCAAGCGCCGCGGCGGGCGCGTGGCGGCGGCGCCGGGGCGCTGGTTCGTGGTGATCCTGGTGACCCTGATGTCGCATCCGCTGCTGGATGCCTTCACCGTCTACGGCACCCAGCTGTTCTGGCCGCTGCCGATGCGGCCGCTGATGGGGTCGAGCCTGTTCATCATCGACCCGCTGTTCCTGTTGCCATGGCTGGTTGCCTTCATCGTGGCGTGGTTCGCGCGCGAGCGGATCGGCCGGCACGCGCTGGCCCTGGGCATCGCGCTCGGCGTCGGTTACCTGGGCTGGTCGTGGATCGCCAAGACCCTGGTCGACCGCGAAGCCGACCGCGCGCTGGCCGCGATGGGCCTCGCCGACGCGCCGCGCTTCTCGGTGCCGATGCCGCTCAACACCTTGCTGTGGCGGGTGGTGGCGATGACGCCGGGCGGCTATGTCGAAGGCTTCCGCTCGGTGGCCGCCGACACGGGGCCGATGACGTTCCGGGGCTATCCGACGAATGTGCAGGCGCTGGCCGAAGCGCGTGACATCGCCGCCGTACGCGAGCTGGCGTGGTTCAACCACGGCTTCATGCGTACGCAGGTGGTCGATGGCGAACTCGTGCTCAGCGACCTGCGCATGGGCAACGAGCCCGATTACTTCTTCAGCTACGCGGTCGCGCGCCGCGAGGGCGACGGCTGGCAGCCGCTCGAACCGCCGCGCAAGCTCGACCCGCACCGGGACTTCGGCCCGATGTGGCAGGCCACCTGGCATCGGATCTGGCACCAGCCGCCGGCCGAAGCCGGGCTCCGGTAGTTCGCGCCGGGGGCGATGCGGGTTCACGCGGGTTCCGCCGGCGTTCGGGCTATCCTGCCTCCCAGCAAGACTCCCGGGGCATCGCGTGAGGCCAAGCCGGTCGGCTACCGTCATCTGCATGTCGTGTTCGCTGGCTACCGCGCTGTTGCTGGCGGTCGGCAGCGCGACGGCGCAGACCGTGGACACGGTGCCGCCGGCGGCAGAACCGCCGGCGCTCAGCTTTGCCGAAGCGCAGGTACGCCTGCTGCAGGTGTCCGACGCGCTGGGCGCCGCCGATGCCGCGGTGCGCAATCGCCAGGACCTGCAGGACGCCACCGCGTGGCTGCGCCTGCCGGAGGTCACCGGCGAGATACGGCGGATGAATTTCCAGAAGTCGATCTACATCCCGCTCGGTCCGCTGGAGCCGATCGCCGCGCAGTACGGGATCGACGGCCCGCTGCACCTGAAGTACGAGGACTGGCGCACCCGGCCGACCGTGACCGCGGTGCTGCCGCTGTATACCGGCGGCATGATCCCGGCCGCGCAACAGGCCGCGGCTGCGGCCACGGAGCAGGCCAGCGCGCAACGCGAGGGCACGCGCCAGTCGCTGTCGGTGCAACTGGTGCAGGCCTATTTCGGCCAGCGCCTGGCTGAACAGGCGCTACGGGTGCGACGCGAGGTGCGCGACGGCCTCGAGCAGCACCTGCGCGACGCGACGACGCTGGAGCGCGAAGGCTTCGCCACCCGCGCCCAGCGCCTGCAGGCCACGGTGGCGCGCGACAAGGCCGAGCGTGAATACCGGAAGGCGGAGAACGACCTGGCCACGCTGGAAGCCGCGCTGTCCACGCTGCTGCGCAGTGGCGGAGCGGTCCAGCCGGTGACGCCACTGTTCGTGTCGAGCACGCCGCCCGGCGCGATCGAGGACTTCGAGCGCAGCGCGCTGTCCGGGCATCCGAAGATTCGCGAGCTGCGCGCGATGGTGGCCCAGGCCGAGCAGGGCGTGCGCGTGCAGCAGGCCAAGTTCAAGCCGCAGCTGTTCCTGTTCGGCCAGTACGATTTCAGGCGCCGCGACGAACTCATCTCGGACCCCGACTGGGCATTCGGGATCGGCCTGCGGTACACCTTCCTGTCGCCGAGCGCGCGCCCGCTGCAGGTCAGTGCCGCGCGCGCGCAGCGCGACCAGGCCGAGGCCGGCCTGCGCGAGGCCGAGAACCAGGTCTTGCTCGGCGTGCGCAAGGCCTGGAACGAACTCGACACCGCGCGCGGGCAATACCTGCTGCTCGACAGCAGTCTCGGCCTGGCGCGCGAGAACCTGCGCCTGCAGGACCTGGCGTTCCGCGAAGGCCAGGCGACGTCGCTGGACGTGATCGACGCCCGCCTGCAGCTCGGCGGCGCGCGCATCGAGCGCGCACAGGCCGCCTACCAGTACGACGTTGCGCTGGCTCAGCTGCTCGAAGTCAGCGGGCAGATGGACCGGTACGAGGAATTCCGCCGCCGGGCGGACAAGGGGGTCGACGATGAGTGATGCACTGCTTTCCGATCCGTCCCCGCCGCCGCCGCGGCGGCGCGCGCTGCTCTGGGGTGGCGGGCTCGCATTGCTGGTACTGGTCGCGGTTGGGCTGTGGCTTGCCTTCCGTACGCCGCCGGTGCAGCTGCAGGGCATGGCCGATGCCGATACCGCCAACGTCTCGGCCAAGATCAGCGCGCGGCTGGCGAAGCTTTCGGTGCGCGAGGGCGACCGCGTCAAGGCCGGGCAGGTGCTGTTCGAACTCGACAGCCCGGAAGTCGCGGCCAAGGCGCAGCAGGCACAGGCGGCGGTGGATGCGGCCCAGGCGGTCGCGGCCAAGGCGGACGAAGGCGCGCGCAGCGAGGACATCCGCGCGGCCGAGGCCAACTGGAAGCGCGCGGTGGCCGGCGCGGAACTGGCCAACTCGACCTACCGTCACGTCGACAATCTCTATCGCGAGGGCGTGGTCACGCGGCAGAAACGCGACGAGGCGCTGGCGCAGTCGCGCAGTTCCACCGAACTGGCCAAGGCCGCGCGCGCGCAGTACGACATGGCGCTGTCCGGCGCGCGCGCGCAGGACAGACAGGCCGCGCAAGCGCAGGTGCGCCAGGCCGAGGGCGCGCGGGCGGAAGTGGACGCGGCGCGCGAGGAAACCCGCGGCCGCGCGTCGATGGCCGGCGAGGTGGGCAAGCGCATGGCCGATGTCGGTGAGCTGGTGCCGGCCGGCTATCCGGTGCTGACGCTGGTGGACGTCGACCATCCGTGGGTCGCGGTCAACCTGCGCGAGTCGCAGCTGGAGGGGCTGCGCATCGGCAGCCGCCTGCAGGGCAGGGTGCCGGCGTTGGGCGACCGCGAGGCGCAGTTCGAGGTCTACTTCGTCAATCCCGCCGGCGACTACGCCACCTGGCGCGCGACCCGTGAATCGTCCGGCTACGACGTGCGCAGCTTCGAGGTGCGGCTGCGGCCGGTGGAGCGCCTGCCGGGCCTGCGCCCGGGCATGAGCGTGCTGTTCGCATGGCCGCAGGGCTGAGCGCGCCGCGCGAGGACGGCTTTGCCGCGTCATGGCGCGCCGAGTTGCGCCACCTGCGCCGCAACCGGTGGGACCTGGCGTTCATCACCGTGTTCCCGCTGGCGATGGTGCTGCTGATGGGCTGGCTGTTCAGCGCCGGCGGCATGCGCCAGCTGCCGGTGGCGGTGGTCGACCTCGACCACAGCGCCGACAGCCGGCTCTTGCTGCGCATGCTCGACGCCAGCCCCGGCATCGAGGTGGTGTCGCAGCCGGGCACGCTGGACGAGGCGTTCTCGCAGGTGCGCGCGCTGGACGTGTTCGCGGTGGCCTGGATACCGCGCGACTTCAGCCGCAGCGCGCGGCGTACCGAGGCGGCTACGGTGATCGCGTACTACAACGCCAGTTACCTGGCAGGCGGGCAGTCGGCGATGCGCGATATCGCCGATGCGGTGACCGCGTTCAACGCGCGCCTGCTCGGCGAGCACATCGGCCTGCAGTTGGGCCCGGCGAAGCTGCGCGCCGCGCCGATGGCAGTCGATGCGGCCATCCTCTTCAACCCGGCGCGCAGCTATGCGCTGTTCCTGCTGCCGCTGGCATTCGCGGCGGTGCTGTCGCTGGTCGCGGCGCTGGCGATGACCGCGGCGCTGGGGCGCGAAGTGCGCGACGGGACGCTGGCGCGCTGGCTCGGCGCGCGGCCGTGGGGCGCGATCGCCGGCAAGCTGCTGCCCTACGTGCTGCTGTTCTCGCTGCACGGCCTGCTGGCAACGCTGTGGGTGGGCTGGGCGCACGGCAGCGGCGTTGCCGGCAGCGTGCCGGCACTGGCACTCGGGCAGCTGCTGTTGCACCTGGCCGGGGCCGGGCTGGCACTGCTGTTCGTCGGGGTGACGCGCGACATGGGCACGGCGCTGTCGCTGGTCGGGTTGAGCATCGGGGCATCGCTGGCGTTTTCCAGCGCCACGTTCCCGGTGATCGGCGCACCGCTGTTCACCCGCGTGTGGAGCGCGCTGTTGCCGCTGACCGCCTACGTGAAGCTGCAGATGCAGCAGTTGCTGGTCGGCGCGCCGTGGCAGGTGTCGCTGGCGCCGATGGCCACGCTCGCCGGCATCGCGCTGCTGGCCGGCGGCATCGGCGGTTGGCGGCTGGCGGCGATGCGCAGCGGTGCATTGCGACGGGCCGGCGCATGAAAGACTTCGGTACCGCCTTCATGCAGGCACTGCGGGCGGTGGCCGGCGACCGCTACGCGCTGGTGACGATGGTGGGTGCGGTATTGCTGTATTCGGTGTTCTATCCGGCCGCCTATCGCCACCAGGTCGCCGGCCGCCTGCCGGTGGTGGTGGTCGACGAGGACCACAGCGCCACGAGCCGGGAAATGCTGCGACGCATGGCGGCGCTGCGCGAGGTGCAGGTAGTGGCGCAGCCGCGTGACCTGCGGCAGGCACGGCCGGCCATGGAGGATGGCCGGGCCGAGGTGATCGTGCTGCTGCCCGGTGGAATGGAACGCGACATCCTGCGTGGCGGACAGGGGCGGCTGGTGCTGCTCGGCGATGGCGCCTACCTCGGCCGCGCGAGCACCGCGATGGGTGGCCTGGCCGAGGCGATTACCGCCTCCGCGCGGGAAGCGGCGGTGACCCAGGCCGGCTTCATGGGTGCGCCGGCCGCGCCGCCGGTGCGGCTGGTGCAGCGGCCGCTGTACAACACGCGCGAGGGCTACGGCAGCAGTATCGTCCCGGGCGTGGCCGAACTGGTCGTCCACCAGACCCTGCTGATCGGTATCGGCGTACTGCTGGGCAAGCGCCGGCGCGAACTCGGCCGGCGGCTGCATTTCCGGCGGCCGGCACTGCTCGGCATGCTCGCCGCGTTCGGCCTGATCGGCGTGGCCGCGCTGCTGTACTACGCCGGCTTCACGGCATGGGCGCAGGACTATCCGCGCGGCGGCAACTTCGCCGGCCTGCTGCTGGCCGGGCCACTGTTCATCGCGGCCACGGTGCTGTTCGGGATGTTCGTCGGCAGCTTCTTCGATACCCGCGAGCGCGCGTTCCAGTACGTCACCGCCGGTTCGATCCCGCTGTTCTTCCTGGCCAACATCAGCTGGCCCGCGGCCGTGTCGCCGCCGGCCCTGGTGACCGCCGCAAAGCTGCTGCCGATCGTGCCGGGCATGAACGCCATGGTGCAGCTGAACCAGATGGGCGCGCGCGTGCGCGAGGTTGCGCCGGAGCTGTGCAACCTCGCGCTGCTGGTGCTGCTGTACGGCGGCCTGGTGCTGTGGCGGTTCCGGCCGATGCCGGCGGCCCGCCAGGACGCGCCGCACCGACGCGCAGTCAGCCCGAGAAGAAATACCGGGTGACGTGGAAGAAGATCGGCGCGGCGAAGGTCACCGAATCCATCCGGTCCATCATCCCGCCGTGGCCTTCGATCATGTGGCCCCAGTCCTTGGCACCGAGGCTGCGCTTGACCGCCGACAGCGCCAGCCCGCCGAGCGCGCCGCAGATGACGATCAGCGCCGACATCAGCGCCGACTGCAGCGGCGTGAACGGGGTGATCCACCACAGTGCGGTGCCGATGCCGGTTGCCGCCAGCCCGCCGCCGATCAGGCCTTCGACCGTCTTCGATGGGCTCACCGTCGGCGCCAGCTTGTGGCGCCCGAACAGCTTGCCGAACACGTACTGCATCACGTCGCTGATCTGCACCACCAGCATCAGGTACAGCAGCAGCAGCGGGCCCTGGCCCTCGTAGCCGCGCAGGTCGAGGATCAGCAGCGCCGGCGCGTGGCTGATGCAGTAGATCGCGATCATCACGCCCCACTGGATCTTGGTGGTGCGCTCGAGGAACTGTTCGGTATCGCCGCCGAACACCGCCAGCGCCGGCAGCGCCAGGAAGGCGTACACCGGCAGGAAGATCGAGAACAGTCCGTACCAGTCGACGCCGATCAGCCAGTACTGCACCGGGATCAGCACGTAGAACGCCACCACCAGCGGCAGGTGGTCGCCCGGTCGCGTCGGGGTCAGCGTGATGAACTCGCGCAGGGCGAAAAACGAGATGAAGGCGAACACCACCAGGTTCGCCACCGGCCCCAGCCAGAAGCAGACCGCGAGCACCGCGACCATGCCCCACCACGCGCGCACGCGGGCGTTGAGGTTGGCGACCACCTCGGTGCGGCCCTTGCGCGCCTGCAGCACCCAGCCGATGAGCGATGCCAGCGCGAGCAGGGTGACGATGCCGCCGAAGACCCAGAGGAGTTTTTGTTGTGTCGGCATTTTGGGAGTACCAGGATTTCAGGATGGACAGTTGGACGACGAAAGGGACCGGCACGACACTGGAAGTCGCGGCGGCACGTCGGACAACGTCACGCCAGCGCCACCACCGCCTCGCGGGCGCGCTCGAGGAAGGCGTCGCGCGGTTCGCCGTCGATGCGCGGCAGCGCCGGGCCGAAGCGCACCGTGCAGTACAGCGGCAGCGGGATGTGCGCGCCCTTGGGCATGCTGCGGTGGAGGGTGTCGAGGTAGGCCGGCACGAGGTGCAGGTCCGGGAAGGCTTCGGCAAGGCGGAACAGGCCGCCGCGGAAGCGTTGCGGCAGACGCTCGGCGGTGCGCGTGCCCTCGGGGAAGAGGATCAGCGAGTCGCCGGTCTGCAGCGCGTCGATCACCGGTTCCAGCGGGTCGCCGTCGCGTTCCTCGCGGCGGCGCTCGATCAGCACCGCGCGCAGCACCCTGCCGGCGACGTAGCCGCGCAGGCCGGGCTTGTCCCAGTAGTCGCGCGCGGCCACCGGGCGGGTGCGCGCGCGCTGCGCGGGGTCCAGCGCCGACCAGATCGCCATCGTGTCCAGGTGGCTGCTGTGGTTGGCGAAGTACAGGCACTGCCCGTCCGGCGGCGGTCCCTGCCACTGTGCGCGCGCGCCGACCAGCAGGCGGGTGGTGCCGACCAGCGCCGCCGCGGCGGCCTGCTCGATCATGCCGCCTCCCGCAGGCGGTTGGCGATCGCGCGCAGGCGCGTCCAGCAGGTCAGCGCCGAGCCGGCGGCGACCAGGACCACCGCTGCGCGCAGCGCGTAGCCGGTGCCTGCGAACCAGGCCTCCAGCGGTGCTGCCACGCAGGCGGCAACCATCAGCCACATCCGGTGCGGCTTCGCCATCGGCCCGCGAAAGTCCTGCGAGTCGAGCACCGTGCCGCCGAGGGTGCGGACGTAGGCCGTCAGCGCCGCGAGCAGCGCGGCCAGCCAGCCGCACCAGGGCAGGCCGGCGGCATAACCCAGCGCGATCAGGAACAGGCTGTCGGCCAGGCGGTCGGGGACTTCGTTGTAGAGCACGCCGGTCGGCGTCTTGCGGCCGTGTTCGACCGCGACCAGGCCGTCGAACAGGTTGCACAGCAGCCGCAGCACGATGGCGACCGCGCACAGCCACGGCCCCCATGGCCAATCCAGTCGCAGCAGCGCCCACGCACCGAGCGCGGCAAAGCCGATGCTGAGCACCGAGATCGCGTTGGGCGACACGCCGCTGCGTGCGAGCAGGGTGCTGAAGCGCTGCACCAGCGCATTACCGCGCGCGGCGATCGGGCGGCGGTTGCCGGATTCGGACGCGGTTGACGCTTCATCCACCATGGTGGCGCTCCCTGCGAGATGGCGAGTGGTTGGCCGGAACCTCGTGGCTGCGGATCCCGGAAGCCGTCATTCCCGTAAAAGCGGGAACCCGGCGACCTGGAGTCCCGGAGAACCCCCGCTTTCGCGGGAGTGACGGCGTTGGAGTCGCAGTTGGTTCCGCTGACCTAGATAACCATGCGGGCGCTGGCGGTCAAGCCGCGCGCTCAGGCCGCGGCTGCGAATCCCGTGTCCACGCCCGCGATCAGCGCGTCGAAGTAGTCGCGCGTGAGCGCCAGCTGCATGTCCGCGGATTCGGCGCGGTTGACCACGGCGCGGAATGGAATGTTTTCGGGGCGGTCCTTCGCATACCAGCCCAGGTGCTTGCGCGCGATGCGCACGCCCTGCGGTTCGCCGTAGAAATCATGCAGGTCATGGAGGTGGCCGAGCAGGATGTCGCGGACCTCCGCCAGCGACGGCGGCGGCAGTTCCCCGCCCGTGGCCAGGTGGTGGGCGATCTCGCGGAAAATCCACGGCCGGCCCTGCGCCGCGCGGCCGACCATCACCGCATCCGCGCCGGTGTGGCGCAGCACGAACGCCGCGCGCCGGGGCGAGTCGATATCGCCGTTGGCAATGACAGGAATCGACAGCCGCGACTTGATCTCGGCGATGGTGTCGTACTCCGCTGTGCCGGTGTACTGCTGGTCGCGGGTGCGGCCGTGCACGGCGAGTGCGGCGATGCCGCAGTCCTCGGCGATCCGGGCAATGGCCGGCGCATTGCGGTGGGTGGCATCCCAGCCGGTGCGGATCTTCAGCGTCACCGGCACGTCGACCGCCTGCACCACGGCTTCGCAGATGCGGGCAACCAGGTCCTCGTCGCGCATCAGGGCCGAGCCCGCCCAGGCGTTGCAGACCTTCTTCGCCGGGCAGCCCATGTTGATGTCGATGACCTGTGCGCCGTGGTCGACGTTGTAGCGCGCTGCTTCGGCCATCACCCCCGGCACCGTGCCGGCGATCTGTACACCGACCGGGTCCGGCTCGCCGGCGTGGTCCATGCGCCGCAGCGATTTTTCCGTGTGCCAGAAGCGCGGGTCGCTGGTGGTCATTTCCGACATCGCCAGGCCCGCGCCCAGCCGCTTGCACAGCAGCCGGAACGGCTTGTCGGTGACCCCCGCCATCGGCGCGAGGATCACCCGGGGTTCGATGCGGTGGGGGCCGATCTGCATGGCGGGGATTCTACCCGCGGCAAGGCGCGCGCCCGGGCGGCGCCGGGCGCGCGCGGGGAGGCCGGTTCAGGCGGTCTGGTCGTCGACCGCGGCGTCGGGCGCGTTGGTCTTCACCGAGGCGATGCCGTTGTCGCGCCCGCCCTCGTCGGCGTACATCTGGCTGCTGCCGATGGTCTGGCCGTTGGTCGCGGTGAGGTTGAAGAAGAACTTGCCGTTGCTGGCGGTCTTGCGCTCGAAGCGGGCGTCGTCCTGGCTGTTCCTGCGCACCGACTCGATGCCGTTGCTGCACGAGGCCTTGGCCGAATAGCCCTCGCTGGTCAGGATTACCTGGCCGTTGCCGGCCTTGAGGTTGAACTGGAACTCGCCGTTGCTGCGCTTGCTGATCTCGAACTTGCCCGCCATGCCCGATCCTCCTTCGTTGATGGGAATCCGATTCTCCAAGGCGACAAGTTAGGGAGTCGTTATGCGCCGAAGCGTTCGAGGACCTCGTCGCGCCGCGGCATGGACGCGGCCGCGCCCTCGCGCTCGGTTGAAAGCGCGGCAAAGCGCGAGGCGAACCGCAGGTGCGCGGCGAACGCCACGCCCGACCCGCCGGCGAGCGCGGCGACCAGCGCGCCGTTGAAGGCGTCGCCCGCGCCGGTGGTGTCGACGGCGCGGACCTGTTCGGCGCCGAGGCGGTAGAACGGCCGCTCGTCGCCGCGCAGTGCGTCGCCTGCGTGCGACACGAAGCAGCCGCTGGCGCCCAGGGTCACGACCACGGTGCCGGCCGGCAGCAGCTCGCGGCACAGTGCGTGCAGGCGCGACTGGTCGAGCGCGGTCACCGCGTCGCCGTCGATGCGTTCGCCGACGTGGCGCGTGACCAGTCCGGCGAACTCGGTTTCGTTGGGGGTGAGGATGTCGGCCAGCGCCAGCAGTTCGCGGGTGGTCGGCGCGTTGGCGGGGGCCGGGTTGAGCAGCGTGGTCGCCTCGCCTGCGCGCGCGGCCTGCAGCGCCGCGGTGATGGCGGCGGGCGGGGATTCGAGCTGGGCCAGCACGACGCCGGCCGCGTCGAACGCATCGCGCTGCGCGGCCACGTGCGCGGGCGACAGCACGCCGTTGGCACCGGCGCCGATGACGATGCTGTTGCGGCCCTCGCCGTCGACGTAGATGCCGGCGGTGCCGGTCGGCTCGTCGCTGCGCTGCGCGCGCAGGTCGATTCCGTCGGCGTCGGCCAGCCGGCGCGCAAGCTCGCCGCCGGGGTCGTCGCCGAGCGCGCAGACGAAAGTCGTGGCCGCGCCGGCGCGTGCGCTGGCGGTGGCCTGGTTGAAGCCCTTGCCGCCCGGGCCGGTGGCGTAGCGCCCGCCGAGCGTCTCGCCCGGGCGGGGCAGGGTGGCGGTGGTCCAGACGTGGTCGACGTTGAACGACCCGACGACGACGACCCGGCTCATGCGTCCGCCCCGGCCACGGTCACGGCGCCAGTTCGCCTTCGGGGCGCTGCTGCGCCCGGCGGATCGCGTCCGGGTCGTGCTTGTGCTTGAACAGCGGCACGAACACGATCGCCATCGCCAGCGCGTACAGGGCGAAGGTCACCCAGATGCCGTGCCAGTCCTTGCTGCCGTCGGCCGCGGTGAAGAAGTGCTCGATCAGGAAGCCCGAACCCAGGCTGCCGAACACCGCGCCGATGCCGTTGGTCATCACCATGAACAGCCCCTGCGCGCTGGCGCGGATGCGCGAGTCGCTCTGCTGTTCGACGAACAGCGAGCCGGAAATGTTGAAGAAGTCGAACGCCATGCCGTAGACGATGCACGACAGCACGATCATCCACAGCCGGTCGCCGGGGTCGCCGTAGGCGAACAGGCCGAAGCGCAGGAACCAGGCCAGCATGCTCATCGTCATCACCGCCTTGATCCCGAAGCGGCGCAGGAAGAACGGGATGGTGAGGATGAACAGCGTTTCGGAGATCTGCGAGATCGACATGATGATCGCCGGGTACTTCACCGCGATCGAATCCTGGAACGCTGGCACGCCGGCGAAGTCGTGCAGGAAGGTGTCGCCGTAGGCGTTGGTCAGCTGCAGCGCCGCGCCCAGCAGCATGGCGAACACGAAGAACACCGCCATGTTGCGGTCCTTGAACAGGCGGAACGAGGTCAGCCCGAGTACGTCGACCAGCGCGCGGCTTTCGCTGCGGCCCATGCGCGGCGGCGCCGGCGGCAGGGTGAAGGCGTACAGGCCCAGCAGCAGCGACGCAGCCGATGCGATGTAGAACTGGCCGGCCGAGGTTTCCATGTGCAGCAGGCTGGTGGTCCACAGCGCGGCGATGAAGCCGACCGTGCCCCATACACGGATCGGTGGGTAGTCGCGCACCACGTCGCGGCCGTCCTTCTTCAGCGCGTTGTAGGCCACCGTGATCGCCAGCGCGATCGTCGGCATGTAGAAGATCATGTTGACCAGCATTACCCAGAACATGGTGTGCGGGTCGTCGACCCGGGGTACGAGGAACAGCATCACCGCGCCGCAGATGTGCAGCAGGCCGTAGAGCTTTTCGGCGTTGATCCACTTGTCGGCGACCACGCCCATCAGCGCCGGCATGAACAGCGAGGCGATGCCCATGGTCGAGAAGATCGCGCCGAACGCGGTGCCCGACCAGCCCTTGTTCTGGAACCAGTAGGCGCCGATGGTCAGCAGCCACGCCCCCCAGACGAAGAACTGGAGGAAGTTCATCACGATCAGACGCAGCTTCAGGCTCACCCGGCGTTCTCCCCTCGGACATCGATCGCAACGGGTGGCGACCGTCAGCGGGGCAGGTTACGGGCAAACCGCGGGCGAGTGAAGCACGGCCGTGGCCGCGCCGCGTTCAGGTGTCGCGCGCCACCACCCGGTTGCGGCCGTCGCGCTTGGCCAGCTGCAGGCGCCGGTCGGCGCTGCCGAGCAGGGCGGACACGTCGACGCCGTCCTGCGGGAACGAAGCCAGCCCGCCGCTGAAGGTGATCACCTGCGGGTCGCGGCCGGACCCGGGCAGGAACGGCCGGTCGCCCATCGAGCGGCGCAGCCGGTCCAGCCGTTCCCAGGTGCTGCCGATCGGGCAGTGCAGCAGGACCACGAACTCCTGCCCGCCGATCCGCACCAGGCGCTCCTTCTCCTGCAGGATCTCGTTGACCGCGGCCACGAAGTGGCGGATCGCGCGATCGCCGGCGCGGTGCCCGACCTCGTCGTTGATGCGCTTGAAGCGGTCCAGGTCGAGCAGGGCCAGGGTCAGCGAGCCGCCGTCGTTGCGGATCGTCTCGAACATGCGCGGCATGCCCTGCAGCAACCAGGCGCGGTTGGGCAGGCCGGTCAGGCTGTCGTTGCCCGACATCTCCACCAGCCGCTGCATGCGGTAGACGATGGCCGAGGTGAGCAGGCCCATCATCAGGATCAGGATCAGGCGCTCGGCCTGGGTACCGGGCGCGGCGATCCCGTAGTCGATCGAGAGCAGCGTCCGGCCGGGCGTGGCGAGCGCGAACACCGTCGCCACCAGCAGTGCGTACTGCACCAGCGCCAGCGCGGTGACGTACAGCGTGAGGCGGCCGTCGTTGCGCAGCGCGGTCATGGCGATGGCGATCAGGTAGAAGCACCAGACCACGATGCTGTTGATGCCCGCCACCGGATCGCCCAGTGCCAGCAGCACCAGCACCAGCGTGGTCAGGGTGATGTCGTAGGTGCCGGTGGCGTAGGGCAGCCAGCCGTAGCGCAGCTGCCGGCGCGCCAGCGCGAGCCAGATCTGCGCCATCAGGTTGACGAACACGGCCAGGGCGAGGCCGATCACGACCTCGCTCGTCTTCGCCCCGCCCACGGCCGCGACCAGCGGCATGGCCAGGATCAGCAGCGACAGCAGGGCGCGCAGGCGTGCGACCAGCAGTTCGCCGCCGGCGCCGAGGGACAGCATGATCTCGTCGGGCCGCGCGAGCAGTCGCGCAGCCAAATCCCTGAGCCGTTGCATCGATCCGAGCATGGAGGTTCCCCCTGTGCGGAGGATAGCGCGCGCCCGCACTAGACTGTGGCTTTCCCCGCAGCGCCGCACGCATCCCGCGGCAGGAGATTCCCATGCAATACCGCCGTCTCGGCTCCTCCGGCTTGCAACTGTCCGCGCTGTCGTTCGGCGCCTGGGCCACGTTCGGTGGCGCGGTCGCGCGCGGCGAGGCGCGCAACCTGGTGGCCGCGGCTTGGGACCACGGGATCAACTTCTTCGACAACGCCGAGACCTACGCCAACGGCGCGGCCGAGCAGGTGATGGGCGACGTGATCGCCGACCTGCGCCTGCCGCGCGACGGCTTCGCGGTGTCGAGCAAGGTGTATTTCGGCGCGGTCGACGAGCCGCGCCCGATGCAGCGCGGGCTGTCGCGCAAGCACGTACGCGACGCCTGCCATGCCGCGCTCGCGCGCCTGCGCGTCGACTATCTCGACCTGTATTACTGCCACCGCCCGGACCCCGATACGCCGGTGGCGGAGACCGTGGCCGCCATGGACACGCTGGTCCGCCAGGGCAAGGTGCTGTACTGGGGCACCTCGGAATGGCCGGCCGAACGCATCCGCGAGGCGCACGAGGTCGCGCGCGCCGGCGGCTTCCAGGCGCCGACGATGGAGCAGCCGCAGTACAACCTGCTGCACCGAGAGCGGGTCGAGGTCGAGTACGCGCCGCTGTACGACGAGTTCGGCATGGGCACGACAACCTGGTCGCCGCTGGCCTCGGGCCTTCTGACCGGCAAGTACAACGACGGCGTGCCGGCCGGTTCGCGTCTGGCCAGCGAGGACTACGCCTGGCTGCAGCGCGACGTGCTCGGCGACGCCGCCTCGCGCCGGCTCGAGCGCGCGCGCGCGTTCACCGCGCTGGCCGCGGAGCTGGGCACCGGGCCGGCGCCGCTGGCGATCGCCTGGTGCCTGCGCAACCCGCGCGTGTCGAGCGTGATCCTCGGCGCCAGCCGGGTGGCGCAGCTGGAGCAGAACCTGCGCGCGCTGGAGGTGCTGGAACAGGTCGACGAGGCCGGGTGGGCGCGGGTCGAGGCGACCATGGTCTGATCCCGGGGCGTCCGGGGCATTGGTTCTTGACAGGCAAATGAGAATCATTAACATCAATGTCTCCTATCGAGGGAGCCGATCGATGTTTGCCGTCCACCCGCACGCGCACAGCACGTCCCAGTCCGTCCCGCACCACGCGGACGAGCGTTCCAGCACCGACACCGTCGAAATCGACAGCATCCGCCTGCTCAAGGGCCAGCGCGAACTGCTGATCCGCCACGGCAGCGAGTGCTATCGGTTGCGCCACACGCGCAACGACAAGCTCATCCTCACCAAATAAAAGCATTCCTCGCCGGCCCCCGTGGCCGGCGACACCCATCTCTCCAGGCCCGCCCGCCACCGGCCAGACGCCGGACGCCAGCCCGCCGAACGTTTTCCTTTCGACGAGTCCGTCCATGCGTCCCAACCTGTTGTCACTCGCGCTGTGCCTGGCGCTGCCCGGCATGGCCCTTGCCCATGGCCAGTCCGCGGCCCCGCAGTCCGTCCCGGCGACCGCCGCCGCCTCCGCGTTCGCCGAGGCCACCGAATTCGACCGCGTCGTGGTGACCGCCACGCGCACCGAGCGGGCGATCTCCGATGTCCCCAATACCGTCGACGTGATCGACCGCGAGCGCATGGACGAAATCCTGGCGCGCGACCTCAAGGATCTGTTCCGCTACGAGCCGGGCATCACCGTGACCTCCGGCTTTGGCCGCTTCGGCATCGGTGGCATCCGCATCCGCGGCCTGGACGCCAACCGCGTCCGCATCCAGACCGATGGCATCCCGGTGTCGGACGCCTTCATGATCGGCAGCTTCTCCGACGCCAACCGCAACTTCGTCGACCTCGACACCCTCAAGCGCGTCGAGGTCGTGCGCGGACCGACCAGTTCGCTTTACGGCTCCGATGCCCTCGGTGGCACGGTGTCGTTCGTGACCAAGGATCCTTCGGATTACCTGGAGGCGGGCAGGGATGCCTATTTCGGCCTGCGCTTCGGCTACGAGAGCGGCTGGGACGGCCTGCATGCCGGCGCCACCGCCGCATTCGGCGGCGAGCGCTGGTCGGGCATGGTGGTGGCCAACCACCGCCAGGGACAGGAGCCGGAGAACCAGGGCACGGTGGGCGGCGAGGGCAGCGCCCGCACCCGTCCCAATCCGCAGGATCGCGACGGCCGCAGCCTGCTGGCCAAGCTGGTGTTCGCGCCCAGCGTCGACCAGCGCTTCCGGCTGACCGTGGAAGGCAACGAGGACGCCGCCGACACCGACGTGCTGACCTCCCGCGGCCTGCAGGGCCTGACCGGCGCGGACAACCTGCTGGTCACCGCCGACGACCACCAAACCCGCGCACGGGTGTCGTTCGCCCACGAGATGGATGCGATTGGCGCCGGCTTCGCCGACAGCCTGGACTGGCAGGTGTACCGGCAGGACAGCGAGACCACGCAGGACACGGTCGAGGTGCGCCGCACCGCCGGCGGCGTCAACGAGCGCCGCGAGCGCGAGTTCAACTTCGACCAGCGCCTGGTCGGTCTGCAGCTGAACCTGCGCAAGGAGTTCCAGACCGGCAGCGTGAACCATGCGCTGGCCTACGGTCTCGACGTCTCGCGCACCGAAACCCGGCAGAAGCGCGATGGCAGGGTGCACAACCTCGATACCGGCACGGTCACCAACGCAATGCTGCCGGACGTGTTCCCGGTGCGCGACTTCCCGGTCAGCAAGACCACCAATGCCGCGCTGTACCTGCAGGACGAGATCAGCTTTGCCGACGACGCCTTCCGCCTGGTACCGGCGGTGCGCGTGGACCGCTACCAGCTGCGCCCGGAGCTGGACCCGATCTTCGCCGAGGACAATCCGGGCGTGGCGGTCGCGGAGCTGGACAAGACCAGCGTGTCGCCCAAGCTCGGCGCGGTCTGGCACTTCGCGCAGGACTGGTCGCTGTTCGGCGGCTACGCGCGCGGCTTCCGCTCGCCGCCCTACGGCGACGTCAACATCGGTTTCACCAACGTGATGTTCGGCTACACCGCCGTGGCCAACCCGGACCTGAAGCCGGAAACCAGCGACGGCGTGGAACTGGGCGTGCGCTACGTCGGCGATGCGGTCTATGCCAGCCTGTCTGCCTACGAGAACCGCTACCACGACTTCATCGAATCGTTCGCCTTCGTGGGCTTCAACGACGCAGGGCTGATGGTGTATCAGTCGCGCAACGTGTCCGACGCGCGCATCCGCGGCGTCGAGCTCCGCGGCGGGATCGACTTCGGTGCACTGTCGCCGTCGATGGACGGCTGGTCGCTGCGCGCGGCGGCAGCCTGGGCGCGCGGCGACAACCGCACCGACGACGAGCCGCTGGCCTCGATCGACCCGCTCACCGCCACCCTCGGCCTGGCCTACCGCACCGATGCCTGGGGCGCGGAGCTGGCCGGCCGCTTCGCCGGCCGCCACGACCGCCTGCCGGCGCTCGAGGACGATTCGTACTTCGAAACACCCGGACATGGCGTGCTCGACCTGCTCGCGCACTGGACGTTCGCGCCGGGCGCGGAGTTGAATGCCGGCATCTTCAACCTGACCGACCGCCGCTACTTCGACCTCGGCAGCATGGAGCTGGTCAGCCAGGACAGCACCACGCTCGACCGCTACACCGCCGCCGGGCGCAACCTGTCGCTGAGCGTGGCGTTCTCGTGGTGAGCCGCCGTTGGCCGCCGCGCCGGCGACCACGTTGGCCGTCGCACGTCCCAACCCGATGATCCACCAAACCCGGAGAGTTGCATGAAAACCACACTGGCAGCCGCGCTGATGATTTCGGCGTTCGCCACCACCGCCGGCGCGCAGGTCGCGGCCGCGACCGCAGGCGCAACGGCCGCCCCCGCGCGCGACCACGACGCGATCCTCGCCATGCAGGGCGAACACATGGTCGACTTCGCCTTCGACGAAACCGTGCTGCTGCAGCCCGGCTACGAGCGCAGCCCGGCGATGCGCAGCGGCGGCGACGAAGTGGTGATCGTGGTCGAGGACACGCCCACGCGCGTGGTGCTGCAGCACATCCTGGTCGACGCCAGGAGCGGCCACGTCACCAAGCACTGGCGCCAGGACTGGACCTACGAGGCGCCGGTGCGCTTCGAGTTCAGCGCCGACCAGACCTGGACCGTGCGTGCGCTGTCGCCGGAGGAAACCCGCGGCGCGTGGACGCAGTGCGTGTACGAGGTCAGCGACGCGCCGCGCTACTGCGGCACCGGCAAGTGGAACTACGACGACGGCGTGGCCACCTGGACCAGCGACGCCACCTGGCGACCGCTGCCGCGACGCGAGTACACCAAGCGCGACGACTACAACGCGCTGCGCGTGGTCAACCGCCACACCATCGTTCCGGCCGGCTGGACCCACGAGCAGTTCAATACCAAGGTCCTGCGCAAGCCCGACGGCAGCCAGGTGGCGATCGCGCGCGAGTTCGGCTTCGACAACTACCAGAAGGTCGACGACATCGACTTCACCCCGGCCTACGACTACTGGAAGGCGACGAAGGACTTCTGGGTGCAGGTGCGTTCGCGCTGGGACGGTTTCCTCTCGCAGCCGCCGGGCGTGCACCTGAAGACGAAGATCGACGGCATGGCGATGATCATGCCGCTGTTCGAGCAGGCCGAGGCGATCCAGGGCGGCGCGGCGATCGACGAAGGCGCGATCGACGCGGTGTTCGCGCAGTGGGTGGAACCGGCGCCCGCGCCGGCGGTGGCCGGGCGCTGACGCCCTGGCATCTCCTGTGGGAGGGGTCATGGCCGTTCCCACAGGGGCCCGCGACGGAAGCCCGCCTAGGCAGCGTCGCGTTGGTCACCGGGTGCGGATGGCACAGCAGGCGGTACCGGCGCGGCCGGGGCCGCCGGCCCCATGGCCTGCGGTACGGGCGGGGCTGACGGAGCAGGCGGCGCCTTCGGCGGTTTTGGCGCGGCGGGTGGTGCAGGCGGCGCTGGCGGTGCCGGAGGCAGCGGCAGTGGTGCGAGCTGCGGCACCGTGACCTGGACCTTGCCGGCCTTGCGGTCGCGCAGGTAATCCACCGCCACCTTCGTGCCGCCGGGCTTGTTGTCCATCGCCGCCATCGCTTCGCGCGGGCTGGCCACGGCCTTGCCGTCGATGCGCTGAATCACGTCGCCGGCCTGCAGGCCGGCCAGCTCGCCGTTCGACAGCACCAGCACGCCGCGGTCGGTGCCGAAGTAGCGGCCCAGCTGCCTGTCGACCGAGGCCAGGTTCAGGCCGTTCCAGCGGAACGCGGACATCAGCGCCGGCATGTCGCAGTCGTTGTCCGTGCAGGCGGTGCCGGGACCGATGCGGATGATCTCGTGGCGGACTGCCGGCGGCACGCCCGGCGCGGGCGCGACCTGGATCCTGTCGGCGGAGACGCCCAGCTTGCCGCTGTCATCGAGCTCCACGCGCACGCTGCCTTCGGCACGCGTCACGGAGCCGTCGTCCTGCAGAATGTAGAGGCCCTGCCCGGCCTGCGGCACCACCTCGACGCTGGACGGCTTGCCGTCGCGCACGTAGCCGATCCGGACCGGCGACCCGGCTTCCAGCCGCGACGACAGCAGCTTGCGTGCGTTGCGCAGGCGCAGCTCGCCGTTGGACCCCTGCACCGTGCTGTCGCCGATTGCGGTGATGCGGTCACCGGGCTTCAGGCCGGCCTTCGCGCCGCCGCTACCCGGCGTCACCGCCGAGATCCGCACGCCCGTGCCGTCGTCGGGCGTGAGGACGACACCAATGACCGGGCGCGACGATTCACGACGGATCGTCGTGATCCTGCGCGGGGGTGTGACCCGGTCGTCGGACAGGCTTTGCAGTGCGGAGGCGGTGTTCACGTCCTCCGCGCGCTTGATCCGTTCGCTCTGTGCGTGCGCGGGGGCGGCCGCGGCCACGCATGCGGCCAGCGCAAGCAGGCTCTTGATTGTCAGTCGGGTGTCCATGGGAGCTCCGTGTCGGGCATGTGGGGCGCGATCAGTCGACGTGGACCAGCGCGGGTTGGTATTGCCTGCCTTGCGCGGCCAGCCAGCGGCGTGTGCTTTCCATGCCGGCGGATGCGCGCAGCAGTTCGACGCGTTCGCGCCACAGCTGCGACTGTTGCGTCGGCGCGAGTCCGGGCTGCATCAGCGCGGCGTCGACCGCGGCGAGCCGGGCGTCGAACTGCATCGCCATCGCCGCCGCCGCGCCGCTGGCCACGCGTCCGTCCCGGGCGTAGCGCAGCAGCGCCTCCAGGCGGGCGGATTCGGCCTGCAGCTGCGCGATGGCGCTGGCTTCGCCGTTCCCGGCGTCGTCCTGCGGCTGCGTTGCAACGGCGGGCGGCGTGGCCAGCGCGGGATGCGGCGCGTCGGACTGGCGCTGCAGCCATACCGGGACGGCGGCCAGCGCAAGCGCCGCCGCGGTGGCCAGTGGCAGCATCCAGCGCGGGCGGCGGCGTTGGCGCTGCGCGTCGAGTTGCCGCGAGACCACGTTCCAGCCGCCGGGCGGCGCTTCCTCCAACGGCAGCGCGGCGAAGGCCTCGTGCCAGTTGGCCGGCGGGGTGGACGGGGGCAGGTTGCGGTCAGCCATGGTCGTGTTCCTCGATCTGCAGCAGCGCGCGCAGCCGGCGCGTGCCGCGTGCCAGTTGCGACTTGGAGAAGCTCGGCGTGCGCTGCATCAGCGCCGCGATCTCCTCGTGGGTGTAGCCCTCGGCGTGGTACAGCCACAGCACGCCGCGGGTCGTGGCCGGCAGCCGGGCCAGCGCGCGCTGCAGCAGCGCGGCGTCGGCGGCGGCCGGCGGCGGCAGGGCACGCTCGTCGGCCGGCTCGTGGCCGTCATCGGGCAGCTCGCCGGCCTGGCGGCGTCCGCGACGCAGGTGCATCAGCGCCTCGTTGACGGCGATCTGTCGCAGCCAGCCCCAGAACGGGCTGCCACCGCGGCCGCGGAAATCGCCGATCCGGGCGATCACCTTGAGCATCGTGTCCTGCAGCACGTCCGCCGCCGCCTCGCGCTCGCCGCAGATGCGCAGGGCCAGCGTGAACACCGGCCGCTCGAAGCGGCGGTAGATCTGTTCCAGGGGCGCCCGTTCACCGGCGCGGGCGCGGGCCAGCAGCGCGTCCGGGACCTCGATCGCGAAGCTCGAGGGTCGGGCCGGGGCGGGCGGCGGCGTGGCGGCGGCTGGGAGGGATTCGATCAGCATTCCCCTGCATGGATGCGGCAGCGGCCGAAAGCGTCGCAGGCGGCCGCGGCCGGCCCCGGCGACCCTATACTGGATCCATCATCCAGGGAGGATTGCCATGTTCAGTGGATCGTTGCTCGCCCTTGTCCTGCTCTTCGCGGGCGTGGTCATCCTGTTCAAGACCGTGCGCGTGGTGCCACAGGGCTACGAATGGACCGTCGAGCGCTTCGGCCGGTACACCTACACGATGACGCCGGGCCTGCACTTCCTGGTCCCGATCATGTACAGCGTCGGGCGCAAGATCAACATGATGGAGCAGGTGCTGGAAGTGCCGAGCCAGGACGTGATCACCAAGGACAACGCCGTGGTCAAGGTCGACGGCATCGTGTTCTTCCAGGTGCTCGACGCGGCCAAGGCGGCCTACGAGGTGGCGACGCTGGAGATCGCGATCCTCAACCTGGTGATGACCAACATCCGTACCGCGATCGGCTCGATGGACCTGGACGAATCGCTGTCCAAGCGCGACGAGATCAACACCAAGGTGCTGATGGCGGTCGACGAGGCGACCCATCCGTGGGGCATCAAGGTCAACCGCATCGAACTCAAGGACATCGCGCCGCCGCGCGACCTGATCGAGGCGATGGCGCGGCAGATGAAGGCCGAGCGCGAGAAGCGCGCCAACATCCTCGAGGCCGAGGGCTTCCGCCAGGCGGCGATCCTCAAGGCCGAGGGCGAGAAGCAGTCGACCATCCTCGACGCCGAAGGCGATCGCCAGGCCGCTTTCCTGGAAGCCGAGGCGCGCGAGCGCCTGGCCGAGGCCGAAGCCAAGGCAACGCAGGTGGTGTCGGAGGCGATTGCCGGCGGCAACGTGCAGGCGATCAACTACTTCGTCGCGCAGAAATACATCGAAGCGTTCAAGGCGCTGGCGATGGCGCCGAACCAGAAGTTCGTGATGATGCCGATGGAATCGGCCGGCGTGATCGGCTCGCTGGCCGGCATCGGCGAACTGGCGAAGGAAGCGCTCGGGCAGCAGGGCACACGCGCACCGCAGCCGCCCGCCATGCCGCGGCAGGGAGGCTGAGCGGCCATGCGCTGGGACGTGTTCACCTGGGCCGCGGTCGCGCTGCTGCTGATGGCCGCCGAGACGATGGCGCCGGGCGCGTTCATGCTCTGGCTCGGCTTCGCCGCGGCGGCTGTGTTCGTCGGCGTGCTGCTGGTGCCGGGGATCCCGGTGCTGGCGCAGGTCGTTGCGTTCGTGGTGCTCAGTTTCATTTCCATCCAGGTCTACCGGAAGTGGTTCCGCAGTCGCGAACCGCAGAGCGACCGCCCGGCGCTCAACCGCCGCGTCGCGGCGCTGGTCGGCACGGTCACGACGTTGGAGCGGGCGATCGTCGACGGGCGCGGGCGGGTGCAGATCGCCGATGCCTACTGGGACGTGACCGGGCCGGACCTGCCGGCCGGTGCGCGGGTGCGGGTGGTCGCCGCCGATGGCATGACCCTTGTGGTCGACGCCGTGGGATGAGCGGCGGGGCGCGGGTTTGGGTGGCGGTACTGGCCCTGTTGCTGGCAGGTGTCGGGCACGCCGCCGAGACGTCGCGCGAAGTGCCGTACAAGGACCTCGTGCGGATCCCGCTGATGATGGAGACGGTGGACAACGACCACGTCTTCAGCGGTGAATTCTCGGTGGCGTCGGTTGACGCGAAACAACCCCTGCCGGCGGACCTGCGGGTGGAGGTCCTGGTCGGGGACGAGGCGATCCCGGTCCGGGTCGATTCCGACGGGCGGTTGCGGCTGCCGGTCCGCCAGGCGTGGGTCGATGCCGGTGCAAAACTGCGTATCAACCAGCCCAAGGGCAAGCTGCTGCTGGGCTACAACTTCCGCGCGCGGCCGCCGTCCGGCACCCGCATGCGCTACTCGCAGTTTGCCGAATCGGCGGCCGTCATGGAGCGTGGCATCAAGGCCGAAGCGGGGTGGCTGAGCTTCGCGGCACCCAAGCCCCACGCCCTGGACGTCCGCTTCCGGCCGGGGCCGGCGCAGGAACTCGAGATCCGGTTTGCCGACGGCACCAGCAAGCGTTGGCGAGCGGTCGCCGATGCCGGCGGCGGCTACAACGGCATCGAACTGCCGTGGAAGCCGGAGTGGGGTGACGCGGAAGTCATCCTCAGCGAGCCCGTCGGTGGCGTGATGCCTCTGGTCAAGTAGCGGCCGCGTCGCGCGCCGGCACGAACCGGCAGGCGGCGCGCGTCCGTGGCGTCTGGGATAATGACGGCCTTTGCCCAATACGAGCCCGCCATGACCCAGAAGACGATCCTCAACGATGCCCACCGTGCCCTCGGGGCGAAGATGGTCGACTTCGGCGGCTGGGACATGCCGCTCAACTACGGTTCGCAGATCGAGGAGCACCACCAGGTGCGCCGCGACGCCGGCATGTTCGACGTCTCGCACATGACCGTGGTCGACCTGCACGGGGCGAAGGGGCGCGAATTCCTGCGCAGGCTGGTCGCCAATTCGGTCGACAAGCTCAAGAAGCCCGGCAAGGCGCTCTACACCTGCATGCTCAACGAGCAGGGCGGGGTGATCGACGACCTGATCATCTACTACCTGGCCGACGACTGGTTCCGCATCGTGGTCAACGCCGCCACCCGCGACAAGGACATGGCGTGGATCGAACGGCAGGCCGCCGCGTTCGACATCGACGTCCGCGAGCGCACCGACCTGGCGATGATCGCGGTGCAGGGGCCGAACGCGCGGGACAAGGCGCTGGGGCTGGTCGCGGAAGACGAACGCGACCGCGTCGGCAAGCTCGGCAAGTTTTCCGCGGCCGAGGCGAAGGCCGCCGACGGCGCGCCGCTGTTCATCGCCCGCACCGGCTACACCGGCGAGGACGGTTTCGAGATCGTGCTGCCCGCCGACCGCGCCGTCGCGCTGTGGGACGCGCTGCTTGCCGCGGGCGTGAAGCCGGCCGGCCTGGGTGCGCGCGACACGCTGCGCCTGGAGGCGGGCCTGAACCTCTACGGCCAGGACATGGACGAAACCGTGACGCCCTGGGAGGCCGCGCTGGGCTGGACCGTGGCACTCGACGAAGGCCGCGACTTCATCGGCCGCGGCGCGCTGGAGGCGCAGAAGGCCGCCGGCGACGCGCGCCGCATGGTCGGCCTGGTGATGGACGAGAAGGGCGTGCTGCGCCACGGCCAGAAGGTGCTCACCGCCGGCGGCGAGGGCGAAATCCTGTCCGGCACGTTCTCGCCGACCCTGGGCAAGGCGATCGCATTCGCCCGCGTGCCTGCCGGCGGCGACGACACCGGCGTGCGCGTGGACATCCGCGGCCGCGAGGTGCCGGTGCGCGTGGTCAGGTTCCCGTTCGTGCGCGACGGCAAGCCGCAGGACGGCATCTGACCGGCGGTCGCACGGCTGCCGCCGCGCCGCGTTTCCTTCGCTAAACTAGCCACCCCTTCCACGACCGCAACACATCCGGAGCACCAGCCCATGAGCGAGATCCCAGGCGACCTGAAGTTCATGAAATCCCACGAGTGGGCCCGCGTCGAAGGCGACGGCAAGGTCACCATCGGCATTTCGGACCACGCACAGGGGCTGCTCGGCGACCTGGTCTACGTCGACCTGCCGCAGGTCGGCGACCGCGCCGAGGCCGGCAACGCGTGCGCGGTGGTGGAATCGGTGAAGGCCGCTTCCGACGTGTATTCGCCGGTGTCGGGCACCATCACCGCGGTCAACACCGCGCTGGCCGACAAGCCGGAGACCATCAACGAGGATGCCTTCGGCGAAGGCTGGCTGTTCGTGGTCGAGATCGACGACCCGGACCAGCTCAACGAGATGCTTGGCCCGGACGACTACGCCGAGCTGCTGGAAGACGAAGACCACTGACGGTTCCTGCAGTTCCTGCTGGCCCAGACGGCACCGCTTGCGGTGCCGTCGTCGTTTCCGGCGCCCGGATCCGCAGGCCGGGGCATTGCGATTGCTCCCGCCGAATGGTGGGCATCGCGCCTGCCGTGTGGCGTACGCAGCCCGAGCGTCCGGCGCCTGCATGAATGCGCGTCGGGCTGATGCCCCGGCGTGGCGAAAGCGGGATGCATGGCATCGCGTGTGGAAGAAGGGAGTGCGGCGGACGTGTCGTCCGCGGCGGTTGTTGTCGGCGAAGGACCCGCCGTCGTCGCTCCGGACTCCACGCGAATCGGCGTCGTGCAACGTCGTTGCAGCGATGCCGGAACGCGACGACGTGCATGCCTGCATGGCATGTCCCGCAACCGGCAATCGGGATGGCGTGCAACGCGACGGAGTTGTTCCGCGACGCATGCGGCAAGGGTGCGACACCGGTTCAAAGGCTGCGCAGTTTTGCGCAATCTGGCTTGTGCGGTGCCGGAAATGTTTGGGCCGCGGCAGTGCTCCGACAGCTGCCGTACACCCTTCCTGCACGGTCGCTCGCGCGGCGGCAACGCGATGCACGCTTGCATGCGGTCGCGTGCATGCAAATGCGCGCCGCGCGAAAAACAGCTTGTTTCGCGTGCTTTTTCGAACGCGCGAAAAAACATGCGCGTGCAATGTCGTGCATGGCGACGCCGACGGGCCGATGCGTTTGCCGCGGACGGCGCATGTGCATCCGTCCTGGGGGCGCGAAAAAACTTCACGAAGGTGTTGACAGCCGAAAAAACCGTGATTAGGTTTCGCTGCAACAGACGTTGCCGCAGAAGAGAGTGAGTCAAGTCACGACGAAAACGCGCAGCACAACCAAGACCTCTGCCCGGAAATTCCTCAAGGTGGAATCAGGCATCGTCTCCGCTGCGAAACTGCAACGTCATCGGAACCACCACCCGCTTCGTCCTGCGATGCGGGTTTTTTGTGCCGGCGCAACGCCGGCGTGCGTGGCTCCTGCACAGGCCCCCACCGCAGGTGGCGGGCTGCATCCGCATCCGTCCCGACGCGCCATGCGCGTCGGCGGTTGGTCGTGGGTCCGATACCCGCGGCGTTGTTTTGAACTGGGCTGCTACACCCGATAGTTCCACTGACGAGGAGAGCCATCTCATGGCCACGAAGAAAGCTGCAAAGAAGCGCCCCGCCAAGAAGGCGGCGAAGAAGGCGGTCCGCAAGACCGCGAAGAAGGCGGTTCGCAAGGTTGCCAAGAAGGCCACCAAGCGCCCGGCGAAGAAGGCCACGCGCAAGGTCGCCAAGAAGAAGGTCGCAAGGAAGACCACCCGCAAGGTTGCAAAGAAGAAGGTCGCCAAGAAGAAGGTCGCCAAGAAGGCCACCCGCAAGGTCGCCAAGAAGAAGGTCGCCAAGAAGGCCACTCGCAAGGTCGCCAAGAAGAAGGTTGCCAAGAAGAAGGTCGCAAAGAAGAAGGTCGCAAAGAAGACCGCCAAGCGTCCGGCGAAGAAGGCAGCCAAGAAGGTCGCCAAGAAGCGCCCGGCGAAGAAGGCTGCCAAGAAGGTCGCCAAGAAGCGTCCTGCCAAGAAGGCGGCCAAGAAGAAGCCTGCCAAGAAGGCTGCGAAGAAGGCCCGACGCCCGGCGAAGCGCGCCAAGAAGGCGGCAGCCGTGGCCATCCCGGCCGCTCCCGCTCCGATGATGTAAGAACAAGAAACCCGATCAACCGTCATCAGGCTCCCTCTCCGCATGCCCAGGCGGAGAGGGAGTTTTTTTGTTCCGGGTGGTTGCCGGCAGGGCCGGTGCTTCCCGCGGCGCGGCCTGCGCCGCATCCGGTGTCACGCCGGGAATGTCGCCGGCGCGTGTGGGCTCAGCGCGGGTTGGCGTTGGCCGACGTGGCCTGCGCGCCGCCGTGGCGCTCGGCCTGCGGCAGGTTGGGGCGCCTGGCCCGGTCGTCCTCGGCGTACATCACGTCCGGGAACGGATCGACGTCCAGCCAGCGCTGCGCGGGCAGGCCGATCGCACGGTCGAGGATGGTGGGCAACAGGCCCGAAGGCTGGCTGCTCTCGCCGTTCCACAGGATCGCCACGCCCAGGTCGCGCTGCGGCAGCAGGGCGATCGCGCCGCGGTAGCCCTGCACGGCGCCGCCGTGGAAGACGACGCGGTGGCCGGCATAGTCGTAGACGCGCCAGCCGATGCCGTAGCCGGCGGCGTTGAGCCGCTGCCGGCGCCAGGACGAGCCGCGGGTTTCGGACGGCGTCGCCACGACGGGCGAATGCAGCGTCGCCAGCAGCGGCGCCGGCAGCACGTCCGGGCGATGCCCGGTCTGCGCGATCAGCCACTGCGCCATGTCGCTGGCGCTGGCGTTGACGCCGGCGGCCGGTGCGACGCGGTAGTAGGTGGGCTTGGGTGTGAGTGAACGCCAGCCGCCACCGGCGCGCACGTGCGGGCGCGCCCAGCTCGGGCTGGCCTCGATGCCCTCGAGGCCGTAGCTGGCGTCGTTCATGCCCAGCGGCTTGAAGATGCGGCGGGTGACCGCCTCGCTGTAGAACTGCCCGCTTGCGCCGTAGACCACGTTGCCGACCAGGCTGAAGGCGACGTTCTGGTAGCTGTAGCACTCGCCGGGCGCGCACTTCATCGGCGCGTAGGCCAGCTTCTGCACCAGGGTGTTGTAGTCGACGTTGCGTTCGAGCTCGCGGTCGTAGGCGTTGTGGGTCAGGCCGACGCGCTGGCTCAGCACCTCGGCCACGGTCAGTTCCTGCGCGGCGCCGGGCCGCGAGAACTGGAGCGACGGCATGTAGTCCGCCACGTGGCTGTCCCAGCGCAGCGCGCCCTCGTTGACCAGCAGCCCGGTGATGGTGCCGGCGAAGGCCTTCGACAGCGACGCCAGGCGGAACACCGTGTGTTCGTCCACCGGCTCGGCGTTGCCCACGTCGGTGATGCCGTAGCCGCGCGCGCTGAGCACCTTGCCGCCCTGGACGATGGCCATGGCCATGCCGGGCACACGCTGGTTGGCGACCAGCTCCTGGGCGATCGCCTCGAACTGGCGCACGTTGAAGTCGGAGGACGGCGGCATGACCTCTTCCACCGGCGGCAGGTAGGCCGGCATCGAGGCGGGCTGGGTCGGAAGCGCCTTGGGAGCCGTGGAAGCGGCAGGCGCCGGGGCCGACGGCTGCACGTTCCAGCGAAGCGGCGTCTGCGCGGAAGTCGCCAGCGCCATCGGCAGCAGCGCGCCGATGAGCGCCCCGCGCCGGATCAGCCGCTGCCGCCTCGTCCTGTCTTTCATCGGGCCTGCCCCCTGCGTATGCTGCAATGCAGGTCGATCATAACGCCTGCTTCGCGGATTGCATGAACAAGGGGAACTTTGATGCTTAGTCTGTTGATCCTGCTCGCAATTGTGGTGGTGTTCGCAGTTTGGGCCGTGGGTATCTACAACGGCCTGGTGACCGCGCGCAACGCCTACAAGAACGCCTTCGCCCAGATCGACGTGCAGCTGCAGCGCCGCTTCGACCTGATCCCCAACCTGGTCGAGACCGCCAAGGGCTATCTCGAGCACGAGCGCGGCACCCTCGAATCGGTGACCGCCGCCCGCAACGCGGCGCAGGCCGGCCTGGCCGCCGCCAAGGCATCCCCGGGCGACCCGGCCGCGATGGCCGAACTCAGCCGCAGCCAGGGCATGCTCGACGGCGCCCTGGGGCGCCTGCTGGTGACGGTGGAGGCCTACCCGGACCTCAAGGCCAACCAGAACATGATGCAGCTCACCGAGGAGCTGACCAGCACCGAAAACCGCGTCGCCTTCGCGCGCCAGGCCTTCAACGATTCGGTGATGGCCTACAACAACAAGCGCGAGGTGTTCCCCTCGAGCATCGTCGCCGGCATGTTCAACTTCGCCCCGGCCGCGCTGCTGGAGATCCCGGCCGACCAGCAGGAACAGGTGCGGGCGGCGCCGAAGGTCCAGTTCTGAGAAGCCGGTCCCCGGCGCCATCGATGAACTTCTTCGAACACCAGGCCAAGGCGCGCCGCACCTCGACCCGGCTGGTGCTGCTGTTCGCGCTCGCCGTGCTGGCCATCGTGGCGGTGATGGACCTGGTCATGCTGGCGGTGTTCGGCGGCGGCGGAAACGCGGGTGGGGTGCTGGTGTTCACCACGCTGGTGACGCTGGCGGTGATCGGCGGGGCGTCGATGTACCGCATCGCGTCGCTGCGCGGCGGCGGCGAGGCGGTCGCGCTGCAGTTCGGCGGCACGCCGGTGTCCGGCGACACCACCGACCGCTACCTGCAGCGGCTGCGCAACGTGGTCGAGGAAATCGCCATCGCCTCCGGCGTGCCGATGCCCGGCCTGTACGTGCTGGAGCACGAGTCGGCGATCAACGCCTTCGCCGCCGGCTATTCGCCGTCCGACGCGGTCATCGCGGTGACGCGCGGCGCGCTGGAGAAGCTCAACCGCGACGAGCTGCAGGGCGTGATCGCGCACGAGTTCAGCCACATCCTCAACGGCGACATGCGCCTGAACATCCGCCTGATCGGCGTGCTGTTCGGGATCATGGTGATGGGCATCATCGGCCGCCGCCTGATGCTGCATGGCGGCATGAGCCGCAACAGCCGCGATGGCGTGGTGGTGTTCCTGATGGTGGCGCTGGTGGCGATCGTGGTCGGCTACGTCGGGCTGCTGTTCGGGCGCATGATCAAGGCCGGCATCAGCCGTACGCGCGAGTCGCTGGCCGATGCCTCGGCGGTGCAGTTCACCCGCCAGACCGCGGGCCTGGCCGGCGCGCTGAAGAAGATCGCCGGCGTGTACGAAGGCTCGCGCCTGGGCGGGGCCGCGGAGACCGAGGAAATCAGCCACATGCTGTTCGGCGAGGGCATGGGCTTCAGCGGCCTGTTCGCCACCCATCCTCCGATCCTCAAGCGCATCCAGGCGCTGGAGCCGGGCTTCAACGCCGCGCAACTCGAGCGCCTGCAGGCGCAGTGGCGCGCCGCGCCGCCCAACGGCCTGCAGGAGGATGCGCGCATGGGCCTGGCCGGCGCGCACGATGCGCTGCCCGCGGCGGCGACGCGGCTCAACGTCACCCCGGCGATGGTGTCCGCGCAGGTCGCGCAGCCGGAGTCGGACGACTACCGCCGCGCCGACGCCATCGTCCATTCGATCCCCGATGCGCTGCGCGAGCTGGCGCGCGACCGCGAGCAGGTGATGCCGCTGCTGCTGGCGATGCTGCTCGGCAGCGACCAGGCGGTGCTTGGCAAGCAGCGCATCGAGATCGCCTCGCGCATGGGCAACGAGATGGCCGAAGCCGCGTTCGCCCTGCGCGGCACCCTGGGGCAGGCGCTGCACCCGATGCAGCGGCTGCCGCTGGCGTCGCTCTCGTTCCAGGTGCTGCGGCTGCGGCCGCGGCCGCAGCTGGACGTGTTCATGGACACGGTGGCCGCTACCGTCAATGCGGACGGGCAGGTGTCGCTGTTCGAGTACTGCCTCGGGCAACTGCTGCGCGTGCAGGTGCGCGAGTCGCTCGATCCGGGGCGCTACGCGCACTTCGGGCGGCGCAAGCCCGGCAACGTGAAGCAGGAGTTCGCGACCCTGCTGGCAGTGGTCGCGAAGGCCGGCAACCCGGACGACCAGGCGGAGGCGCAGCGCGCCTACCTTGCCGGCATGCAGCGGGTGCTGCCGCGCGACCACGTGCCCTACGCGCCGCCGGCCGAGGGCGTGCTGGCGCTGGACGCGGTATGGGAGCCGCTGGATGCGCTCGACCCGCTGGCCAAGCAGGTGATGGTCGAAGCGATCACCGCTGCGGCAAGCCACGACGGGCGCATCTCGGTGGCCGAGGCGGAGTTGCTGCGCACGATCTGCGCAGTGCTGCATTGTCCGCTGCCGCCGATGCTGGAGCGGGCGTAGCAGCGCATTACCGCTGCGCGACATCCAATGAACCGTCATCCCCGCGCAGGCGGGGAGCCAGTGACTTCGGCACGGGTGGGCGTGCAGCCTGCCCCGGGAATCAGGCCCGGCCGCGAATCAGGTCCGCTGCGCGCTCGGCGATCATGATCGTCGGCGCGTTGGTGTTGCCGGTCGGCAGCGTCGGCATCACCGAGGCGTCGATCACGCGCAGGCCGTCGATGCCGCGCAGGCGCAGTTGCGGGTCGACCACCGCCGCATCGTCGCTGCCCATGCGGCAGGTGCCGATCGGGTGGTAGACGGTCTCGGCCTTGGCGCGGACGAACTCGACCAGCTCGGCATCGTTGCGCGGCAGGCGAGGCGGGAAGATCGGTGCGCCGCGATACGGGGCAAAGGCCGGCTGCGCGAACAGGTCCAGCGAAATGCGCGCGCACTCGACCATCACCTTCAGGTCGAAGCCTTCCGGGTCGCCCAGGTAGTTGGCCTCGATCCGCGGCTTGTCGGTCGCGCGGTCGCTGGCCAGCGTGATCCGGCCGCGGCTGCGCGGGTGCAGGTTGCAGGCGTGCAGGGTGTAACCGTCGCCGGGCAGGCGGTTGCGGCCGTGATCGTCGATCATCGCGGGGATGAAGTGCAGCTGGATGTCGGCGCGGTCGTCCGTGGCCAGCGGCGAGCGCAGGAACGCGCCGCCTTCGGCGATGTTGCTCGTGCCCGGCCCGCGGTGGCCGCGCAGGAAGTAGTCGAAGGCCAGCTTCAGCTCGTTGGCGCGGTCGTAGCTGGTGCGGCGGGTCTCGTGCTGCAGGGTGCACACGTCGAGATGGTCCTGCAGGTTGGCGCCCACGCCGGGACGATCGAGCAGGACGTCGATGCCGTGCCGGCGCAGTTCGGCCTCCGGGCCGATGCCCGACAGCATCAGCAACTGCGGCGAGTTGATCGCGCCGCCGCTGAGGATCACCTCGCGCGTGGCCTGGTAGCGGAATGCGCGGCCGCGTTGCCGACCGGCCACGCCGGTTGCGCGCTGGCGGTCGAAGGTGATGCGTTCGACCATGGCGCCGGTGCGCACGGTGAGGTTCGGGCGCGGCCTGGCGGGGTCGAGGTAGGCGACCGCGGCGGAGCAGCGCGCGCCGTCGCGCTGGGTGACCTGGTACAGGCCGACGCCGAGCTGCGAGGGGCCGTTGAAGTCGTCGTTGCGCGCCAGGCCGGCCTGCTGCCCGGCTTCGATGAAGACCCGTGACAACGGATTGACGTTGCGCAGGTCCGAGACCGTCAGCGGGCCGTCGCCGCCGTGCAGTTCGCCGGCCCCGCGCGCATTGCCCTCGGCGCGCCTGAAACAGGGCAGCACGTTCGCCCAGTCCCAGCCGTCGGCGCCCTGCGCGGCCCAGCCGTCGTAGTCGCCGGCGACGCCGCGGATGTAGCACATCGCGTTGATCGAACTGGAGCCGCCGAGCACCTTGCCGCGTGGCCACCAGATCACGCGGTTGCCCAACTGTGGCTCGGGCACGGTGCTGTAGTCCCAGTTGATGCGCCGGTTGCCGGCGATCTTCGCCAGGCCGGCGGGCATGTGGATGAAGGGGTGCCAGTCGCGGCCGCCGGCTTCCAGCAGCAGCACCCGGCAGGCGGGGTCCTCGGTCAGGCGGTTGGCGAGTACGCAACCGGCCGAGCCGGCGCCGACGATGATGTAGTCGTAGTCCGCGCGCGCGTTGTTGCTGGATTCGGTCATCGGGCCATGTTGGGCAGCGGGCCTAGAGCATATGCTCGGCGCGCGCTGGCGGGACAGGGCGGTCATCGGCTAACGTGCGCGCAACCGGCGCCTGCCGGCACGACGGGATCCGGATGAGCAGCGAAGGCGGCAGGGTGCATGGCGGCGAATGGCGCGCGGTGGCGCTGTCGTTCGTGTATTTCTTCTGCGTGCTGGCCGCGTACTACGTGATGCGGCCGGTGCGCGAACAGCTCTCGGCCGCGGTGGGTTCGACCCAGCTGCCGTGGTTCTACGGGGCCACCTTCATCGTCACCCTGGCGTTGAGCCCGATCTTCGCGGCGCTGATCTCGCGCTGGCCGCGGCGCATCGTCGTGCCGGTCGTCTATGCGTTCTTCATCGCCTGCCTGCTGGCGTTCGTGCCGCTGTTCACCCACCAGGGGCTGCTCAGCCCGCGCATGCTGGGGATCGTGTTCTTCGTCTGGGTGAGCGTGTTCAACCTGTTCGTGGTGTCGGTGTTCTGGAGCTTCATGTCGGACATCTGGAGCACCGAGCAGGCGCGGCGGCTGTTCCCGATCATTGCGGTGGCCGGGACGCTGGGCGCGGTGGCGGGGCCGACGCTGACCCGCACGCTGGTGGGCGTGATCGGGGTGGGGCCGCTGCTGATCGTCTCGGCCAGCCTGCTCGGCGTGGCCCTGGTCTGCGTGGTACTGCTCGGGAGATGGGCGCGAGAGCACGGTGCGCGCCGGAACGAGGCCGGCCACGAGGACGCGGTCGGCGGCAGCATGTGGGACGGGCTGAAGCAGATCTTCGCCGACCCGTTCATGCGCGGCATGGCGATCCTGCTGCTGCTGGCCGACGGTATCGGCACGGTCAACTATGCGCTGGTGACCGATTATTCCGGTGCGACCTTCGTCGACGCGGTGGCCCGCACGCGCTTCGCCGCCAACGTCGATCTCGCGGGCAACCTGCTGACGATGGTGACCCAGCTGTTCGTGACCCGCTGGCTGCTGCCGCGCAGGGGGCCGGGCTTCGTGATCCTGGTCTGGGCACTGACGAGCATCGTGGTGCTGATGGTGGTGGTGTTCTCGCCGGATCCGCACGCCCCGCTGCTGGCCGGCATGCCGGCGGTGGCGATCGCGCTGGTCGTCAGCCGCGGCCTGGCCTACGGCATGGCCGAACCGGCCCGCCACAGCCTGTACACGCGGGTGCCGCGCAGCGTCCGCTACAAGGGGCAGAACGCGGTCGACACTGCGGTGTGGCGGTTCGGGGACGTGGCGATCGCCTCGGGCATGAACGGCCTGAGGACGCTCGGCATGACCACCGGCGGATTCGCCAGCCTCAGCGCCGTGGCCGCGGTGGCGGCAGCGGCCATCGGCTGGCGGCTGGCGCGACGCGTGGAAAGCGTGCCGGGCACGCAGCCCGCCGAAGCGGCGCGCTGACCTGCCGCTGCACGCTGTTGCCCGCGGGAGATGTGGATGCCGCTGCTGCGCGGCCACCAAGGGGCTTGCCGACGGCATCCATGCGGCGTGCCGGGGCGTTGCCGATTGCGCCGAAGCACCTCGACGGGTGCGCGCTGCACCGCCGGAGTCCGGCCCCGGCTCAGCGGCGCGGTGACACCCACATCGCGATACGGGCACGGAACACGGTCTCGCCGGCCGGATCGTTGACGGCTACGTCGACCGGCAACTCGTAGCCTTCACCAGCCTCGGCCACCGGCCGCGCGAGCGTGGCCACCGCGCGCATCGTGCCGGTCGCCTTGCGCAGGTATTCGACCGTCATGCCCTTGGGGATCCAGCGCATCGACGGCGGCAGGCCGGCGTCGATCGCCAGGCCGCCGGTCAGTTCGGCCAGGTTGCACAGCGCGATCGCATGCACGGTGCCGATGTGGTTGGTGACCGCGCGGCGGTGGCGCAGGCTGGCCACGCAGCGGCCGGGTTCGAGCAGTTCGATCCGCGGGCGGATGCTGGAAAAGTAGGGCGCCTTGAAGCACACCGCGCGCGAGAACAGCCAGTGCCCGGCCGGCCAGCGGGTGATGCGGCGGTAGAGGTCAAGGACGGATGCGGGCATGGCGTGTCCGTGCGATCGGGGATTCGTGCCCCTGCCTTGTGGGAGCGGCCACGGCCGCTCCCACAGGTGGCGATGGGAGGCGCCTCAGGCCGCTTCGCGCGGCTCGCGCTTGTGCTGCGGCAGGTCGTAGTAGGACGCGGCGCGCAGTTCGTGCGTGTCGAAGTCGTCGACCATGATCGCGTCGAGCGTCAGCGCGCGCAGTTCCTCGAGCTGGACGCGTTCGTCGGCGGTGATCCAGCCCTCGCGCACGCCCTCGTCGAGCTGGGATGCGAAGTCCAGCGCCTCGATGTCGCTGTTCTTCAGTGCCTTGAGGAACTTGCGCTCCACCGGCTCGGCGGCGATCGCCTTCGCCAGGTAGCTGTCGATGCGGCCGGCCGGGTTGTTCTCGCCGGGCGTGGTGAACACGCCGCGGGCAAGCCGGTCGCGCGCTTCGTTGGGCGCCATCAGCAGCGCGGCGGCGCGATGGCCCAGGCGGTCGCTCGGCGCCTGCGCGCGGCGGCCCCACGGGAACACCAGCAGCCACAGCAGCCAGCCCACCGGGCGAATCGGGTAATTGCGCAGCGCCGCGGACAGGGCCAGCTCGGTGCGGTGCACGGAATCGTGGAACGCCCACGCCAGCAGCGGCTGGTCGCCGACCGGGCAGCCTTCGTCCTGATAGCGCTTGAGCATCGCGCTGGTCATGTACAGGTGGCTGAGCACGTCGCCCAGGCGCCCGGACAGCGACTCCTTGAACTTGAGCTTGCCGCCCAGCAGCAGCATCGAGGCGTCGGCGATCAGCGCCAGGTTCGCCGAATAACGGTCGAGCTTGCGGAAGTAGCGCCGCGTGTAGTCGTCGCCCGGCGCCTTGCCGACCTTCGCGCCGGTCAGGCCGAACCAGAACGAACGCACCGCGTTGGAGATCGCGAAGCCGATGTGGCCGAACAGGTTGCGGTCGAACTCCTCCAGCCCGGCCTTCTCGTCCGGGTTCTGCGCGGCCTTCATTTCCTTCAGCACCCACGGGTGGCACAGGATCGCGCCCTGGCCGAAGATCAGCAGGCTGCGGGTCATGATGTTGGCGCCCTCGACCGTGATCGCGATCGGTGCCGCCTGCCAGGCGCGGCCGGCGAAGTTGCGCGGCCCCAGGATGATGCCCTTGCCGCCGAGTACGTCCATCACGTCGCTGGACACCTCGCGCGCCATCGTCGTGCAGTGGTACTTGGCGATCGCCGACGGCACCGCCGGGGTCTCGCCGCGATCCACTGCCATGGCGGTGGCCTGCGACAGCGCGCTGATCGCGTATGCCTTGCCCGCGATCCGTGCCAGCGCTTCCTCGACGCCCTCGAAGCGGCCGATCGACAGGCCGAACTGCTTGCGGATGCGCGCATAGGCACCGGTCGCGATCGCGCCCATCTTGGCGCCGCCGCTGGCCGTGGAAGGCAGGGTGATCGAGCGGCCGATCGACAGCTGTTCGTTCAACATCTGCCAGCCCTTGCCGGCGTAGTCCTCGCCGCCCAGCAGCTGGCTCAGCGGGATGAAAACCTCGCGCCCGTGGATCGGGCCGTTCTGGAACGGCGAGTTGAGCGGGAAGTGGCGGCGTCCGATGTCCACGCCGGCGGTATCGCGCGGCACCAGCGCGATGGTGATGCCGATGTCGTTGGTGTCGCCGATCAGCCCGTCCGGGTCGTACAGGCGGAACGCCAGGCCGATCAGCGTGGCGACCGGCGCCAGGGTGATGTAGCGCTTGTCGAAGGTGAGCTTGATGCCGAGCACGTTGGCGCCGTTCCACTCGCCCTGGCAGACGATGCCGTAGTCGGGGATGGAGGTGGCGTCGGAGCCGGCGAACGGGCCGGTCAGGCCGAAGCAGGGCACCTCGCGGCCGTCGGCCAGGCGCGGCAGATAGTGGTCCTTCTGCTCTTGGGTGCCGTAGTGCACCAGCAACTCGCCCGGGCCGAGCGAGTTGGGCACGCCGACGGTGGAGCTGACCACGCTCGACATCGAGGAAATCTTCTGGATCACCTTGTGGTGCGCCAGCGCCGAGAAACCCAGGCCGCCGTATTCCTTCGGGATGATCATGCCGAAGAACTTGTTCTGCTTGATGAAATCCCACAACTCCGGCGGCAGGTCGGCGTGGATGTGGGTGATCTCCCAGTCGTTGATCCGCGTGCACAGCTCCTCGACCGGGCCGTCGAGGAAGGCCTGCTCCTCGTCGGTCAGCCTGGGCGCCGGTTGCGACAGCAGCTGGTCCCAGTCCGGGTCGCCGGAAAACAGTTCGCCCTCGAAGCCGACCGAGCCCGACTCCAGCGCGATGCGTTCGGTCTGCGACAGCGGCGGCAGGATCCTGCGGTAGAACTTCAGCAGCGGCGCGGTAATCAGCGGCTTGCGGATGGCCGGGATCAGCAGTGGCACCGCGATCAGCGCCACCAGCACGGCGGCGACGATCACCGCGGCATGGTTGGCGCCGAGCAGCCAGCAGCCAACCAGCAGGGTGGCGGTGATCGCGGCCCACCAGGCCAGCCGCAGCCGGTGGTAGGCGGCAAATGCGCCGGCGAGTAGGAAGGCGATGAAGGGAAGTGCGATGCCCATGTCTGGACTCCGTGAGCTGCCTGAACGGGGAGGGTAGCCGGCGCGGCGTTGCCGCGGCGCGAGCTTTACCATACGCTCAAGTATGGATGCTTGGCCGGCAAAGTCAATGGCCGTGCCTCAAGGGGGTGTATTCGGAGGAAAGTCCTTGATCTCACGGGCTTTTCAGGCCCGCAGTAGTGGGCGGGAATTAATGCGGCGCAACAATGCCTGCAATGCCGGGAACTTTTTTGCAACAAGGGGCTTGTTAAAGATTTGTTCCGTCACTTATAGTCGATCCAGTCATGCCATTCCGGCCTTGACGACATGCAGTCCTTTTTGGCAGGCCGTTCTCGTTAAAACCGGCCTTGCAGGGGGGCATGTAATTCCAGCCACGACTGTTCCTGGGGAGGGTAAACACTGATGGCTTCCAGTCATTACTTTGTCAAAGGCCTGCGACGCAGCGCGCTCGCTGCCGCGTTGGGCATGTGCTTCGTCGGCGCGGCGCTGGCCGCCGAAACCGGCGGCCTGCGCATCACCATCACCGGCAATGACGGCCAGCCTGTCGCGGGCGCGACGGTGAAGGTCAGCTCGCCGGACAGCCTGGTGTCGAGGTCCGGCGTGACCGAGGCCGATGGCAGCGTCCGCCTGACCGGCCTGGATCCGGCCACCAACTACACCGTCCAGGTGGATGCCAGCGGCTATTCGGACTTCAGCGCCGACAACGTCGCGGTGGTCAGCGGCAAGAACCTCAGCCTCGGTTATGCCCTCGGCGCGACCAACCTGGACACGATCGTCGTGACCGGTACCGCGCTGGCCGCGGTGGACACCACCTCGGCCACCGTCGGCACCACGCTGAACCTCGACATCGTGGAAGCGCTGCCGACCGGACGCAGCTACCAGAGCTACCTGCAGCTCGTTCCGGGCGTGAAACCCAGCGCGGGCGGCAACCCGGCATCGAAGTCGGGCGTGAACTATTCCGACATCGGTGGCACCACCGGTACGTCCACCGACAACCTCTACTACCTGGACGGCGTCGACGTCACGGACAACCAGACCGGCACCTTCGGTGCGAACTTCAACTCCGAGATCATCCAGGAGCAGCAGGTGCTGACCGGCGGCGTGCCCGCCGAGTACGCGGGCGGTTCTGGCCTGATCTCCAAGGTCGTCACCAAGTCCGGTAGCGACGAATTCCATGGTTCGATCAACTACTACCTGCAGAACGACAGCCTCGTCGCCAACGACAAGCACGGTCAGTCGGCCGGGTTCTCGACCTATGACACCGCTATCACGCTGGGCGGTCCGCTGATCAAGGAAAAGCTGTGGTTCTTCGGCTCCTACCAGATCAAGAACCGCGACGACGACATCACCAGCCCGACCACCGGTGAAGCCCTGCGTTCGGTGTCGACCGAGCAGAAGCTGGCGTTCTTCAAGGCCACCTGGCAGCTCACCGACGACGACCGCCTGACGGGTACCTTCTTCAACGACCCGTACGAGCGCGACGGTTCCACCAGTCCCAACACCCTCAACAACCGCAGCCTGGCGCGCAAGCAGGGCGGCGACAACTACAAGCTCGAGTACTCGCACGATTGGGAAAACGTGCGCCTGAGCATGTACGGGTTCGAGCACAAGTCGGAAGTCTCGGACATCGCGGCGGTTGGTACGGCGCGCAACAACGTTGCCTTCCGGCGTCCGTCGACGGCGGCCGAGCAGCAGCAGGGCGGCGCGGGCTCCGATATCGAAACCTGGCGCAATCGCAAGGAATACGGCCTGACGCTCGAGTACTGGCTGGACACCTCGTTCGGCTCGCACGCCTTCAAGGGCGGGCTCGCGGTTTCGGACAACGAGTACAAGGAAGACCTGCGCTACACCAGCGAGGAACTCGCGCAGTACACGTCGATCGGCAATGATTTCGCCGGCGTCAGCTTCGACGAGTTCGTGGACGCAGGCTGGTCGGGTTCGCGCTCGGTCACCGGCGTGGACATCCCGCGCATCCAGGCCGCGATCAACAGCAGCTCGGACAGGGCCTACTTCCTGGGCCTGCTGGACACCAACAACGACGGCACCGTATCCAATGAGGAAGTGGGTGCCTACCGCTTCACCAGCACCGCCGGCAATCCGACGGGCGCGGTGAACAACTACCGCATCGTGCAGTCGACCGCGGCGCCCTACAACGTCCAGACCAAGGGCAAGTCGGCCTACATCCAGGACACCTGGACGCTGAACCAGTGGACGGTCAACGCCGGCGTGCGCGCGGAGCAGTGGGCGCACCACGGTTCGGACGGCGCCGAGCTGTTCACGTTCGACTGGGAATTCGCTCCCCGCCTGAGCGTGGTGTACGACATCTTCGGCGATGGCCGCAGCAAGCTCTGGGGCTTCTACGGCCGGTATTACGATCCGATCCGCACCAACATGACGGACTTCGCCGGCAACCTGACCGGTTCGGTGTATGACGAGCAGATCTTCCTTGGCGATCGCTGGCTGACCTTCCGTACCCGCGGCGGCCCGACCACCCCGGATGCGGTGTTCGCGCCTTCGACCAAGACGCCGTACACGGACGAGTTCATGCTCGGTTACGCGACCACCTTCGGCCAGGACCTGAGCCTGCAGGTGACCTACACGAACCGCAAGACCAGCAACATCCTCGAGGACTACGACCTGGCGCTGTACTCCAACCCGGACGGCGACCCGGAGAACGGCGAGGCCAATTCCGCTTCCGCGTTCTACCTGCCGTATTCCTACTTCGGGTATGACGGCAAGCCGAACTCGAACTACGTGATCGGCACGCTCGCGGGCGGCAAGCGCGAGTACCAGGGCCTCGAAGTGACCCTGATGAAGCAGAAGAGCAACAACTGGCAGGGCATGATGTCCTACACGTACAACGACGCGAAGGGCAACACGAACTCGGACAGCAACGCCGACTTCCAGGGTGACTGGATCGCGATCGATCCGCGCGCGCCGAACATGTGGGGCCCGCAGCCGGGCAACATCGAACACCAGTTCAAGGCGTTCGGTACCTACTTCTGGGATTCGGGCTTCGAGCTCAGCGGCGTGTTCAACTGGAACAGCGGCCTCCTGTACAGCCGGACGTTCCTCGTTTCCTCGCGCAACCTGCCGGAAATGGGTGACGTGTACGAGTACGGCGGCGTGTACGACAGCTGGGTCGTGCCTGGTGCGGTGGGCAGCGAAACCGGCCCGGCGTACTACACGCTCGACGTCCGCGCCAAGTACACCCGGCCGCTGCCGTTCGGCAAGCTCGAGTTCTTCCTCGATGTGTTCAACATCCTCGACAAGCAGTCGGCGACCTCGGAGCAGAGCCTGCTCGCTGGCGGTTCCGGCTTCCAGTTCGGCCAGGCGATGGACTGGGTCGAGCCGCGTCGTGCCTACCTGGGCGTTCGCTACTCGTTCTGATCCAGACGTAAAACTCGGGACCCACTTGACGCCGGCGCGGAAGCGCCGGCGTTTTTTCTTCATGAAATGCGTGGAACGGTGCGATTGCGCCGCCGCCCGGCCGCTGCGTCAGCCGGCGTCCGCTCCCGCGCCGCCAAGGCCGCGCTGGGACACCTTGCGCTGCTCCAGTGACTGCGCCTGGCGCAGTGCGCGCCGCGCCGCCCAGTCGTTGCCGAGCTTGCGGTAGGCCTCGGCCACGCTGCGGTGGAACTCCGGCTGGTTCGGCAACAGGCGGATGGCGCGCCGGTAGTGCGACACTGCGACGTCGTACGCGCCGAGCCGCATGAGGTCCTGCGCCATCAGGAACTGCGAGAACGGGTCCGAGGCCTGCGCGCGCTGCAGCCGCTGGTCGTACCGGTGCGCAAGTGCGGCCTCGCCCGCGGTGCGGTACAGGCCCACCAGGTTGCCGAGCGCGCCGATATGGTCGCGGTCCAGCTCAAGCGCGTGCAGGTAGGCCTGTTCGGCGGCGTCGCGCCGCCCGGAGCGCGCATGGATCACGCCGGCGTTGCTCCAGATCGTCGCGCTGTCCGGGTCGAGCGCGAGCGCCGTCGCGATCTGCGCGCTGGCGGCGGCGTGGTCGCCGTGCTGCAGGCGCTCGACCGCATTGTTGTTGTACAGCAGCGCCACCAGCTGGGCGTCGGGGATCCGCCGCGGCCTGCGTTCGGCAACCACCGAACGCCAGCCGACGTCGACCGTGTACTGCGTCCCCTCGATGTCGACGCCCGCCTTGACGTGCTTGGCGCGGAACACGGTGTCGTCGACGACGCGAATCGCAAGCGCGTCCTGCGAGGCCTGCGCGTAGGCATTGATGCCGACCGAGCGGGCCAGGGCAATGAACATCATGGTGAACGAGAGGCAGTTCACCTTGCGCTGCGCATGGCTGCCGGAGATGTCGTAGGTGGGCTGTTCCTGGTAGTGCAGGCCGAGGCCGTCCTCGGCGACCATGAATTCGAACAGCCGGCGCACGCGATCGAGTTGGGGGATCCCGGCACGGTCGAGTTCCAGCGCCGCGACCGCTTGCCGCAGGTCCTCCGGCACCGCCATGGCCGCCTGCACCCGGGCGTCCTCCTGCGACGCCCGGGACGGTGCCGCATCGGCATGCAGCGCAATGCCGCCGGAGCAGGCGAGCAGCAGGACCAGCAATGTCCGCAGCATGGCGCCTCCGCAGCGGAGCCGCGTCGCTCCGCGTTTCCCATCGAGGCGGCCAGTATGCCCCGACGGGCATCGGGAACAAGTGCGGGGATCGGTATTGGGCGGCGCGGTGGGAGGCTCGCGGCTGTCGAGCGGATGGAGCGTCCGAATGCCCGTACCCCGGATGCTGCGCCGCACAACGGCTCGCGCGCGACGATACTGTTCCAGCCGGTGGCGTATGGATACACTGTGACGATGACGTCGACCACAACGGCACCGGCATCCGACAAGCCGGAACGCAAGGGGCGCCTGAGCGCCGAGGACTGGGCCCAGGCTGCGCTGGACCTGATTGCCGAGCATGGCGTGGCGGCGGTTGCGGTCGAGCCGCTGGCGCGCCGGCTCGGCGTGACCAAGGGCAGCTTCTACTGGCACTTCCCCTCGCGCGACGCCCTGCTGCAGGCCGCGCTGGAGCGCTGGGAAAGCATCGAGCAGGAGGCCGTGTTCGGCACCCTGGAGGCCATCCCCGACCCGCGCGAGCGCCTGCGCAACCTGTTCCAGCTGGTGGCGCACGAAGCCAAGTCGCACGTGATCTACAGCGCGCTGCTCAATGCGCTCGATCATCCCACCGTGCAGCCGGTGATGGAGCGCGTGTCGCAGCGCCGGCTCGAATACCTGACCGCCTCCTTCCGCCAGGCCGGCCTGGGCCGCAGCGACGCCCAGCACCGCGCCCGGCTCGCGTACGCCGCCTACGTCGGCTTCCTGCAACTGCAGCTCCAGCTGCAGAACTCGCGCCCGCCGCGCGAGGAGTTCGAAGCCTACGTCGAACACATGATGGCGACGCTGATTCCACCCCTTCCCGTGCAAGAGAGCAGCCAATGAACGCGAGTCCCCTTCCTTCCTCGACCCCCAGCTCGCTGGAGGCCCTGAATGATTGGGTCGCGGAGGTTGCAGCCCTGACCAATCCCGACAGCATCCACTGGTGCGACGGCAGCGATGCCGAGTTCGACGCACTGGTCGCCGGGATGCAGGCCGACGGCACCCTGCTGCCGCTCAACCAGGACACGCACCCCGGAAGCTGGCTGCACCGCTCCGATCCGGACGACGTCGCCCGCGTCGAGCACCTGACCTTTGTCTGCTACGAGAAGGAAGAAGACGCAGGCCCCAACAACAACTGGATGGCGCCGGCCGAGGCGCACGCGAAGATCGACGCGCTGTTCGACGGCTGCATGCGCGGGCGCACGATGTACGTGATCCCGTACTGCATGGGGCCGATCGACTCGCCGCTGTCGCGCTGCGGCGTCGAGATCACCGACTCGCCGTACGTGGTCGCCAACATGCGCCTGATGACGCGCATGGGTGCCGACGCGCAGGCGCGGATCGAGCGCGAGGGCAGCTTCGTGCGCGGCCTGCACTCGACCGGCGAGCTGGATCCGGACCGCCGCTACATCATGCATTTCCCCGACGAGCTGAGCATCAAGTCCTACGGCTCGGGCTACGGCGGCAACGCGCTGCTGGGCAAGAAGTGCCACGCGCTGCGCATCGCCTCCCACCAGGCGCGCAGCGAAGGCTGGCTGGCCGAGCATATGCTCATCGTCGGCATCGAGAACCCGCAGGGCGAGACCCACTACATCGCCGCGGCGTTCCCCAGCGCCTGCGGCAAGACCAACCTGTCGATGCTGATCCCGCCGGACGCCTATCGCGAGAAGGGCTGGAAGGTCTGGACCGTCGGCGACGACATCTGCTGGATGCGTCCCGGCGAGGACGGCCGCCTGTACGCGATCAACCCGGAGGCGGGCTACTTCGGCGTGGCGCCGGGCACCTCGGCGAAGTCCAACCCGAACGCGCTGGCGTCGATCCAGCACGACACCATCTTCACCAACGTTGCGGTGACCGACGACAACCAGCCGTGGTGGGAGGGCCTGGACGACCGCGTGCCGGCCAGGGACTGGCAGGGCCGCGATTACGTCGCCGGCGGCGGCAAGGCCGCGCACCCGAATTCGCGCTTCACCGTGAGCGCGAAGCAGTGCCCGTCGTACTCCCCGCAGGCCGAAGCCGCGCAGGGCGTGCCGATCTCGGCGATCGTGTTCGGCGGCCGCCGCGCCTCGCTGGTGCCTCTGGTGTTCGAGGCCCGCGACTGGACCCACGGCGTGCTGGTCGGTGCCTCGATGGGCTCGGAAACCACCGCCGCGGCGACCGGCCAGGTCGGCGTGATGCGCCGCGACCCGATGGCGATGAAGCCGTTCTGCGGCTACAACTTCGCCGACTATTTCGGCCACTGGCTGTCGTTCGACAAGCCCGGCGCGCAGCTGCCGAAGGTCTTCCACGTCAACTGGTTCCGCAAGGGCGACGGCGGCGATTTCCTGTGGCCGGGCTTCGGCGACAACCTGCGCGTGCTGGAGTGGATGATCGGCCGCGTGAAGGGCGAGGCCGGCGCGGTCGACACCGCGATCGGTGCACTGCCGCGGCCGGAGGACCTCAACCTGGACGGCGTCGAGCTGTCCGACGAGGCGCGCGACAAGTTGTTCGGCTTCGATCCGGAGGGCTGGCGGAGCGAGTTCGACGGGATCGGCGAGTACCTGGCCGGATACGGCGAACGCGCACCGGAAGCACTGCTGGCCGAGCACGCCCGCATCGCGAAGCGCCTCGGCGGTTGACCGTGCCGGTGGCTGTGGGAGCGGCCCTGGCCGCGATGCTCCTGTCGGTGAACCCGTCGCGGCCAGGGCCACTCCCACCGGGCTTCGGGGCGATGCGGCCTGGCTTGTGGGGCGGCACGCGGTGAGCCCGCCCGCGCAGTTGCCGCCGCACTTGCAGCAGGCGTTCGGCCAGGCGATGGTGCTGGCCGCGCGCGGCGACCTGCGCCAGGCGACCGACCTCATCCTGCGCGTGCGCGACGGCGCCCCGGACTCGGTGGAAGCAACGACGCTGGCGTCGGTGCTCATGCTGCAGCAAGGGCGCTACCGCGCCGCGCGCCGGCTCGCGCTGCAGGCGTCCACGCTGCGCGTGCAGCCGGGCGACCTGCTGCGCATCGCGCGCCTGCTGCGCCGGTTCGAGGAGTCCGAGGCGCTGGAACGCGTGTTCCTGGCGACGGCGTGGCGTGAGCTGGATTCGGCGCCGGCGCTGGCCGAAGTGGCGCAGCTGCTGGGCTTCAGCGGCCTGTACGAGCTCGCGTTCGAATGCCTCGCGCAGGCCGGTGCGATCGATCCCGCGTCGCCCGATGTCCATTACCTGCGCGGCCTGTTCAGGATGTTCTCCGGCGACATGGCGGGGTCGCGGGATTCGGTCCGGCGTGCACTCGAACTCGAGCCGCGCATGGTCAACGCGCACTGGCTGCTGTCCATGCAGGAAAAGGCGGATACCGCGGAAGGGCACATCGACGCCATGCGGCGCGTCATGGGCGCCGCGGAGCCGGGTTCGGAAGCACGCGCCGGCTTCGACTATTCGCTGCATCACAGCTACCACGCCCTCGGCCGCCACGACGAAGCCTGGCAGGCGCTGGCACACGGCCATGCGACCCTGCGTAGGCTCACCCGTTACAGCCGGCAGGAACAGGGCGAACTGGTCCAGGCGCTGGAGCACATGGTGCTGCCGGCGTTCGAACCGGCGCCCGCGCCGGACGGCCAGACCGGTCTGATCTTCATCGTGGGCATGTTCCGCTCCGGCACCACGCTGCTGGAACGCCTGCTGGCCGGGCACCCGGACGTCCAGGACGGCGGCGAGACGTCGACGTTCAGCGCCTGCATGCGCGATGCCACCGATTGCGACAGCGACCAGCCCCTGTCCCCGGCGATCGTGGCGCGTGCCCCGCACGCGGACTTCGCCGCGGTCAGGGCGCGCATGCAGCAGTTCGCCAACTGGCGCGCGCCGGGCAAGCGCTGGCTGACCGAAAAGCTGCCCTCCAACTTCCTGCACATCGGCTTCATCCTGCATGCGCTGCCTGAAGCGCGGATCCTGCACATGCGCCGGGACCCGGTCGACACCTGCTTTTCGAACCTGCGCACGCTGTTCCGGGGCGGCGCACCATATGCGTGCGACCAGGGAGACCTGGCCGACTACTACCTCAAGTACCGACGCCTGATGGCGCACTGGCATGCGGTCGCGCCGGGCAGGGTGCTGGACGTGGACTACGCGCGGTTCGTCGCCGATCCCGAAGCGCAGGCGCGCCGCGTGATGGCGCACTGCGGGCTGGACTACGTGCCGGGCGCGCTGGACATCGGCAGCCGGCAGGGGATGGCGGCCACGGCCAGTGCCGCGCACGTGCGGCAGGGCGTGCTGAAGAACCGCGGCCAGGCATGGAAGCCGTACGAAGCGCAACTGCAGCCGCTGATCCGCGGGCTGCGCGAAGCCCTCGAAGACGACGCGGGCGGGAAAGCGGGCGCCGCCGGCTGACCGGGTCCCGCGGCGGTCCGGGTGGGCCGCGCGCCATGCCTCTCGTTGCGGAACCGGGTCTTCCGGATCCGCCGTGCCCGGTGGCCGGGCATCCCGGCAGCGACGGCTTTCGCCAGACCGTCTTCCACAAAAAACTACGGCCCCTTTCGGGGCCGTAGCAAGTGCAGCAATGAAGCGTTCGATCAGAAGCGCTGCTGGTACTTCATGTACCAGAAACGGCCGATGTCGAAGCCGCCGTAGTAGGCAAAGCTGCTGTTCGGCTGCGAGAACATCTGCGGACCGGCGTGGTCGAAGATGTTGTTCGCACCCAGGGACGCGGTGGCGTTCCAGGGCAGCTTGACCGAGAACTGCAGGTCCGAGAACGTGTTGGAACCGGTGTAGTTCAGCGGATCCGCGGCACCGTAGACGTCCAGGTGGTCCGGGGTGTCGCAAGGCTTGCGGACGTCCGTGGTGCAGCCTTCCTTCATGCCCGAGTAGTAACGGGCCATGTAGGAGATCGAGTAGTCGCCCATCTCCCAGTTCACGCCCAGGTTCGAGCGGACGCGGAAGACGCCCGGATAACCGACGTTGCCTTCCCAGCGGGTTTCCGGCGCGTTGTCGGCCAGCGTGTCGTACTTGCTGACGTAGCTGCTCTGCCAGTTGATGGTGAACTGGCCGAACGACGTTTCCGGCATGCGGTAGTTGACGCCGAAGTCGTAGCCCTCGGTTTCCGTGCCGCCGGCGTTGGTCAGGCCGTAGAACATGTCGGTGATGACGCCGTCGGCATTGCGCACGATGCCTTCGCAGCGCGAAGTGACGCCGGCCACGTAGCAGTCACGCAGGATGTTGTCGACGGAGTCCGAGACGATGCTCTGCTCGATCTTGACGTTGTACCAGTCCAGGCTGAAGGACAGGCCATCGGCGAAGTTCGGGCTCCACACGATGCCCGCGGTCTTCGAGGTCGCCATTTCCGCCGTCAGGTTCGGGTTCGAACCGTTGGTGAACTGGTAACCCGTCTGGCACGGGTAGGTCGTGCAGGGCGCGCCTGCCTGGCCGATCTGGACGTAGTCGGCCGGGACGCCGGCTGCGGTGCAGGCCGCACCGCCGTTGCCCGGCTGGCCCACGGCGCAGGGGTCGGTGTAGAACTCGTAGCTGCCGCCGGTGCCGCCGTACAGGTCATTGATGGCCGGGGCGCGGAAGCCGTCGGCATAGGTGGCGCGGACCAGCAGGCCGTCCATCGGACGCCAGCGCATCTGGAACTTGTTGTTGATCGTGTCGCCGAAGTTCGAGTAGTCCGAATAGCGGCTGGCAACGTTGAACGTCAGTTCCTTGGCGCCCGGCACGTCGGCCAGGACCGGGATCTCGAGTTCGACATAGGCTTCGTCGAGTTCGTACGAACCGGCAGTGGTGGTCGCCGGCAGGCCCGTGCTCTGCGCCGTCTGGTTGACCGCGTCGGGGACGAAGCGGCCCTGCTCGCGACGGTGCTCGATGCCGACCGCCAGACCGAGGTCGCCGGCGGGCAGGCTGAACAGCGTGCCGGCCAGGTTGGCGGTGTAGTCGGTGGTCTTGGTCTTGCCGTGGTCGTGGTACTCGGGGAACAGGTAGGTCTGCAGGGCAGTGTCGCCCAGCGAACCGTCACCGGCCTCGCCGTACGGCAGGAACGGGTTGAACGGCATGCATTCGCCGGCACCGTAGGCGCCGCCAAACGGGATCGGGTTGGCGGCGGTGCCGCACTCGACCCGGCCAGTCTCGGCGTTGTAGAACGACGGGCCGATCGAGGCCTGCAGGGACGGCAGGTAGGCGTCGCCGCGCCCCGTCTTGTTGACGGTGTTCTCGTTGGAGAGGAAGCCGACGTCCCAGTTCCACAGGCGGTCTTCGCCGAACTCCAGGGTGCCTTCCAGGCCCAGGGTCACGCGGAAGGTGTCCAACTGGCTCTGGGTGGTGCGCGGCACTTCCCAGAAGCGGCGCAGCCAGTAGGCATCACCGGCGGTCGGATTCGGGTTGAAATAGCTGTCAGCGGAGACCAGGCCGTAGTAGTACTGGCCCGGGTAGCCGGCGATCTGCTGGTCGGTGGTGCGGCGGTTGTAGCCGATGTCGGTGGTGAAGCGGATGGTATCGGTGATGTCGTAGTAGGCGCTGGTGAACAGCGACTTACGTTCGATGCCCGTCTGCACCATCATCTGCTCGTTGGCGTTGGCCTGTTCGGCGGCAGTGATGTCGTGGTAGTTGGCAGGGTTGCGCGGGTCGGAGCCCTTGTCCAGCGTGCACAGGCCGCTGGCGCAGGACGGATCCGTGAAGTCGCCGGCATCGTTGACATTGCCCAGCCACAGGCCGTTCTGGCTCACCAGGCTCCAGCCGTCGTACGGGAGGTCGGGGCTGTTGCCGTACTTGGAGAACTCGCGGTTCTTGCCGTAGACCGGATCGTCCTTGGCGTATTCGGCGCTGACCGTGATGCCGCCGCGGTCGTTGCTGGCGCCCAGGGTCACGCTGTAGTTCTGCTTGGCTTCGCCTTCGTCGAACGCACCGATGTAGCCGTTGAACTCGGCGCCTTCGAAGTTGCGGCGGGTGATGACGTTGACCACGCCGGCGATGGCGTCGGAACCGTAGATGGAGGAGGCGCCGTCCTTCAGGACTTCGATGCGCTCGATGGCGGACATCGGCACCTGGCTCAGGTCCTGCAGGCCGTTGGTGTCAACGCCCAGGCGCTTGCCGTTGAGCAGCACCAGGGTGCGGTTGGCACCGAGGTTGCGCAGATCGATGTAGTAGCCACCGACGCTCTCGCCGGACGACAGGGCGTCGGCGCGGCTGATGGCCGGCGAACCGGCGGAGGTCAGGTTCTGCAGGATGTCGGCGACGGAGCTGAAGCCCTGCTCCTCGATCTGCGCGCGGCTGATGGTGATGATCGGCTGCTCGTTTTCGATCTCGGCGCGCGGGATGCGCGAACCGGTGACTTCGATGCGATCGAGCGTGGTGGTGGAATCCTGGTCGCTCGAGGTGTCTTGCGCGAACGCGACACCGCTACCCATCAGGGTCGTGGCGCTCACGGCAAGCACCATCGAAATGGCGTCGCGGAGCTTGGTGGTCTTGAGGGTCATCTCTCTCTCCAAACGTGGAAAAGCTCGGGTAAATCCCATGAGAACCTTGCCGGATGGCGTCAAGAAAGACCCCAAGCTCCGGTAAGGCTGCGGCGATAGTAGTCCGGCTGGCCGAGAAATTAAAGTGTCGTTAACAAACGGGTTTTCGCAGGCAGGGCTGTTGAAAACAGTACTCACCGGTACTGTTTTGCATGCGGGCGCAGGCGCAGCACATGATGAATGGGCGCGCGGCGACCGCATTCAGGTGGGTCTCGCCGCTGCTGCTTTGCACAACTGGTGACGCAGGCCGGAGCCGCGCCCGGCAGGATTCTGCGGCGTGCATCACATTAATAATGTATGGATCGGAGAATTGCCGACGTCACGCGCAGGCATCATCCGCGCCGCATGCCCGATGCCGGGTGGCGCTGGTGGGCTGGTGATGGCGTTTGCAGGGCGCGCGGGGCGCCCGGCAGGTCAGAGATCCTGCTCGTAGCGCACGTAGGGGATGGCGCCTTCGTCCTGCTTGCCGTCGACGCTGGGCGAGAACGGGTTCTTGCCGCGGGTGACGAGGTTGTCGGCGCCGACCGTGAGCTGGCCGCTCCAAGGGGTGCGCCAGGTCAGGCCGATGCCGAGGCCTTCCCACTGCTGCTGGCCGGGGGTGCTGACCACCTGGCCGATGATGCTGGCGCCGAAGTTGCCGTAGGCGCCGCCGACCGAGAGGGTCTTGCTGTCCCAGTTGTCGGCAATGCCCGACGGGATCTCGCCGCTGGCCACCAGCTGCGCCCTGGCCATGGTGCCGGCGATCGAGACCACGCCTTCGCTGCCGATGTTCTTCTGCGCGAAGACGGTCAGGTCGTTGATGTTGACGTCGCTGCGCTGGTTGCCGTTGGGCGTGAGCCAGTTCGGCAGGTTGGCGCGGCCGCTGCCCGCGGTGACGCCGACGCTGCCGCCGGGGCGGCTGAAGGCGGCCGTGGCGCTGGCGTGGTGGCTGTCGTCGCCGTCGCTGATCGAACCGAGCATGCAGTTGTTGACCAGGCTCGACAGCGCGCTGCCCATGGCGCCCTTGCGGCTGCACAGCAGGGCCAGCGAATCGCCCGCTTCGAGGCCGAAGGCCGCGTCGAGCTCGTTCTTGCCGCCGAAGCGCCAGCGCGCGCCGGCCTGCTGGCCGTCGGCCGGTTCCAGCAGCAGGTAGCCGCCGATCTCGTTGCCGGCGTCCTTGTAGATGATCGGCAACACCGCGGTGTTGGCCGGATCGGCCTTCGCCTTCGACTGCGCGTGCGCGCCCGTTGCCGCGCCGAGGGCGAGCAGGGTGGCGACCGACAGTTGGACGAGGTGCTTGCGCATGGGACTTGGATCGACCCCTTTCTCCAGTCGAAGTTCCCGCAGTCGCGGGGTCCTTGACTCTATCCGATTTATGTTTCTTTAACAATCCCCGGAAACTGTCCGGTTCACTGAAGGCCCCCGGGCGCCGGGGTGTCCGGGCCGGGGCGGCTGAACAGTGCCTCGACCTCCCCCGGACTGAAACTGTACGCCTGTCCACAGAACTCGCAATGGATATCGGCGCTGCCGTCGATGACCGCGGCCCGGGCTTCGTCGGGACCCAGCGATTCGAGCATCGCCGCCACCCGTTCGCGCGAGCAGGAGCAGGCGAAGCGCAGCGGCCGGTCGCCCAGCAGGCGGACGCCTTCTTCCGGGAACAAACGCGCCAGCAGGGTTTCGGCCGGCCATTGCAGCAGCTCGTCCGGGCGCAGGGTGTCGAACAGCATGCCGGCGCGGTTCCAGCCGTCGTCGTCGCCTTCGTCGCCGGGCAGCTTCTGCAGCATCAGCCCGGCGGCCTGGCTGCCGTCGGCCGCCAGCAGCAGGCGAGTGGGGAGCTGCTCGGACTGCCGGAAATACTGTTCGAAGGCGGTCGCCAGCGAGTCGGCCTCCAGCGCCACGATGCCCTGGTAGCGGACCGGTTCGCGCCCGGACAGGCCGCGGTTCTCGATCGTGATCGCCAGCATGGCGTCCGCACCCAGTTCGCGCAGGTCGCGCGGGACCGGGGACGGGTCGTCCCCGGCGAGCCGGGCGATGCCGCGCACGGTGCCCGCCGCGGTGCACTCGGCAAACAGCGTGCGCAGGCGCCCCGGCCCGCGCAGCTGCACCGACAGGCGGCCGTCGACCTTGACGTGGCCGGTGAACAGCGCGGCGGCGGCCGTGGCCTCGCCGAGTATCTCGGTGACCGTCGGCGGGTAGTGGCCGCGTTCGCGGACCTGCGCCCAGCTGTCGGACAGGTGCACGCGCACCCCGCGCACGCCCGCGCGGTCGAGGAGGAAACGGGTCAGGCGGTCGCTGTCCTGCGGCTGGTCCGTGCAGTCGGTGGCCATGTGGTTGGTCGATTCCCTGGTGGGCGGCATCGCGGATAATGCCTTGGTCGCTGTCATGGGAATCACAGGTGGGGACTGCAGCACGAATGGGCAAGCGCGCCGGGGCGTGCAGGTGATGGCGCCGCGCCGCGGGCGGCGATGGCTGCATTGGCTGTGGAAGCTGCCACTGCTGCTGCTTGCGCTGAGCGTGCTGCAGGTGCTGGTGCTGCGCTTCGTCGATCCGCCGTTCAGCGCCTTCATGGCCGCGCGCCAGGCGCAGGCGTGGATGGCGGGCGACGGGTCGTTCCGCATCGCCTACGACTGGCGTGACCTGGACGACATCGCGCCCAGCCTGCCGCTGTCGATGATCGCGGCCGAGGACCAGAACTTCGCCCGTCACCGCGGCTTCGACCTGGAGGCGATCGAGAAGGCGCGTGCCAGCAACGCCCGCGGCGGCAGGCTGCGCGGGGCCAGCACGATCAGCCAGCAGGTGGCCAAGAACCTGTTCCTGTGGAACGGTGGCAACCGCGTTTCGCGCTGGGTACGCAAGGGCGCGGAGGCCTGGTACACGGTGCTGATCGAGGTGTTGTGGCCGAAGACACGGATCCTGGAGGTCTACGCCAACGTCGCCGAGTTCGGCGACGGCATCTACGGCGCGCAGGCCGCAGCGCGCAGCTACTGGCGCCGGGATGCCGCGCGCCTGACCCCGGCGCAGAGCGCGACGCTGGCGGCGGTGCTGCCCAACCCCAAGGGCTACAGCGCCGCGCGGCCCGGGCCGTACGTGCAGCGTCGCGCGCGCTGGATCGAGAACAACGTGCGCCGGATCGGCGGCACCGCTTATCTCGAACGCCTTGATTGAGGGGCAGCGCGGTCCCGCGACGCGCTACGATCCGCCCATGCCCCGCGAACCGCTCACCGTCGTCGTCGCCGCCTTCAACGAGGCGCAGGCCCTGCCGTCGCTGCACCCGCGCATCGCCGCGGTGCTGGACGGGCTGGCGGGCGAGGTCGACGGCCGCGTGCTCTATGTCGACGACGGCAGCCGCGACGGCACGTGGGACGTGCTGCGCGGCATCGCCAACGGCGACGCGCGGGTGTCGCTGCTGCGGCTGTCGCGCAACTTCGGCAAGGAGGCGGCGCTGACCGCGGGCCTGGACCGGGTCGAGCAGGGCGCGGCCATGATCCTCGACGCCGACGGCCAGGATCCGCCGGAGTTGATCCCGGAATTCGTGGCGAAGTGGCGCGAAGGCCACGACGACGTCCACGGCACCCGCAGCGGACGCGAGGGCGAGGGCTGGGTGAAGAAGACCACCGCGCACGTCTTCTACCGGCTCATGCAGCGGCTTTCGCGCACGCCGATCCCCACCGACACCGGCGACTTCCGCCTGCTGTCGCCGCGCGCGCTGGCGGCGCTGCGGCAGCTGCGCGAGCGGCACCGGTTCATGAAGGGGTTGTTCGGCTGGGTCGGCTTCCGCCAGGTCGCGATCGAGTACCGGCGCGAGCCGCGGCTGGCAGGCAGCAGCAAGTTCAGCCTGTGGCGGCTGTGGAACTTCGCGCTGGAAGGCATCACCAGTTTTTCGACCGCGCCGCTGCGGCTGGCCACCTACGTCGGCGTGGCCACGGCGCTGTTGGCGTTCCTGTATGCGGTGTGGATCGTGGTCAAGGCGCTGCTTTGGGGCGACCGGGTGGCCGGTTACCCGAGCATGATGGCGGTGATCCTGTTTCTCGGCGGCATGCAGCTGGTGGCGCTGGGCATGATCGGCGAATACCTTGGCCGCCTGTACGAGGAATCCAAACAGCGGCCGCTGTACCTGGTCGATAGCTGGCATCCGGGATCGGAGGTATGCTCGGGCGGTGTCCACCACCGGGGAGACTCCCATGCGTACGGTACGGCACCTGCTGGAAGGGAAGAGTCCGGAAGTCTTCGCGATCGGTCCTGATGCGCCGGTGATCGACGCGGTCCGCCTGATGGCGGAGAAGGGCATCGGCGCGCTGCTGGTGATGCAGGGCGGCCGCCTCGCCGGCATCCTGTCCGAACGCGATTACGCGCGGAAGGTCGTGCTGCAGGGGCGTGCATCGTCGACCACCCCGGTGCGCGACATCATGACCGTCGACGTGGTCAGCGTCGGCCTGGACGACACCGCCGAACGCTGCATGCAGATCGTCACCGAAAGCCGCATCCGCCACCTGCCGGTGGTCGACCGCGACGCGGTGCTGGGCGTGGTGTCGATCGGCGACCTGGTCAAGGCCGTGATCGAGGACCAGCAGCACGAGCTGGACCAGCTGCAGCGCTACATCGCGTCCTGATTTCCGTCAATCGATTTTCCCGCGATCGCGGGAGGCCGGAAACGGCAGCAGTCAGGACGTTTCCCCGCACGCCAGTTCGCGCGCGCCGTCCTGCTGCGACAGGTGCGCTGTGGCCGCGCCGGTCGACGCCGCGTCCGCAGTGTCCGCATCCGCGGAAGCGGCTTCCACCGTGAAGTACAGCGTGTCGCCGGTGTAGACCTGCGGCTCGCTGCCGGCGACGGGCGAGAGAAAGTGCTGCTGGCCGCCCGGCAGCGACACGCGCGCGTCACCGTTGGCAAGCACGGCGACGGTGGTGCCGGCCTGGCAGTCGAAACGGCGCAGGACGCCTTCGTCATCCCGTGCGGAAGCGGCGGCATCCGCGGGCGCGCCGGCTGCAGGCTTGTCCGGCGCGGGCGCCGGTGGCGGGGCGTTGTTGCCGCAGCCTGCGAGGCAGGCCGCCAGCAAGGCTGTCGCAAGGGTGGGGAGCGTGCGCACGTGGCCTCCGGGCGGGATTGCAATCGTGCGCGCGGAGTGGTCAAGCGCAGGTGACGCCCCGCGGCCGCGCGTCTACTTCGCGTACTGCCCGCCGCAGCCGCTGTCCTCGCCGCCGCCCAGATCGATGGTGGCCAGCAGCGCCGCTGGCGGGGCGATGCTGCCCAGCGCCACCGCGATTGCGCCGCGCAGGCCGAGGCGCTTGAGGTCGGGCCGGAACGAAGGGTTCTTGAACGTGCCGTCCACCACCAGCGGCGAGCGCAGGGTCAGGATGCTGCGGTCCTTCGGCCGCGGCTTGAGCAGCAGGTCGAGGGTTTCGTCGCGCAGGTTCACCGTGCCTTCGCCGACGATGATCGTGTCGGTGGTGTCGAACGCCAGTGCGCGCGAGGTCATCAGGCCGTCCTTGACGCCGAAGTCGCCGAACGCGCAGCGGATCGGGACCTTGTGGTCCTTGCCGATCAGGAATTTCAGCGACTCGTAGATGTCGATGCCCGCCAGCTCCATCAGCAGGTTGCTGACCTGGCCACGGCCCATGCCCAGCACGATGTCGCCGTCGGCGCTGCCGAGCATCTGCGCGATCGAGTTGCCGGTGCCGGTAATCGCGACGTGGCCGCCGAGCTTGCCGATCGCGTCGTCGGTGAGCTTGGCGTCGGGGAACAGTTCGCCGAGGTTGAGGCCGCTGGCCTTGATGTCGGCGCGGGTACGGATGGTTTTCTCGCGCGCATCCATCTGGATGGTGGCGCGGATGTCGCCGCCGGCGACCCCGAAGTCCAGCGGGTCCAGCCGCAGCAGGCCGTTGTCCAGCTGCAGGTGCGCGTCCATCTCGTCCAGCGGCAGCGATGGCGCGTTGATGCGCTGCGCCTTCAGGCGCACGTCGGCGTCCATCGCGCGCAGCTTTTCCAGCTGGTACGGCGTGTCGGGCAGCAGCTTCGGGTTCGCCTCGCGTTTGGCGGCCAGTGCCTGGAGCTCTGGGTTGGTCGTTTCCCCGCCGCCTGCCTGCGGTGCGCCGCCGATGAAGCCGGCGAGGTCGTCGAAGTCCAGCCGCCTTGACACCAGCTCCGCGCGCAGCATCGGGCGCGCGCCGCCGGTTTCCACGCTGGCGGTGCCGGACAGGTCGCTGTCGCCGACCTTGCCCTCGAAACCTTCGTAGCGCCAGGTGTTGCCGTCGCGGATGAAGCGCCCGTCCAGCGCGTACGGTGGCGTGGGCGGAAGCGAGATGCCCAGCAGCGGGTAGAGGTCTTCGAGGTTCTTGCCCGACAGCGCCATGCGCAGGTCGAAATCGCGCAGCCGGAACGGATTGACCAGCGTGCCGCGCGCGTGTGCCCGGGTCGCGCCGGCGGCGGCGCGCAGGTTGATGCGGTAGGGCGTGTCGGTCTGCTGCAGTTCCAGCGGCGATTCGGCGACGCCTTCGAGGGTGAAGCGGTTGCCGGACCACTTGCCGCCGCCTTCCACTTCCACCGGCGGCGCATGGCCGGCCTTCCTCGGCTTGCGGCTGGCGACGTCGACGTTGATGTCGGTGCCGTTGGCCGCGTCGACGAACTGCAGGTGGCCGTCCTCGATCCAGATCCTCTGCAGGCGCGGCGGATCGCCGTCGCCCGGCGCCATGCCGAAGTCCCAGTTGCCGCCGCCTTCGGGGCCGGTTTCCAGGCGCACGTCGGGTTTGTCGAGGCGGATCTGCGGGACGACGATGTCGCCGCGCAGCAGCGCGAAGGGACGGATCTGCAGTTCCAGCCGGTCGGCGCTGGCCATCCGCGCCTGTTTCGACCACTCGGCGTTGCCCAGTGTCAGACCGCCGGCGCGGATCGTGGTGACGCGGCCGAGGTCGACGTCCAGGTCGCCGGCGATCTCGAAGCTGCGCCCGGTGCGTGCTTCCACTGCGCGTTCGACCGGACCCTTGAACCAGTTCCAGTCCCACAGCAGCGCCAGCACCACCAGCGCCACCACCACGGCGGCGAGCACCGTGAGCCACGGATACCCGGTGACGGCATCGCGCGCGCGGCGGCCTGCTGTGGGAGTGGGGGACTGGGGCACGCGCCCACTGTCCGGGCAGGCGGATCAAGCAGCAGTGAACGCCGTCAGCGGCGATTCATCGCGGCGGCAGCACCTGCGCCATCACCGCGACGTAGTGGCAGACGCTGCCGGCGATGCAGAACAGGTGCCAGATCGCGTGCGAGTAGCGCAGTGATTCGCGGTGGTAGAACACCGTGCCCAGCGTATAGAACAGGCCACCGGCGACCAGCCAGCCGAAGGTCCAGTCGTCGAGCGCCGCCATCACCGGCTTGATCGCCACGATCACCAGCCAGCCCATCGCAACGTAGATCGCGGTGGACAACAGCCGGAAGCGGCCGGTGAAGAACAGCTTGAACACTACGCCGGCGATCGCCAGCGTCCAGATCGCCGCGAACAGCGACCAGCCCAGCGTGCCGCGCAGGCCGACCAGGGTGAACGGGGTATAGGTGCCGGCGATCAGCAGGTAGATCGCGCAATGGTCGAACACTTTCAGCCGCGGCTTGGCGACCGGGTGCGAGACCGCGTGGTACAGGGTGGAGGCGACGTACAGCAGCAGCAGGCAGATGCCGAACACGATCGCCGCGGTCAGCTGCCAGCCGTCGCCGTGCAGCGCGGCCAGCGCGATCAGCACCGCGCCCCCGGCCAGCGCCGCCGCCGCGCCGACGCCGTGGGTCAGCGCGCTGGCGAATTCCTCGCGTGGATCGTGGACGATGGCGGGTGCAGCGTGCATCAGGGCACCATGCGCCGACGGGGTGGAGTAATTACTCGGTGGCCTTGTCCGGATGGCATTGCAGGCGTTCCTCGGCGCCGGTGGACAGGATCACCGTGTCGCCCTTGTCCTGGCGTTCGAGCCCGATCTCGCTGCCGACGAAGACGTCGTCCTCGCCGTCCGAGGCGGACTCGGCCCTGGGCAGGGTCACGTTGCGGCCGTCGGGAAGCCGGATCCGCGCGTGACCGTCGAGCCAGGCGACCGCCAGCCGGCTGCCGTCGTCGCAGGCGTAGCCGACCTCGCCGTCGCCGGGGCTGCTGTCGCCGGGAGTGTCGACGGCCTTATCCGCGGCAGGGGCGGCAGGGGAGGGCGTCGCGGGCGCATCCGGCCCGGACTGCACGGCCGCGCGTCGCGCGGGGTCCTCGGGTGCCGGGCCGCAGGCGCTGCAGGCGAGTGCGATGGCGAGTGCGGACGGAAGGAGAAGTCGCGTCATGGGGGATTCCCGCTGCAAAGGGAACCCCGAGTCTGGACGATGCGCCGCGGTCGCGAAGTGACGGCCGCGGCGGGGGAGACCGGCCCTCAGCCCGTGCCGGCGGTGTAGGCCTGCTCGCGCGTGGCCAGGAACTCCACGCCCGGCGCGCGCTCCTGCGCCAGCTGCAGGTTGACCCGCGTCGGCGCCAGGTACACCAGCTCGCCGGCGCCGTCGATGGCCAGGTACTGCGCGTTCTTCTCGCGGAATTCCTCGAGTTTTTTCGCGTCGTCGCAGCGGATCCAGCGCGCGGTGGCCACCTGCACCTGCTCGAACGCCGACTCCACGCCGTATTCGTCCTTGAGCCGGTAAGCGGCCACGTCGAACTGCAGCACGCCCACCGCGCCCAGGATCAGGTCGTTGCTCATCAGCGGGCGGAAGAACTGGGTCGCGCCTTCCTCGGCCAGCTGCGCCAGTCCCTTCTGCAGTTGCTTGAGCTTGAGCGGGTCGCGCAGGCGCGCGCGACGGAACAGTTCCGGTGCGAAGTTGGGGATGCCGGTGAACGAGATCGCCTCGCCCTCGGTGAAGGTGTCGCCGATCGAGACCGTGCCGTGGTTGTGGATGCCGATCACGTCGCCCGGCCAGGCCTCGGCGGCGATCTCGCGATCGGACGCCATGAACGTCAGCGCGTTGGCCAGCTTGACCTCCTTGCCGCTGCGCACGTGGAAGGCCTTCATCCCGGCGACGAAGCGCCCGGAACACACGCGCATGAAGGCCACGCGGTCGCGATGCATCGGGTCCATGTTGGCCTGGATCTTGAACACGAAGCCGCTGAGCTTCGGCTCGGCCGGTTCCACCGGGCGCGTGGTGGTTTCGCGTGGCCGCGGCGCAGGCGCGTGGCGGACGAAGAAGTCCAGCAGCAACTGCACGCCGAAGTTGTTGACCGCCGAGCCGAAGAACACCGGCGTCTGTTTGCCGGCCAGGTAGGCGTCGACGTCGAACGGGTGCGAGGCGCCCTGCACCAGTTCCAGCTCGTCACGCACCTCGCGCAGCATGTCGGCACCGATGCGCGCTTCGAGCTGCGGGTCGTCGATCGAGGCGAAGATGGTCGAGTCCTGGCGGGTGAAGTTGCGCCCCGGTTCGTACAGGTGCACCTCGCCACTGACCAGGTGCACCACGCCTTTGAGGCGCTTGCCCATGCCGATCGGCCAGGTCACCGGCGCGCACTGGATGCCGAGCACGCTTTCGACCTCGTCGAGCAGTTCGACGGGGTCGCGGCCCTCGCGGTCGAGCTTGTTGATGAAGGTCATGATCGGCGTGTCGCGCATGCGGCACACCTCCATGAGCTTGATCGTGCGCTCCTCCACGCCCTTGGCCACGTCGATCACCATCAGCGCCGAGTCCACCGCGGTGAGCACGCGGTAGGTGTCCTCGCCGAAGTCGGCGTGGCCGGGGGTGTCGAGCAGGTTGACGATGCGCTCGCCGTAGGGGAACTGCATCACCGAGCTGGTGACCGAGATGCCGCGTTCCTTCTCCAGCGCCATCCAGTCGGAGGTGGCGCTGCGCGAGGTCTTGCGCGACTTGACCGAGCCGGCCATCTGGATGGCGCCGCCGAACAGCAGCAGCTTCTCGGTGAGCGTGGTCTTGCCGGCGTCCGGGTGCGAAATGATCGCGAAGGTACGGCGGCGGGCGGCTTCGGCGGCGACGTCAGGCATGGCGAAAGCGCCAGCTGGCGCGACGGGGAGGCGGGAAGGATGCGGATTATACGGGCTGCGGAATCAAAGCCCCCGCCTCAGCCCTCCCCTGCGAAGCGGGAGAGGGGCTGGAACCGGGTCATTCCCCGTTGTCCGCCGCCGGTTCGCTGAAGCGCAGGATGCCGCCGGGGCCGAACATCCGGAAGCGGATCGATTCCAGGTGCATGCCGCGGTTGGCCTGCACGGCGAAGTGCAGGTGCGGGCCGGTGCTGGCGCCGCTGTTGCCGGACACCGCGATCGGCTGGCCGCGCCGCACGCGCTGTCCCGGGCGGACCAGCGCGCCGCCGGGCTGCAGGTGGGCGTAGACGGCCATGCTGCCGTCGCCGTGGAGGATGCGGACGAGGTTGGCGCGGCCGTGGCCGGCGCCGGCATCATGCATTTCGACCTGCATCACCACGCCGTCGCGCGCCGCCAGCACGGTGGTGCCCGGCGCGGCGGCGAAGTCCACGGCGTGGCGGTTTTCGGCGTCGGCATGGCTGTAGCGGCCGCCCCAGGCCTGCTCGACGCGCGGCGCGATCGCGTGCAGCGGGAACAGGTACTCATAGTCGGCCGGGCGCGCGTTGACGCTGCCGGGCACGACCTCCAGCCGCAGGCCGAGCCCCCCATCGCGCGCGCCGGGCAGGCGGTGCACGCGTGCGACCAGCGCGCTCGCGCCGGCGGGCACGGTGGCGCGCGCCGGCAGCTGTGGTTCGCCGACCATGTCGCCGCGGTCGCTGTGCAGCATCACCTCCACCGGGCCGGCGAGGGTGTTGTCGGCCCAGGCCAGGTAGCCGCCGTCCGCGCCTTCGATGCGCAGGCGGACGTCGTCGGACGTGGACGCGGCCGCAACGGACGCGGCGCAGGCCAGCAGCACGCCGACCAGCCGGTGCGCGCGCCTTGGCGTGCCTGTCTGCGCTACTGCGCGCACCGCGAATCGAGCTCCAGCGCGCGCACCACGTCGCCCAGGTCGAACGCCGTCACGGCCTTGTCGTCGTGCACGGCGAACAGTGCGCCGAACGGGAATTCGCGCGTCGCCGCCGCGTGCAGTGCGATGCCGTCGGTATGCGCGGTGGTCTCGCCCATGAAGCTGCCGCGCGCTGCCAGCGTGTCGCGGTCGAACAGCAGGAAATGCGTCTGCGGGTAGCGCTGGTCGGCGGCCACCCAGTAGCCGCTGTCGGGCGTGCAGCTCCACAGTGCGACGCCCTCGGCCTGCGCCTCGAACGTGCCGGCGGGCAGCTCGCGCCCGGTGGGCTGGCCGTCGAAGGTGTACTCGCGCAGGTTCGAGGCGTGTCGCATGTCCTCGTCGGCCACCAGCAGCCTGCGCTGCGCCGGGTCGCCGGCGATCGATTCCACGATCCGCAGTGCCATCGACTCGCTGGTGTCGCCGAACGAACCCTCGTCGCGTGCCCGGAAGCGGCGGCCGTCGTCGTCGAAGGTGACGCGATAGCGGCGCACGCGGCGGTCGAGCTGCTCCAGTGGTGGCACCACGTCGTAGTGCTCGCCCTCCATGAAGCTGTCGGTCACGTAGACCTCGTACTCGCCCGGCGCGGCCTCGTGGATCCACAGGCCGTAGGGACTGGTGAGCTGCCCGGCGCCGAACGTGCCCAGCGGCTCGAAGCCCGGCAGTTCGAACACCTGCACCCGGTGGTTGTCGCGCTCGGCCACGAACAGGTGGTTGCCGTACACCGCGATGCCGTTGGGGCGCAGGAACTCGCCCGGCCCGCCGCCCTTGTGGCCGAACGCGCGCAGGCGCTCGCCGCTGTCGGCGTCGAACACCACCAGCGAATGGCTGGACTTGGCGGTGGCGATCAGCCAGGTGCGGCCGTCCGCAGCCGGCCAGGTGGCCAGTGAATCGAGTTCGTCGCCGGGGTTGTCGGCGGAAACGTAGCGCTCCGGCACCAGCGCGGTCGGGGCCGCGGTGGTGGCAGGCGCCGTGGCAGCGGGCGGGGGTGCATCGGAGCGCGTGGCCGGCGTGGTGCAGGCCGCCAGGCACAGCGCGGCGGCGATACTGAACAGGGGGTTTTTCGACATGCGCGGAGTATGCGCGAGGGCGTCGGGGCGGTCGACAGGGCCGGCTCGTGATGTGCGTCGAAGTTTCCATCGCTTCATGCCGATAAAGCGATTGACAAACCGGATCCGGGCAGGCAACCTGCCCGCTCCATCGAGACCGGCTGAGGGACAGGCCCGAAGACGCCGGGGCAACCTGATGGAGCGCTTTTCCTCGCGGAATGCGCTCCTTCGCGGTGCCAAATCCTGCGGGGACCTGTGCGTCCACCGGAAGATGGTTGCGATCCTCCCCCGCGGTGGATGCGCACTCGCCGCCTCGCGGCCACTTCCGGCATGCCCCGCGCAACTCGATGGCCCTTCCCACCATCGGAATGCGCCAATGAGCCTCCTCGAAAGCCCCGCCGGACAGTCCTCCGCCCCACGCTTCCCGCCCGCGTTCGCGCCCGCCGCGCACGACGACGCCGTGCCCGCGCTGCGCGGCCACGTCGACCTCGTCCTGTCGATGCGCCACGCCGGCGTGCGCAGCGTGCGCGTGGCGTTCGAGGCGGTCGGCGCCGCCGATGCGCCGGTGGTGCTGGTCGCCGGCGGGATTTCGGCGCATCGCCACGTCGCCGCCAGCGCACGGTTCCCCGAGGCCGGCTGGGCGAACGAGCTGGTTGGCGCCGGGCGTACGCTCGATCCGGCCAACCGCCGCATCCTTTCCTTCGACTACGTGGGCGCCGACGGCAGCCTCGACGCGCCGATCGATCCGGCCGACCAGGCCGAGGCCGTGCGCGGCCTGCTCGATGCGCTGGACATCGACGTGCTCGACGCCTTCGTCGGCTACTCCTACGGCGCGCTGGTGGGGCTGCAGCTGGCGGCGAACCATCCGGGCCGCGTGCGCCGGCTGGTCGCCGCAAGCGGCGCACACCGGCCGCATCCCTACGCCGCGGCCTGGCGCGCGCTGCAGCGCAAGGCGGTCGAGCTGGGCCAGCTGCAGTGCGCGGACGGGCAGGGGCTGTCGCTGGCGCGGCAGTTCGCGATGCTCTCGTACCGCACGCCCGAGGAATTCGGGCAGCGCTTCGACGCCGCACCCGAACTCATCCACGGCCGCGTGCGCGTCGCCGCGGAGGACTACCTCGACGCGATCGGCGCGCGCTACGTCGGGCGCACGCCGGCCACTGCCTTCCTGCGCCTGTCCGAATCGATCGACCTGCAGCGCGTCGACCCGGCCCGGGTCCGCATCCCGACCACCGTGGTGGCAGTGGAAGGTGACTGGCTGGTGCCGCTGTCCGACGCCGTCGCGCTGGTCGAAGGCCTGGGCACGCTCGGCAAGCTGCGCCTGCTGCGCTCGCACTACGGGCACGACGCCTTCCTCAAGGACACCGACCGCATCGACGCCATCCTGGCGAACGCGCTGCGCGACAACGGAGACAACGCATGAGCTTCCACGACGCTTCGACCGGCGGCGCCTGCCGCGCCCCCGCCACCCGCGCCGTGCGCGCCGGCATCGACCGCGACCAGGCCTTCGGCGCGGTCACCCCGCCGCTGGTGCTGTCCTCCAACTTCAGCTTCGCCGGCTTCAACGACAAGCGGCAATACGACTACACCCGCAGCGGCAACCCGACGCGCGACCTGCTCGGCGAGGCGCTGGCCGAACTCGAAGGCGGCTTCGGGGGCACCATCACGTCCACCGGCATGGCCGCGATCACGCTGGTGCTGCACGCGCTGCTGCAGCCGGGCGACCGCCTGGTGGTGCCGCACGACGGCTACGGCGGCAGCTGGCGGCTGTTCCAGGCGCTGGCGGCCAAAGGTGCGTTCGAACTGGTGCTCGCCGACCTGACCGATCCGCGCGCGCTGGCCGCCGCGCTCACGCCGGCGCCGAAGGTGGTGTGGATTGAAACCCCCTCCAACCCGCTGCTGCGTGTCACCGACCTGCGCTTCGTCATCGATGCCGCGCACCGCGCCGGCGCGCTGGCGGTGGTCGACAACACCTTCCTGTCGCCGGCGCTGCAGGCGCCGATCGAATTCGGCGCCGACGTGGTGGTGCACTCGACCACCAAGTACATCAACGGCCACAGCGACGTGGTCGGCGGCGCGGTGGTGGCGAAGACGCCGGAGCTGCATGAGCAGCTCGCGTGGTGGGCGAACTGCCTGGGCATCACCGGCTCGCCGTTCGACAGTTTCCTCACCCTGCGCGGCCTGCGCACGCTGGATGCACGCCTGCGCGTGCACCAGGAAAACGCGGTCGCGATCGCCGAACAGCTCGACGCGCACCCGGCGGTGGCGACGGTGTACTACCCGGGCCTGGCCAAGCATCCCGGCCATGCGCTGGCCGCGCGCCAGCAGAAGGGCTTCGGCGCGATGCTGGGCGTCGAGCTCGGCGGCGGCGACGACGCGACGCAGGAGCTGGCGGTGCGCGCCTTCCTCGACGGCCTGCAGTGCTTCACCCTGGCCGAATCGCTGGGCGGCGTGGAAAGCCTGGTCGCGCATCCGGCGACGATGACGCACGCGGCGATGTCCCCCGAGGCGCGCGCGCAGGCCGGCATTTCCGACGGCCTGCTGCGGCTGTCGGTGGGCATCGAGGCGCTGGACGACCTGCAGGCGGATCTCGCCGCGGCGCTGTCGCGCGCGCAGGCAGTGATCGACGGCGCCACGCGTCGGCAGGCCGCGCAGGTGGACGCATGAGCAACGTCGTCAGCCTGCCGCTACCCGCCGCCGTCGCGCACGCAGCGCCGCCGCGCGTGGCACTGCTGGGCACCGGCAACGTCGGTGGCGCCTTCGTCGCCCGCTGCGGCGAACTGCGTGCGGCCGGCGTGCCGCTGCCGGCGTTCGCGTGGCTGTCGAACTCGCGCGCACTCGAAGCCTGCACCGGCGATGCGCCGGAGCGCGTGCTCGAACGCCTGCGTGCTGCCCCCGCGCGGGCGGACGCGTGGTCACCCTGGGTGGAAGCCGAGGCGCTGCGCCGGGGCGACATCCTCGTCGACGCCAGCGCCAGCGACCTGGTCGCCGGCTGGCACGGCGAATGGCTGGCGCGCGGCATCCACGTAGTCACCGCCAACAAGCTCGGCGCCGGCGCCCACGGCGATCGCGCGCACGCCATCGCGCACGCCCGCGCCGAAGGCGGCACGCACTACGGCGACGCCGCCACGGTGGGCGCGGGGCTGCCGCTGCTGCGTTCGATCCGCGAACTGCGCGCCGGTGGCGACCGCGTCCACGCGATCGCCGGCGTGCTCTCGGGTTCGCTGGCGTGGCTGTTCGACCGCTACGACGGCAGCGCGCCGTTTTCCGACTGCGTCCGTGCCGCGCGCGATGCCGGCTACACCGAACCCGACCCGCGCGAGGACCTGTCCGGCGAGGACGTGCGCCGCAAGCTGCTGATCCTGGCGCGCGCCGCGGGCATCGCGCTGGAAGCGCACGACGTCGCCGTCGAATCGCTGCTGACGCCCGCGCTCGCCGCGTCCGCGCCGGGCGAGGTCGATGCCGTGCTGTCCACGCTCGACGCACCGCTGCGCGCGCGCCATGCGCAGGCCACGGCGGCCGGCGCGACGCTGCGCTTCATCGCCCGCCTGCAGCGTGGCGATGACGGCCGCGTTCGCGCCAGCGTGGGACCCGAGGCGCTGGATCCGAGCGACCCGCTGGCCGCAGGGGCCGGCACCGACAACCGCGTTGCGATCTGGTCCGACCGCTATCGCGGGCAGCCACTGGTCGTGCAGGGGCCGGGCGCCGGTGCGGAAGTCACCGCCGCCGCGCTGCTGGATGACGTGCTGCGGATCGTGCGTGGCGCCCCCGCGCCTACTCCAGTGCTTCCAACAGCGCCGCGTTGAAGCGCCCAGGTGCTTCCACCTGCGGCGAGTGGCCCAGGTCTTCGAATTCGACCAGCCGTGAATTGCGGATCAGGCGCGCGGCGCGCTTGCCGAGCTCGGGATAGTCGCCGAGGCGTTCGGACAGTTCGGGTGATGCAAGGTCGCGTCCGATCGCGGTGCGGTCGCGCTGGCCGATCAGCAGCGTGGTCGGCACGCGGATGCGCGGGAACTCGTACACCACCGGCTGGTTGAAGATCATGTCCGAGGCCAGCGCCTGGTCCCAGGCCACCGCGGCCTTGCCGGGGCCGGCGTACATGCCGGCGAGCATCGCCACCCAGCGGTCGTACTCCGGCTTCCACTTGCCGCCGTAATAGACCTTGCGCTGGTAGGCCTTGATGCTGTCGAAGCTGGTCTTCAGTTCGCCCGCGTACCAGGCATCGACGTTGCGCCAGGGCACGCCCTCGGCGCGCCAGTCCTCCAGCCCGATCGGGTTGACCAGCACCAGCTGCATGGTGGCCTGCGGATACTGCAGCGCATAGCGCGCCGCAAGCATGCCGCCCATCGAATGGCCCACGACCACCGCGCGCGTGATGCCGAGGGATTGCAGCAGCGCATGGGTGTTGTCGGCCAGCTGGCCGAGGGTGAACTGGTAGCGGCGCGGCTTGCTCGACTTGCAGAAGCCGATCTGGTCGGGGGCGATCACGCGGAAACCGGCATCGGACAGTGCGGTGATCTGCGCTTCCCAGGTCGCCGCGCAGAAGTTCTTGCCGTGCAGCAACAGCACCGTGCGTCCGTTGGGCTCCGCGGCGGGCGCCACGTCCATGTAGGCCATCGCCAGCTTCTGGCGCTGGGATTCGAACTCGAAGCGCTTGACCGGATGCGGGTAGGCGAAGCCTTCCAGCTGCGGGCCGTAGAAGGGCGGTTCCGCGGCGAAGGCGGGGACAGCGGCCAGCGCGAGGGCGATGGCAGCGGCGGGAAGGAATGAGCGACGCATGGAGAGTTCCGGGGACAGGCCGCGTCGAGGATAGGGACGGCGCCGCCGCGGGGCCGTGAAAGTTGCCGGCACGCGGGTTTGTAGGAGCGGCTTCAGCCGCGAGCTTTCAT
>NZ_BAAAZU010000031.1:120438-181787 GCF_039537065.1 Luteimonas lutimaris | reverse complement strand
GATCAAGAGCTCGCGGCTGAAGCCGCTCCTGCAGGGTCAGCGAGGGATGTCGCTCAACACTCGATGACGTTCACCGCCAGTCCGCCGCGCGAGGTTTCCTTGTACTTGTCCTGCATGTCGCGGCCGGTGTCGCGCATGGTCTTGATGACCTTGTCCAGCGACACCTTGTGCTTGCCGTCGCCGCGCATCGCCATGCGCGAGGCGTTGATCGCTTTCACCGCGCCCATCGCGTTGCGCTCGATGCAGGGGATTTGCACCAGGCCGCCAATCGGGTCGCAGGTGAGCCCCAGGTTGTGCTCCATGCCGATCTCGGCGGCGTTCTCGATCTGGCTGGGATTGCCGCCCAGTGCCGCGGTAAGCCCCGCCGCCGCCATCGAGCAGGCCACGCCCACCTCGCCCTGGCAGCCGACCTCGGCGCCGGAGATGCTGGCGTTTTCCTTGTACAGGATGCCCACGGCCGCGGCGGTGAGCAGGAAGTCGAAAGCGCCCTGTTCGTTCGAGCCGGGGATGAATCGGTCGTAATAGCGCAGCACCGATGGCAGGATCCCGGCGGCGCCGTTGGTCGGCGCGGTGACCACGCGGCCGCCGGCGGCGTTTTCCTCGTTGACCGCCAGCGCGTAGAGGTTGACCCAGTCCAGCGTGGTCAGCGGGTCGCGCATGCCGGCTTCGGGGCGCGAGGACAGTTCGCCGTACAGCGCCGGCGCGCGCCGCGACACGTGCAGGCCGCCGGGCAGGGTGCCTTCCTGGCGGATGCCGCGCTGGATGCACGACTGCATCGCGTCGAGGATCTCGCGCAGGCCGGCCCGGATCTCGTCCTCGCTGCGCCAGGACTGCTCGTTGGCCATCATCAGCTGCGCGATGGTCAGGTGGTTGTCGCGCGCCTGCGCCAGCAGTTCGTCGCCGCTGTGGAACGGGTGCGGCACCGGCGTGGTATCGGCGACGATGCGGTCCTCGGCAGCCTCGTCCTGGTTGACCACGAAGCCGCCGCCGACCGAGTAGTAGTCGCGCGTGGCGACCATGTCGCCGTTGGCGTCGTAGGCGGTAAAGCGCATGCCGTTGGTGTGGTACGGCAGCTTCTGGCGCTTGTTCATCAGCAGGTCGCGCTTCTCGTCGAAGGCGACGGCATGCTTGCCGCCGAGCAGCACCTGCTTCCCGCCGCGGATGCGTTCGAGCGCGGCGGGGATGATGTCCGGGTCGATTTCGTTGGGCAGGTGGCCCTCCAACCCCATCAGCACCGCCTTGTCGGTGCCGTGGCCGCGGCCGGTGAGCGCCAGCGAGCCGAAGACTTCGGCGCGGATCCGCGCCACGTCCTGCAGCCGGCCCGCCTCGTTAAGCCAGTGGTCGACGAAACGCGCCGCGGCGCGCATCGGCCCCACGGTATGCGAGGAACTCGGCCCGATGCCGATCTTGAACAGGTCAAAGGTGCTGACGGCCATCCGGCTATTCTATGCCGCCGCCACCGCAACGTCCCGCCCGCCGCCATGACCGCGCCCGATCGACCGAACCCCCGCCTGCAGCTGCTGCAGCGCGACGACTGCCCCCTGTGCGACCAGGCACTGGCCGTGCTCGCCGCGGCGCGCGTGCCGGAATTCGACAGCATCTGGATCGACGACGTGGAAGCGCTCGAAACCGCCTACGGAACGCGCGTCCCGGTGCTGCGTGATACGGTCACTGGTATTGAACTGGACTGGCCGTTCGACGCCGATCGCGTCCGCGCCTGGCTGCCACGCTAGGGATCGCCCCAGTCGCAGCGCCGGCCGTGCCTTGGCGATACTGGCCGGTGCCGCGGCGTTGCGCCGCCGAATGGAGCCGCGCCGATGCGCAGATTCCGCACCCTTTTCCTCCTTCTGGGCCTGATCCTCATGAACAGCAGCGACGCCACCGAGCAGATCCACACCCCCGAACCCGGCAGTGCCGAACGCCGCCAGCTCCTGGATGCCGCACGCGCGGCGATCAAGCGCAAGCTCGGGCGCGACGTGCAGTTCGTGGTCGAGCAGGTCCGGGTCGGCGATGGCTGGGGCTTCCTGTACGCGCACATGGAAGATGCAGACGGCAAGCCCATCGATTACGCCGGCACGCCGCTGGCCGACTCGGCGCGCGAGGGCTACGTCTCGCCCGACTACGTCACCCTGCTGCGGCGCGAGGGCGACGCATGGACGCCTGCCGCCGACGTCATCGGCCCCACCGACATGGTGTGGCTGTCCTGGCCGGAGAAATACGGCGCACCGCACGCGCTGTTCGAGGACTGAGTGGGCTGGCAGCCTTGTCCGCCGGTCGGTGAAGAACAAAAAAACGGCCGCACGTGGCGGCCGTACTTGCCCGGGGAGGCCGGGCCGGCAGGAGGCGATCGGGCCGCCGCCTGCCGTCGGGGGAACGTCAGGCCGGCGTCAGGTACCAGGCGCCGCCGTAGGGGTTGCTGTAGCTGACCTGCTGCGAGCCGTCGGGGTTGATGTTGTTCGAACCGATCAGCTTGATGTCGCCGTTGTTGTTGCCGGCCACCAGTTCGATGTGCCCGCCGTAGTTGAGGATGCACACGTCGCCGGCCTTGGCCTGCGAGGCGGGCACGACCTTCCAGCCGTCGGCCTTGAGCCTGGAGGCGGCGCCTGACACGGTGTTGTCGTGCCAGTTGATCAGCCCGGCCTTCTGCAGCGCCGCGGTGACGAAGTTGGCGCAGTTGACGTTGTTGGGGACCCACGCGTCCATCGGCAGGTCGCCGCTGCGCTTGAGGTCGGAGGCATTGCGGCCGAGGAACGACTGCGCAATCCCCAGCACGCCGCCGGCAAGGGCACCGGTGGTGGCCGACGAACTTCCGCTCGCGGACGTGCCGGTGGTGGATGTGCCGGTGGTGGACGTGGTGGACGTCCCCGACGCGCTGATGCCGGGCAGGTGGACCTTCTGGCCCGGGAAAATCAGGTCCGGGTTCTTGAACTGCGTGTTGGCGGCGATCAGGGAAGACGGCCGGATGCCGTTGCCGATCGCGATGTCCCACAGCGTGTCGCCGCGGACCACGTTGTGGATGCCCGCGGGATTGGCCCCGGTGGTGTCGACCGGGCCATTGCCGGACGGATTGCCGGACCGATTGCCGGAAATGGCCGTGCCGCCCTCGTCGATGTTGCCGTCCACGCGCCCGCGCACCGCGCCCGCGGCTTCGCCGGCGGTGATGCGGCCGTCGCCGTTCTTGTCCAGGCCGCTGTTCCAGCGGTATTCGGTGCTGCCGCTGGACCACAGGGTCGAGTTCGGGTCCGACTTGGGCGAGCCGTACAGTACGGACGTGTAGACGCCCTCGAGCGTGGACAGGTTGCCGTTGTTGGCGCCCGCACGCTGCATGAAGTACTTCTCCACGTACTGCAGCTGGTCGACCGAACTCATCCGCGCCAGCGCGGAGGTGCTGGTTCCCAGCTCCGACGCGGTGTTGGGCATGAACTGGATCAGCCCCGTCGCGCCGCTGCCGGCGCTGTTCGCCTGGCCCGGCGAGAAGCTGCCGCCGGTCTCGAAGCTCATCACCGCCATCAGGTATTCGGGCTTGGTGCCCAGGCGCCCGGCCATCGCCTCGACCTCGGAAATGAAGGCCGGGGTGACGTTGGGATTGCCCTGCACGCCGTCGATGCGGTTGTAGTCGAACTTGCCGCCCGCCGAAGTGGAACCCGCGGTGACCGGTTCGTTGGCCGCCGCCGCCGGTGCACCGGCCTTGGCGCCCTGCGGCACCTCGATCGTGTCGCCGGGATAGATCAGGTTGTGGTTGCGGATCTGCGGATTGGCGGCGATCAGCGCCTGGCGGTTGACGCCGAGCTGCTTGGCGATGCTGGCCAGGGTGTCGCCGTGGCGGACGGTGTAATTGGCCAGTGCCTGTCGCACTGGGGCCAGGTTGTGACTGGTGGCGGCCGAAATCCTCATCCATCTGCTCCTTGCGCTCGCGGGACGTTGGAGGCCGAAGCTCCCCAAGGCCCGGCTGCGGTGATTGCACCACCGCGGCGCAGGAGCGGCTATCCGGGGCGTGCCCTACCTAGGGTCGATCCGGGGTTGGGCAGGCGGGCAGGGCGCGCGGTCTGCGCTGCCCGTCACGCGGCGGGCGTGACATTGCCACGACAGGCCACGCACGGGTCCCGCAATCGCTCAGTCCGCCGGCTTGAACACCACCCGCGTGCTGACCGCCACCTCGTCGGGGATGGTGCCGGTATCCGACCAGTCGCCGCCGCCGACACCGAACTCCAGTCGCTTGACCGTCGCCTTGCCCGCCAGCACCGGCGCCGCGCCGGGTGTCCAGGTGAAGGTCAGCGTCACCGGCTTGCTCACGCCACGCAGTTCCAGCGTGCCGTCCGCCGCATAGCGGTCGCCGCCGAGGCTGCGGAACTTGGTCGCGCTGTAGCGCGCCTGCGCGAACTTAGCGACGTTGAAGAAATCCGCGCCGCGCAGCGTGGTGTCGCGGTCACCGTTGCCGGTGTCGGCGCCGGCCAGCGGGATGGTGACGTCGAGCTTCGCGCCGGACAGGTCGGCCGGGTCGAAGCTGAGCCGGGTCGAGAAGCCGGGGAAGGCGCCGGTGAAGACTTCGCCGTCGTACTTGGTGGCGAACGCCAGCGTCGAGCCGGCGGCCTGCACGTAGTCGGCGGCGATCGCAGGCATCGAGGCCATCAGGGCGACGAGGGTGGCCGCGACCGCGGCCGGGGTGGTGAGCTTGTGGGACATGGGGGACTCCTGTGGATGTGTTCTTTTCCCTAGTGGGAGCGGCCAGGCTGCGAAAGACATCGCGGAAAGGCATCGCGGCCATGGCCGCTCCCACAGGCTCCCGGTCTAGCCGGGATTCCGCGCGCCGCGCCTGCCGGGCAGCATGCGCCGGAGCGTGTCGTCGTTCTGGAACATGTGGTGGTAGAACGCCGCCGCCGCGTGCACCACCACCAGTGCGACAAGCACCCAGAACAGCAGTTCGTGCGCATCGTGGGACAGCCCGCGCAGGCCTTCGTTCGGCGGCGACAGCTTCGGCATCTCGACCAGCCCGTACCAGCGGAACGGGCGCAGGCCGCTGGCCGAGTCGTACAGCCAGCCCGACAGCGGCATCGCCAGCAGCAGCGCATAGAGCAGGAAGTGGGTCACCGACGCGATGCGCGACTGCCACGTCGGCGTGCCCGGCACCGGTTTCGGCGCGCCGGCGTACAGGCGCCAGGCGATGCGCACCAGCACCAGCGCCAGCACGGTGATGCCGGTGGACTTGTGCATCGTGTAGACCCAGAAGTACTTCGGCGTTTTCGGCAGCTCGCCCATGGTCAGGCCGACCACGGCCAGCACCAGCACCAGCACCACGATCAGCCAGTGCAGCAGCTTGCTGACAGGGCCCCACTGGTCTGCGGTGTTCTTCCAGGTCATGGTGTCGGTTCCTGTAGCGGTGGTTGGGCGGGGTCTTCGTCCGCGGAGGTTTCCTCGGGAATCGCGGCGTCAGGGGGTACTGCGGCGGGGACCGTTGCGTCGGCACTCGCCGTTTCCGGCGTTTCGTCCCGGGTTTCGTCCTGTGTTGCGTCCAGGCCGGCATCGCCGTGCACGCGCCGCGCCTCGGCCTCGATGCGCAGTGCGACCGCATCGCCGATCACCGTCGGCCAGGCGTCGATGCCGAAGGCCTTGCGGCTGATCGTCGTGGTCGCCGAGAACCCCGCGGTGCGGCGGAACGGCGGCAGCGGATAGCGCTTGAGCTGGTTGAACGCCACCTCCAGCACCACCTCCCGCGCCACGCCGTGCAGGGTGAGCGTGCCAACCACGTGCGCATGCGTGGCGTCGACCGGCTCCACGCGCGTGGAAGTGAAGGTCGCCAGCGGATGCGCCTCGCCATCGAGCAGGTTGCGCCCGAGCGCGGCGCGGTTCCACTTCGCGTCGCCCAGGTCGAGCCGCGACAGCGGCACGCTGACCTCCACCCGCGCGCTGGTCCAGTCTTCCGGATCGAATACCAGCGTGCCGGTACTGCCCGACACCGTGCCGATCGCCTGCGAATACCCCGCGTGCGAAATCTCGAACATCACCCGCGTGTGCACGGGGTCGAGTTCGTAGCGCGCCGCCTGCGCATGGACCGCCATCGGCAGCGCCAGCCCCGCCAGCAGCACGGCTACGGCCCACGGACGCCGGACGCTCCGCGCAGCCGCGAAATCAGGGGACGTGGCCAGGTGCGTGGCGGGGACGGATCGGACCATGGGCCGATTCTAGGTGCTTATCCATCGCGCCGGCCGCCGTGCCTCGGCAATCCCGCCCTTGCGTGCGCAACGCTGCGTTGCGAGGATTCCCGGGCGCCGGGGAGGGCGCGCCGGGGGAGGGAACCATGCTGCGCACATTGATCGTGCCCCTGCTCGTGCTGCTGGCCGCGCTGTCCGGCGGTCGGGATGCGCACGCCGCCGTCCCGGAAACCCCGCGCTTCCGCATCATCGGCGCCGCGCAGGGGCTGCCGTCCACCGACTTCTTCGGCATTGCCCGCGACCGCGACGGCTACATCTGGATCGCCACCGGCGACGGCCTGGCGCGCTACGACGGCCTGGAGATGCGTGTCTGGCGCCACGAACCGGGCAACCCGCAGTCGCTGCCCGGCAACAACGTCCAGTTCGTCCACATCGACGAGCGCGACCGGGTCTGGGTCGCCACCGAAGGGGGCGGCGTGAGCGTGCTCGGCGCCGACCGCCTCGGCTTCCGCCACATCCGCAAGGCCGACCACCCGCAGATGGGCAGCGACGACGTGTTCACCATCGCCAGCCGCGGCGACGACATCTGGTTCGGCAACTACGAAGGCGGCCTGCACCACCTCGCGCCCGACGGCAGCATCACCCGCTACGCGCACGACGACGCCGATCCCGACAGCCTGCCGTCCGACACCGTCATGTCGCTGGCCTTTGGGCCCGACGGCACGCTGTGGATCGCCACCTGGGCCGGGATGGCCAAGTTCGCCGACGGCCGCGTGCAGCGCGTGGCGATGCCGATGGAAGACACCCCGCGCGTGTATTCGGCCACGCTGGTCGGCGACGACCTGTGGGTGGGCACGATGCAGGGCGTGTTCGTGCTGGCCGCGGACGGGAGCTGGTCGCAGCCGGACTGGGCGCCGATGTTCGAGCATCCCAACGTGCTCACCCAGATCGCCCGCGACGACGACGGCGCGTACTGGCTCGGCAGCCAGAAGGGCCTGTGGCGCGTGCCGCCCGGCGGCATCCCCGTGCCGGTGCCGCTGGGCGGGCCGGGCATCGTCAAGACCGTGACCGCCCTGCTGCGCACCGACGATGGCGCGCTGTGGGTGCCGGTGGCCGGCGCGGGCCTGGGCTACCTGCGCTCGGACTGGCGCTCGATCGCGCAGTTCTCGCGTGCCGGCGGCGTGCTGCAGGGCGACTTCTACCGCGCGATCGCGCCGGCGTTCGGCGGCGGCGTCTGGCTTGGCGGCTACAACGGCGTGATCGAGCACATCGACGCCGAAGGCGAGGTCACCGGCTTCGGCGACGACGTGCGCGAACGCCTGCGTGACGTGCGCATGTTCTCCCTCGTCCAGGACCAGCACGAACACCTGTGGATCGGCGGCAACGGACGCCTGCTGCGGCTGTCGTCTGGCGGCGCCATCGACGAATGGCGCGGCAACAGCAACGCAGACGCCGTGCTGCCCGGCTACATCGACCTGCTGCGCGTGGCCGGCGACGGCAGCGTCTGGCTGTCCAGCCAGGGCGGCGGCCTGCAGCGCCGCGACCCGCAGACCGGCGCCGTGCTGCAGGCCTGGCCTGCCGGCAGCGACGACGGCGTGGGCAATGGCGAGCTCGAGGAGCTGGTGTTCGCCCCCGGCAGCGGCGAGCCGTGGATCGCGGGCGCCAGCGGGCTGTCGCGGCTGGACGCGGGCAGCGGCCATTTCGTGCCGGTGCCGGCGACAGCAGGCGAGCGCGTGTTCGCCTTCGCCTTCGACGGCCCCGACGCCCTGTGGCTGCAGCGCCTGTCGGGCCTGGAACGCTACGAGCGCGACGGCGAGGGATGGAAGCGCACCGCCAGCGCCGGCGCGGACGACGGCCTGCCTTCGGTCGGCGCCGCCGGCCTGCGCGTGGACAGCCGGCACCGGGTCTGGATGTCGACCACCCGCGGCCTGTTCCGCTGGACGCCATCGCCGCGCCTGCTGCGCAGCTACGGCGTGCAACAGGGCATCGGCAGCCAGGAATTCCTCGACCGCAGCATCACCCTCACCGAGGAAGGCATGCTCGCGGCCACCACCGCCGACGGCGGCGTGGTGCTGGTCGACACCCTCGCCGACGAACCCGCGCCCGTCGTGCCGGCGTTGCGGCTGGACTCGCTCGCGGTGCGCCGCGACGGGCGCTGGCAGGACATGCCGCTCGCGCCGGCGATGTCGCTGTCGCCCAGCGAACACGAGTTCACCGTGCGCGCGCGCCTGCTGTCCTACGACGATCCGGCCAACAACCGCTACTGGTCGCGACTGGAGGGCTTCGACGCCGACTGGGTGCAGCAGGGTTCGGTGGGCGAGCGCAGCTTCACCGGCCTGCCTGCCGGCAAGTACACCCTGCGCCTGCGCGCCGCCGACGCCGCCGGCAACGCCGCGCGCGAACAGGTGCTGCGCCTGACCGTGCGCCCGCAGTGGTGGAACACCCCCTGGGCGCGCGTGGCCTTTGTCCTGCTCGCCCTGCTGCTGCTGTGGAAGATGGCCGCCGATTACCGCCAGCGCCTGCGCCGCCGCCACGACTGGCAGATGGCCGAACACCAGCGCGAAGTCGCCGAGCAGGCATCGCAGGCCAAGAGCCGCTTCCTGGCCACCCTCGGCCACGAGGTGCGCACGCCCATGACCGGCGTGCTGGGCATGAGCGAACTGCTGCTGGGCACCGACCTGGACGCGCGCCAGCGCGGCTACACCGAATCGATCCGCAACGCCGGCGACCACCTGATGCGGCTGGTCAACGACGCGCTTGACCTGGCCCGCATCGAGGCCGGCAAGCTCGAACTCGATACCAGCGTCTTCGACCTGCACCGGCTGGTGTACGACGTGGTCGTGCTGATGGAACCGGTCGCCCGCAAGCGCGGCCTGGCGTTCCACCAGTCGCTGGATCCCGGCGTCCCGCGCTGGGTGCGCGGCGATGCCGTGCGCCTGCGCCAGATCATGCTCAACCTGCTCGGCAACGCCATCAAGTTCACCGAGCGCGGCCACGTCGCCCTCGGCATCGAACCGCACGGCGACGGCCTGCGCATCAGCGTCGCCGACACCGGCCCCGGCCTCAACGACGAACAGAAGCTGCGCCTGTTCCGCCGCTTCGAACAGGCCGAAGGCGCCCGCACCGCCGCCCGCTACGGCGGCAGTGGCCTGGGCCTGGCGATCTGCCGCGAACTCGCCGACGCGATGGGCGGCCGCATCGACGTCGACAGCGCGCCGGGGCAGGGCACCCGCTTCAACGTCGACCTGCCGCTGCCCGCGGCCGAAGCCATCGCCGCCGCCCGTACCGAAGCCCGCCCCGTCGCCAGTGGCCCCCTGCAGCTGCTGCTGGTGGAAGACGACCCCACCGTGGCCGACGTCATCACCGGCCTGCTGCGCGCCCAGGGCCACACCGTCGTCCACGCCGCCCACGGCCTGGCCGCCCTTGCCGAAGCCGCCGGCACCCGCTTCGACCTGGGCCTGCTCGACCTCGACCTGCCCGGCATCGACGGTTTCGCCCTGGCCCGCCAGCTGCGCGCCACCGGCTTCGACCGCCCCCTCCTCGCCGTCACCGCCCGCGCCGACCCCGAAGCCGAACCCCAGGCCACCGCCGCCGGCTTCGACGCCTTCCTGCGCAAACCCGTCACCGGCGAGATCCTCGCCGAAGCCATCCACAACCTCGTCTCCCCCGACGCAAAGCCGCAGTAGCCGCCGCCCAGCGTTGAAGCCCTCCCTTCAAGGGAAGCCACGGCCTTGAGGCCCTCCCCTTCAAGGGGAGGGTTTGGGTGGGGATGGTTTTCCCCAACGCCCCCACACCGCTCACAGCCCCCAACCCCTAGGAAAACTTCTCACCAACCCAAAAACCCCCGCCCCCACCGCTACCATTCCCCTCCCTGCCATCCGTTGCCGCTTCCCCACGCTTTCCGCGTTGAAGAACGGCTGCACGGACAGAATGCAGGGACCAGGGGGGAGCGTGACCATACTGACCGACCGTTTCAGCCGCGCCGTCGACTACACGCGCATCGCGCACGCCGGGCAGCTTCGCAAGGGCACCCGCGTGCCGTACCTGAGCCACCTGCTCGGCGTCGCCGCACTGGTGATCGAACACGACGGCAGCGAGGAACAGGCCATTGCCGGCCTCCTGCACGACACCATCGAGGACTGCGGCCAGGCCCACGAAGGCATGATCCGCGCCCTGTTCGGCGAAGCCGTCGTCAACATCGTCCTGGCCTGCACCGATGCCACCGCCGAAGCCAAGGCCGCACAGGACAACCCCGCCGCCGCACGCCGCAACTGGCACCGGCGCAAGCGTGCCCACCTGGCCGACCTCATCGACGCCACCGATGAAGTCCTGCTCGTCGCCGCCTGCGACAAACTGCAGAACGCCCGCGCCATCGCCCAGGACCTCGAAACCCCCGGCATCGGCCAGACCGTGTTCGACCGCTTCAACGGCGGCCGCGACGGCACCCTCGGCTACTACCACTCCCTCGCGCACCTGTTCGCCACCCGCAACGTCCCCGTCGCCACCGCCTTCGACAGCACCGTCGGCCGCATGCATCGCCTTGCCGGCAATGCGCCGCGCGTCCCGCTGGCGGGTGGGCAGGACGAACCGGGCGAGGATATGCCGAGGCCGCAGGCGGTGGGGGATTGCTGAGGCCGACGAAGGCCAGCGACCACTTCTGCAAAGGTGCGCTGCATGGGATCGACAGCGCGACGCCGCATCGTTTTCGAGGGTCTGCCGCGAAGTGGCGCGAGATCGCGAGTGCGCTGCGCAGTGAGTATCCTTGATGCGATTCCCGGCAGGCCCAACGGCTGCAGTCGACCGGCCGGCAGCTGTCATTCGACCTCGCCAGCCTCCTTGGCGCGACGAAAGTACTGCCTGGTTTCAGCATCCGTGCAATATACGTAGCAACCTTTCATGCCTCGTGTCATCAGCGTCCGGTAGGTGTTTCGGATAATCCTGTCGAGGCGTGCCCGCGTTTTCCCGGGATTGGATAGCAGCTGTTTTTTGTAGCCGCGGATCGAACGGTCGTGCCTGGAACGATTCTCCGCCGATGTCACTAGGCGGCCTTCGCGTGCAATCAGATCGGGGCCGACGATGACGCCGACATAGTCCAGCTCCAGGCCCTGGCAGGTGTGGATGCAACCGACCTCGTCGATCGAGTCCGGATCGATGAGCCAGAGGCTGCCGTATCTGTCGAGGTTCCATTGCTTCCGGTAGTCGTGCTCATCGAGCACGATATCGTATGCGTCGGGATCCTTCTTGCTCTTCCAGTCCCAGCAGTATCCGGCAACCACGCGGGACTTGTTGTTGCGGTTCCTTTCGGCGATCAGTGCGTGCAGCTCGGTGGGGGATTCGATGACGCGGAAGTCGAAGGTGCCGGCGTCGAACTCGATGTTGGCCGTATCGCGGATCCCGAGCGTGCGGTCGAGCCATGCGAGATAGCCGTCGGAACCGTTGCAGCGGAACTGCGAAGCCAGTTCCAGGCGCGTCACCTGCGCGCCGAGGCGGGTTGCCCAGCGCTCGAGTTCCGTCGAGTGCCCGATGTCGTTGAGAGTGACCATCTGGTCGTCGTCGACGAACAGGACGGTGCACTTCGCGCTCTCGATGACTTCCTTGACCTGGTTCTCGCCGAGGTTGCCGTACAGGCCGGAGAACCGGTTCAGCCGGTGCGCTTCGTCCACGAGTAGCACGTCGAACGTATTGGGGGCAGTGTCGACGAAGGCCCCGGACCCGCTGAAGAGGCTGGAGATCTGGACCTTGCGGAAACGATCGCCGGCCAGTTTGGCTTCGTAGACCTTGCGCGGCGCTGCGTTCTTGGAAACGTACTTCGCAAGAAGGCCGATCTTTGCCAGCTCGGCCAGCAGGTTCACCGCAACCACGGATTTCCCCGTGCCCGGGCCGCCGTGGACGATGGCCACCTGCTTGGCATCGCTGTGCGCATTGCGCGCAAGGGAAAGGACGGTTTCATACACGACCTTCTGGTCGTCGACGAGTACGAATTCACGGCTGCCGCGCAACATACTGCCGAGGCTGTCGGCCAGCATCTTCGAGGGTCTGATGCGACCGTTCTCCACCTGGTAGAGTAGTTCGGCGTTGTCGCCGCGGCGAACGTGCCGATTGATGAAGTCGCGCAGCCGCTGGCGCTCCGCGTCGCCGCGCAGGAACAGCGGCGCCTTGTCGATGTAGGGCGCATAGTGCGGGTGGTTGATGACGCCGTCTTCGATGTAGTTGTGCAGGTAGGCGCAGGGACGCAGGCCGATGCCGCCGCCGTGGATGGCCTCGTTGAAGCCTTCGAGCAGGGCGGCATAGGACCAGGCCTGGTAGCAGGGGTGCGGACCCTCCCTCTCGTAGGCGCCGCCGCGTTGCGCGATCACGATGCCGTCCTTGTCGGAAAGCCTCGACGACGACCACTGCTTGAGTTCGACCACGATCACGTGCGGGCGATTCTCGGCGTCGCGTCCGGAAAGGATGAAGTCGATCCGTTTTGCGGTTTGCGGTATGCCGTATTCGATGCCGACGCCCATGTCGTCGGGCATCTCCTCGTCGCGCAGGATCTTGGCCATCTGTCCGAGCGACTCGCGCCAGGAGCGGATCTCGGCCTGTGGCACGTACTTGCCCGTGCGCGCGAGGTAGGCCGTTGCGATGACGTCATCGATGTCGCGATTGTCGGTGTCGTGAAGGAAACCCGACTTCGTGCTCTGGTAGATGATCAAGGCCAACCCCCCCGGTGTGGCGATTACAGTTCTGTGTACTTGGTGCTGCGGCCCCTGGCGCGCTCCACCGGATACTTCTCCCCGTTTGTTCCCAGCTTCTTCCATGCGGCATCGAGCGGGTCGATGCCCAGCTTGTCCGCCAGCTGCAGCGCGTAGAGCAGTACGTCGGCCACTTCGTCCGCGGCTTGCGCGCGCTTCTCCGCAGGCATGTTGCGGCTTTGCTCCTCGCTGAGCCATTGGAAATGTTCCAACAGCTCGGCGGCCTCGACCGAAAGCGCTGCCGCCAGGTTCTTGGGCGAGTGGAACTGTTCCCAATCGCGCTCCTGGGCGAAGGCGCGCAGGGCGGCCTGGAGTGCTTGGATGTCCTGGCTCATGCGCAGGTACCGGTGAAAACCGGATCCATCCTAGACCAGCGGCAGTCGCCGGTCTGGAGGGGAATGGGGTTGAGGAGTCGGCACCAGAGGGATGGCCACCGATGCCGGGCGGGGTTCTGCGGTAATGGCGTGGGCGAGGGCATCGCCTGCGGAACCCGCCATCCTGTGGCGATGGTGGCGGGCGGGGCGGGAGTAGGCTGCGCCCCGGTGATTGTCGATTCCCGCCCCCGCCGTTCGTCGCCCCGGCACCAACCCGTCAAAGGACACCCGCCATGCCCCGCATGATCTTCATCAGCCTGCCGGTCGCGGACCTGCCTGCCTCGATGGCCTTCTACGAAGCCCTGGGCTTCACCAACAACCCGCAATTCTCCGATACCACCGGCGCCTGCATGGTCTGGAGCGAGGCGATCCACGTGATGCTGCTGACGCACGAAAAGTGGCGCACGTTCACCGATCGGCCGATCCCGCCGCCGACGTCGAGCGAGGTGTCGCTGGGGCTGTCGCTGGACAGTCGCGAGGCGGTCGATGCCATGGTCGCAGCGGCGGTGGCCAACGGCGGCACGGCGGACGTCAATCCGGTGCAGGACATGGGCTTCATGTACGGGCGCGACCTGACCGATCCCGACGGCCACATCTGGGGCCCGATGTGGATGGATCCGGCGGCCATGCCGGCGGAGTAGGCCGCCCGGCCAGGCATGGGGGCGTGCTCCGGCACGCCCCATGTGCTTTACACATACCTTTAGGTGGAATAGCGTCCGGAAGCCCAGGATGTGCCGGTCGCAACCCGCGACGTCTCCGGGAGTCCTCCGATGTCCACTCCGTTCAACCTGCTTGGCCTTGCCGTTGCGCTGGCCCTGGCCGGCTGCAGCCAGACCGCCCCGTCTGCCGACAGCGCCGACATGGCGACGCCGCCCCACGCCATGGCCGAGGCCCCGGCCGCCACGGATACCGCAACGGCCGCCGATGCGGACGCTGCCGCCGTCCCCGCGCCGCAGCTGCAGGCGGCGATGCGCGACCTGTGGCACGGCCATGTCGTCCACGCCCGCGATTACGCGCTGGCCGTGCATGCGGGCAACGACGCCGATGCAACCGCTGCAGCCGATGCGGTGGTCGACAACGCCAAACAGATCAGCGGCGCGGTCGCGGGGTTCTACGGCGAGGCCGGCGGCGACCAGATGTTGACCCTGCTCGGCGGCCACTGGGGCGCGGTCAAGGCGATGACCGATGCCAGCGCGGCCAATGACGAAGCCGGCGCGGCCAAGGCGATCGACGACCTCCACGCCAATGCCGCCGCGATCGCGAAGTTCCTCGCCGGCGCCAACCCCAACCTGTCCGAAGACACGGTGCACGGCCTGCTGCTGGCGCACGGCGCGCACCACGTACAGCAGGTCAAGCTGATCCTGGCGGACGACACCGCCGGCGAGGCGGCCGAGTGGGCGGCGATGCAGTCGCACATGGACATGATTGCCGACGCGCTGGCAGCGGCCATCGCCAGGCAGTTCCCGGACAAGGCCAGCTGAGGTCGCCATGGCGCAAGGGCTCGCACAGTTCGGAGACACCCGGCAGCGGCTGCTCCGGCAGCTGCTGATGGCCCGCGACGGGGCCGGGGTCGAAGATCTGTGCAAGAGCCTGCGCATTACCCACAACGCGGTACGCCAGCACCTCACCACGCTGATCGTGCGGGGGCTGGTGCAGCGCGTGCAGCCGCGTGCCACCGGCGGGCGGCCGCAGGCGCGCTATGCGCTGACCGTCGAGGGGCGCGAGCTGTTTCCGCGCAACTACGGGGCGATCGCGGCCGCGCTCATTTCGCAGCTGCTCGAACGCGTGGGCGAGCCGGAAACGGGCGCGATGCTGCAGGAGCTCGGGGCCACGGTGGCCGCCACCCAGGCGCCGCTGCAGGCCGATGGCGGCGAAGCGCTGGCGCGAGCGCTCGCGCAGCGGCTCGATGCGCTCGGCTATGAAGCGGTGCCGGCCCGGCACGGCGACGACTGGCAGGTGGAGGCGTTCAACTGCGTGTTCCATGGCCTGGCCACGCAGCATCCGCAGGTCTGCAAGTTCGACCTCGCCTACATGGAAGCCGCCACCGGGCGCCGGATCCACCACATGGAATGCATGATCCGCGGCGGCCACGTGTGCCGGTTCAAGCTCGGGCCGGAGTCGGTGCGGGGCACGACGGCGTAGCGCGCCGGCCGCGCGCCGCCACCATGGCCTTTGCAGGAGCGGTGGAAACCGCGGGCACTTGCCCGGCGCGGCGACGCCCTATTGCTCCTTCTGGCAGGCCTGCGCCAATCCGCGGTCGCCGTAGGCGGTGCACTTGACCAGATACAGGTTCGCGGCCTCCTTGTGGCCGGCCTTCTTGTTGAGGCGGACGCTGTAGGGCAGCAGTTCCGGCGGGTCGTCGAGCGCCTTGCGGCTGTGGTCGAGCACGGCCAGCGCCTTCTCGGGATCGGACCGGGTCAGGGTGTCGAGGACCAGGTAGTGCAGCGCGAACACCGAATCGGGCGAGTCGAGTTCCTGGATCAGCGCGGCCAGGGTCCGGCCTTCCGGATCCCTGCCCTGGGCCTCGGTGGTGATGAATCGGACGTAGGGGCTGCGCGCCGCGGGGCTTGCGGAAGCCTTGGCGGCAAGCGCCTTCGCTTCGTTGGCGTCCTGTCCGGCCAGGGCGCCGGCCGTGGCGTGCGCCGCGGCGACGCCGGCGAACAACTGCTGCACTTCGCTGTCGTTCGCCCACGGGATCGGACGCTCGTCCGGCCGGTCGGCGTCGCCATGCTGCGACGACATGTAGTCGCGGACGGCCTCGGCGCGCTTGCTGGCGGGGTAGTGCCGCCGCCGCAGCAGCGCCAGTCCGCCGGCTGCGACATCGCCCACGATGCCGACCAGGCCGTCCATCTTCTTGTCGAGGTTCAGCGACATGCTCTTGTCGCTCATCGTGACCAGCCGCGTCGTCTCGGCCGTGCGCGTCTCGCGCGCACTGGCGCTTTCCTCGTTGCGCGCCTCCCATTCCACCATGCGGTCCATGAAACTGACGATGGCGACCGGGTTGTAGCCGGCGCGCACCAGCAGGTCGGCGGCCAGGCGGTCGGCCTCGTCTTCCTGCTTGCGTCCCATGGCCGGCATCACCGCGCTCTGCACGCTTTCGAGCGCCAGTTCGTTGAACAGCGACTTGCGCAGCAGGTCGTCGGTGATCTTGTTGCTCTTTCCGCCGCGCAGGCCCAGGTACAGGGAGCCGACGCCGTAGAGTTTCTGCGACACCGTCTCGCCTTTGCCCTTGGCGTGGTGGTGCAGCAGGATGTGCGCGTACTCGTGGCCGAGCAGGGCAGCGAGCTCGTCGCGCGACTGCAGGCTCTGCAGCATGCCCATCGCGATGAAGATGGCGCCGTCCGCGGTGCTGTAGGCGCGGAACTCGGTGTCGGGCATGGCGTAGACGTGGGCCGGCGCCGGTGCTTCGGGCAGTACCCGTTGCAGGTCGTGCAGCACGTCGTTGAGCTGCCGTTCCAGGGTGGCGTCGACGATGACGCCGTAGCCGCGCCGCTGTGCGAGCAGCCCGTCGCCGGGGGTGGCGTCGGCGACCTGGCCTGCCGGCGGCCCGGCCAGCAGCGCGCTGTTGTCGGCGTGCCGGTTGAGGAAGGGCAACTTGGCCGTTGCCGGCGTGCAGCACAGCATCGCCGCGACCACGGCGACGCAGGCGCGGCCCGCGGTCGCGCCGCGCCGGCGGCCCTGCGCGCTCATTGATCGCAGCCTTCGCCGGCGCCCATGCCGACGTGGCTTTTCACCGAGGCGGTGGTGGTGACCCGGCGGTTGCACTGGACGGCCTGGGACAGCGCGCCGGCCGAATCGAGCTTGACGTCCAGCTTGTCGAGCCACACCGGCCCGGACGGGCCTTCGACTTCGACGTAGCCCTTCTTCGACACCGACAGGACCTTCAGCGGAAGCACCGTGGCGGCGATGTCGAGCTCTCCGGAGCGGCGGAAGCGATCGTCTTCCTGCTGGTAGGTGTGCAGCTTCCTGGCCGTGAACCCGACGACATGGGCCTCGGTCGTCGCGGCCGCCGCGGCCGGTGCGTCGCCGGCCTGCGCGGCCGGGGGCAGCGTCGACAGCATGGCCGACAGCAGGAGCGGCAGGAGCAGGTGGATGGATTTCATGGCAGGTCTCCAGGAGCGGATGGAACGGGTTGAACCGGTGGTGCAGGGGTCGCAGGCGGGACGGGAATGGCCGCCGATGCCGGCGCAGCATCGTCCGTGGCCAGCGCCGGTGCGCCGGGCATCAGGATTGCGTCGCGCGCGTGGAAGACCACCCAGGCAAAGACCACCAGGCTGCCGATCCAGTCGACCGGCGGATGGCGCAGCCAGAAGTGCATGACCAGGATCGGCCCGAAGGCGATCGCCAGGCCGGCCGCCGCCAGGCCGACGCCCAGGTGCTCCGCGTGCCGCAGCACCACCGCCAGCAGCAGCGACGTGAACAACGCCAGCAGCAGCGAGGCCAGCCAGGCATGCCGCACGGGCGACAGGTGCGCGCGGCCCCAGGTCATCAGGTTGTCCAGCGCCATGGCGTGGACGTAGACGCCGGGGATCTGGCCGTTGACCGGGTTGGCAGCCAGGTCGTTGAGTCCGACCAGGTCGGCGCCGACCAGCACGACGCGGTCGTGGAGCAACGCCGCCACGTCCGGGTCGTCAAGCTGCTCTTCGTGCACGGTCAGGGTGTAGGGGCAGGGCACGCGCGGGTCGGCCGCCGCGCGCGGCACCAGCTTGCCGGCCAGCCCGGACCACAGCCAGCGGACGGCGCTGGCCCCACGGCTGAAGCCGGGATCGGATGCGGCCAGGCAGTGTTGGCCGTCGAGTTCGTCCAGCCGCGCGTTGCCGGCGGGGCGGCGCTGGCCCCACTGCACGGCGATCTCGCGGCATGCCTGCGCGGGTGCCATCAGCGCGGCGGGTTCCCTGCAGCCGGCCATGCCCGCTTGCGGGCAGGCATCGTGGTAGAGCCCGTAGGCGACCGACCAGTTTTCGCGGCCGGCATCGCAGCGGTCGCTCGCGCCTTCCAGTGCGCCGAGCTGCTGCGCCGGCGACACGGCCAGCGGGTAGTCGACGCCCTGCCAGACGGTGACGAGTTCGCTGACGCCTTCGACGTCGTGGAACAGCGACGGCCGCCCGGGTTTGTCGGTGCCGAAATAGACCGGGACCGGATGCGCCTCCAGGTCTTCGCCAAGCGCCAACCTGGCGTCGCCGAGGCTGTCGTCGAACTCGCGCTTGCGGGTGACCAGCAGGTCCACGTAGACCGCACGCGGGCCCTGGCGGACGATGCGGCGCAGGACTTCCTCGTAATAGTCGTAGCGCGGCGGCCATGCGATGCCGCGCGCTTCCAGCGTCTTCTGGTCGATCAACACCACGGCGATGTGGTCCTGCGCCCGTGGCTGTTTGTTGCCGTAGAACGGCGCGGCCAGCTGCGAGGACAGGCGTTCGGACTGCAGTTTCGATGCGCTCGGCAGGCTGAGCGGATCGATCCAGTCCAGCAGGAGTTTCAGCGGATAGACCAGCAGGAACAGGGCGAGGGCGACCGACAGGGTGCGCCGCAGGCCGAAGCCCTTGCCGAACCAGGGCGCACGCCCGCCCAGACGCATTGAACTGGCGCGCGTGCGCGCCCACCACGCCGCCAGCCGCGACCCGACGTGCGGTATCACCTGTGACATGCCAATCAGGCCATCGCCTGCCAGGCGCTTGCCGAGGCTGTCCCCTTCCTCCTGCTCCCCTGCCATGCTCTCCCCCCGCAGGGATGGTGACCTGCGCGCCGCTGGCCGACCTATCGTGCAACGCATCGGCGGGGCCGGAAGCGAGAAAAATTCCCGGACGGCGTATTCATTTTGTCGGCACGTCAAACCGGCCAGCAACAGTTTCGCCCTGGCGCCTTGCGGGAGCGGCGGAAGCCGCGAGCTTCTCCCGCTACGCCCACCAACGCGCGCCAAGTAGCATGTCGACCCCCGGCAGAACGCCCCGACGCACGAGGTTGGCCCGTCCCGATGTCCGCAGTCCCCATGCCGGTGCACACGCGCGGGTCCATCGCCCGCCAGGCGTGGCCGATCATCATCGCCAATGCCGCCGTGCCGACGCTGGGGCTGGTGGACACGGCGGTCATCGGCCACTACGGCAGCGCGGTGGACCTGGGGGCGCTGGCGCTGGGCGCGCTGCTGTTCAACTTCGTCTACTGGAGTTTCGGCTTCCTGCGCATGGCCACCACCGGCTTCATCGCGCAGGCGGCCGGTGCCGGCGACGAGGCCGAGGTGCGGGCGACGCTGGCGCGCTCGGTGCTGCTGGGCGTCGCGCTCGGGGCCGGGGTGCTGGTGCTGCAGTGGCTGCTGGTGGGGCTGTATTTCGGCCTGATGGACGCCAGCGCGGCGGTGGAGTCGGTCGGGCGCGATTACTTCTTCGCGCGCATCTGGGGCGCGCCGGCGGCGCTGGCGCTGTATGCCTTCAGCGGTGCGCTGATCGGGCTGGGACGCAGCCGCACGCTGCTGCTGGTGCAGCTGCTGCTCAACGGCCTCAACGCGGGGCTGGACGTGTGGCTGGCCGGCGCGCTGCACATGGGCGCGCACGGCATCGGGCTGGGTACGGCGATCGCCGAATGGGCGACGTGCCTGTTCGCGTCGGTGGTGCTGTGGCGCACGCTGCGCGCGCGGCATGCCGATGGCGAACCGTTCCTGCCGTGGACGCGCATCGCCGACCGCGCGCGGTTGCGGCGCACGCTGTCGGCCAACGGCGACATCATGGTGCGCACGCTGTGCCTGCTGCTGGGCTTCGGCTGGTTCGCCAACCAGGGGGCGCGCTTCGGCGACGTGACTCTCGCGGCCAACCACATCCTGCTGCAACTGGTGTCGTTCAGCGCGTTCTTCCTGGACGGCTTCGCGTTCGTCGCCGAAGCGCTGGTCGGTGCGGCGCTGGGCGCGCGCGATCCGGCGCGGCTGCGCCACGTGGTGCGCCTGTCCAGCGAGTTGGCGCTGGGCACCGCCGCGCTGCTGGCGGCGGCTATCTGGCTGCTGGGTGCGCCGATGATCGCGGCGTTGACGTCGCTGGGGCAGGTGCAGGCGACCGCCATTGCCTACCTGCCGTGGACGGCGCTGTACGTGCTGCTGTCGGTGGCGGCGTTCCAGCTCGACGGGGTGTTCATCGGCGCGACGCGTACCCGCGAGATGCGCAACGCCGGGCTGGTGTCGGTGGCGGTGTTCCTGCTGTGCGCCTGGCCGCTGGCCGCGTGGTTTGGCAACCACGGGCTGTGGGCGGCCTTCGTCGTGTTCGTGGTCGCGCGCGCGATGGCGCTGCTGCCGTACTGGCGGCGGCTGCAGGCCGGGTGAGCGGTGCGCTCAGGCTTCGTCCAGCACGTTGCCGCGCGCGTCGACCACCAGCCGCAGGCGCCGGTCGTCGTGGTAGTACGTCACGCGCCAGCGGCCGGCGTCTTCGCCGGTGCCGCGCTCGCACAGCACGGTGATCTTGCGGTCGTCCATCAGCTTGCGGAACCACGCCACCTGCAGGCCGAGTCCGTGGGCGACGCGGGCCGCGTCGATCTCGATGGCGGGTTCGCGCGGATCTTCGTGGAGGCTGAGCGGGATGGCGGCACGCCGGGTCATGGGCACAGCGTCGCGGGATTGCGCGGGGGCCGCCATGACCTGGGTCAGGCCATGGCCGGGTGTGCCGGTACCGCTGCGTGGCTGTGTCTCAGCCCGGCTTGCGCGCGCTCAGGAACGTCCACAGGTCGCGGTACGAGGGCACCAGGACGTCCTGCTCGCAGCGTTCGCCGAAATGTGAATCGACGGCTTCGCGGATCAGCGGCAGCACTTCGCGCCGCGCGGCGCGGTCACCGGCATCGTGCAGGCCGTGGCCGCAGCACTGCATGCTGAGTACGCCGCCGGGGCGCAGGGCGCGGGCGATGCGCGCGACGATCCGGGCGATGAACTCCGCCCGCGACTGGCCTTCGCGCACCGGATCCATCGTGAGGTCGTAGACCACGGCGTCCAGGTCGCGGGCTTGGTCGATCCAGGCGAATGCGTCGCCGACGACGACCTGTGCATGCGGATTGTCGAAGGCGCCGCCACAGGTGGCGGGCAGGTGCCGGCGCGACAGCACCATCACGCGCGCGTCGATTTCGATCATGGTCAGTTCGGCGGGCATGTCGCCGAGCGGTTCGAGGCTGCGCAGCAGTTCGTTGAGCACGCCGCCGTCGCCGCCGCCGAGGATGGCGATGCGTTCGCGCCGGCGCAGCGCCAGCAGCGGGCTGGCCATGGCCACGCCGTAGGCGGAGTCGGACTCGGAGATCTGCAGGTCGTCGTCGAGGTAGAGCTGGCCGCCGAACGTGGGATGGCGGGTGACGCGGATCTGCTGCAGGCCGGAATGTTCGTCGGCCAGGATGGTGTCGATCGCTGGTGCGGGCTGCGCCGTGGCGGCAGCGGCGGGACGGAGGCCGGCGCGGTGGCCGTTGAGTGCTTGCATCGGGGCTCGCTGTGCGGGAATGAGCCTTAATGCTCGAACAACATGGGGCACGGGTTCAAGTTTGCCCGCCCGATGCGTCCGTGGTGAACTGGGCGCTCTTCCAGGAGGATGTGCACATGGACAAGTTGCCCGTTCTGTTGCTGGCCGCCTGCGTGGCCGGCTGTTCCACCGGGCCGTCGACGCCCGGCGCAACGACGGACGAGGGGGCGGCGGCGACGATGCCGGCGCCCGGCTCCGACCGCGACGCACACGGCTGCATTCCGTCGGCCGGCTACGCGTGGTGCGCGAAGACCGCGCAGTGCGAGCGGCCGTGGGAACTGGCCAGGGCGCAGGGCCTGAACGATGGCGCAGAGGCGTTCGACGCGTTCTGCGGCAACCCGGAGCCGCAGGGGCCGGCGACGGGCGAATAGTCCCGGGCGCGTTCCGTGTGGTTCATGTTCGCGCAGCGGTTTTGACGTCGCCGTTCCGCCGCGATCGATAGGGTCTGTTGGACCATGACCATTATTGCGGAGGTGCCCGATGTCGGACGACAGTCCCAAGACCGAACTGGACCACGTGCAGGACACGTTGAGCCAGCTCAAGGAAATGCGTCATTACTCGAAGAACAACGTGGAGGCGCTGACCGCGTCGTGGCTGCTGTTCGACGGCGACCTGTCGAAACTGGGCAAGACCAAGACGATCGACGGCCTGATGACGCGACAGGGCGAGCTGCACGATGCGCTGGAGAGCGCGATTTCCGAATTCGAGGAACTGGCGGAAGGGTTGAAGCCGGCGCCGGAGGAATAGTCGCGGGAGGGCGCGGCGCCTTCTAGATTGCCTCGATCGCCTGTAGGCCTGTAGGAGCGGCTTCAGCCGCGAGCTTTTTAATTCCCCAGGATCATAAAAGCTCGCGGCTGAAGCCGCTCCTACAGCTGGGCGGGAAACTACCGCGCGCTGTACGCGTGCACCTCGTCCACCAGCACGGCGACGTGGTCGGGATTCATGTCCGGCGACATGCCGTGGCCGAGGTTGAAGACGTGGCCTTCGCGCGAACCGCCATTGCCGTCGCGGTAGTTGTCGAGCGCGTTGCGCGCCTGCGCACGGATGGCGTCCGGCGAGCCATACAGCGTGGCCGGGTCGAGGTTGCCCTGCAGTGCGACCTTGCCCTGCGTGCGGCGCGCGGCTTCGCCCAGTTCCACCAGCCAGTCGACGCCAACGCCGTCGGTGCCGGAGTCGGCCAGCACTTCGAGATGCGTCGCGTTGCCCTTGCCGAACAGGATCAGCGGCGTGCGTGCGTCGCCTTCGCCGCGTTCGAGTTCGCGCGCGATGCGGGTGAGGTAGGGCAGCGAGAATTCGCGGTACATCGCCGGCGACAGCACGCCACCCCAGGTATCGAACACCTGCAGCGCCTGCGCGCCGGCCGCACGCTGCGCCGACAGGTACGCGATCACCGCATCGGTGTTCACCGACAGCAGCGCGTGCAGCGCCTTCGGGTCGTTGAGCGCCAGCGCCTTGATCCGCGCGAAGTCCTTGCTGCCGCCGCCTTCGACCATGTAGCAGGCCAGCGTCCACGGGCTGCCGGAGAAGCCGATCAGCGGCACCTTGTCGTCGAGTTCGCGGCGGATGGTGCGCACCGCGTCCATCACGTAGCGCAGTTCGGTCTCCATGTCCGGCACGCCCAGCTTCGCGATGGCGGCGGCATCGCGCACGGGGTCGCGGAACTTCGGGCCTTCGCCTTCGACGAAGTGCAGCCCCAGGCCCATTGCGTCGGGGATGGTGAGGATGTCCGAGAACAGGATCGCCGCGTCCAGGTCGAAGCGGCGCAGCGGCTGCAGGGTGACTTCGCAGGCGATGTCCGGGTTCTTGGCCATCGCCAGGAAGCTGCCGGCCTTGGCGCGGGTGGCGCGGTACTCGGGCAGGTAGCGGCCGGCCTGGCGCATCAGCCACACGGGCGTGCGGTCGACGGGCTCGCGGCGCAGTGCGCGGAGGAATCGGTCGTTGGCGGGGGTGCTGGACATGGGGCGGATTTCCTTCTGGGCGTCATCCCGGTGTGGCGAGGAATCCCTGTGCGCAGGGACGCCACGGCGGGGTCCTTCGCCGTGCCGGGGGATGGCAGTGGGGGTTACCTGGGCGCGTCGGTGCCCTTTGCGTACATCAGCTGGAAACCGCGCCTGGTCTGCTGGTCGCGGTTGCGTTCGAGCGCGGCGAGCGCGCTGGCGTGATCGGGGAACTGTTCGCGGCGCACCGTGCTGCGGCCGCCCACCTGCCCGGTTTCGCGCACCAGCTCCCAGCCGCCGAACAGGTCGGGCTGCAGCATCAGCTGCACGAAGCGCGGCGCGTCGTGGCTGTCGGGGCGTTGTTGCAGGAACAGGCGCATGGGGCGGGCATTGTACGGCCGGGGGCTGGGGGAAGTTGCCGGTTCCGGCTTTACCTGGGCCTGCATCGCGTCACCCACCGCGAAATTCCCGCCGCCACGCGGACGGCGAGGTGCCAAGCGCCGCCCCGAAATGCTGGCGCAGCGAGGTGGCCGAGCCGAACCCGGCTTCGGTCGCAACCGTTTCCAGCGGCGCATCGGTGGTTTCCAGCAGCCGCTGCGCGCGTGCCAGGCGCTGCGCCTGCAACCAGCGGCCGACGGTGGTGCCGGTGGCGTCGCGGAACCGGCGGGTAAACGTGCGCCGGCTCATCAGTGCGCGTTCGGCCAGGGCATCGAGGCTGTGCGGCTGGTCGATGTGCGCCAGCGCCCAGTCCAGCACGTCGGCCAGGCGGTCGTCGCGCGGCGAGGCCGGCAGCGGTTGTTCGATGTATTGCGCCTGTCCACCGCGCCGGTGTGGTGCGACGACCATCGCCCGGGCGATGCGGCTGGCCACCTCGGCGCCGTGGCGCTGGCGCACCAGGTGCAGGCAGCAGTCGATGCCGGCGGCGGTGCCGGCCGAGGTGACGACGTCGCCATCGTCGACGTAGAGCACGTCCGACTGCAGCCGCACGCGCGGAAAGCGCCGGCCGAAGTCCCCGCTCGCGATCCAGTGCGTTGTGGCCGGGCGATCGTCGAGCAGGCCGGCCTCGGCCAGCACATAGGCGCCCAGGCACAGCCCGACGATGCGCGCACCGCGGGCGTGCGCGGCGCGCAGCGCCTTGAGCAGCGTTTCCGGCGGGCGTTCGCCGGCGTCGCGCCAGGACGGCACCACCACGGTGCCGGCCCCGCGCAGGCCGGCCAGCCCGTGCCGGGTCTCGATGGTGAAGCCGGCATCGGTGCGCAGCGGGCCGGGTTCGGCCGCGCACACCCGCACCCGGAACCGCGGCAGCCCGTGGCGGCTGCGGTCCTCGAAGACCAGGCAGGGCACGGACAGGTGGAAGGGACTGATGCGATCGAAAGCCACCACGGCGACGGTGTCGGCGGCGGGCGAGGTTGCGGAAGGGCGGGAGGCAGGCATGGCCCGATTCTATCGAATATTGTCATCCGGGCCACTGTCGGGGCGCCCGGCCAGGGCCAAGAATGGATGCACTTCCCACCAGCAAGGAGTTCCCCATGGACCGCAAGCGCGCCCTCGTCGTGATCGACGTGCAGGACGAATACTTCCACGGCAACATGCCGATCGAGCATCCCCCTCTCGGCGAGTCTCTGCCCAACATCGGTCGCGCGATGGACGCCGCGCACGCGGCCGGCGTGCCGGTGGTGGTGGTGCAGCACACCTCGCCGGCCGGTGCCCCCGCGTTCGACAAGGGCACGCGGGGCTGGGAACTGCACCCGGAGGTCGCCAGGCGTCCGCGCGACCACTACATCGAGAAGCACCGGGACAGCGCGTTCACCGGCACCGACCTGGCCGGGTGGATCGAGCGCAACGGCATCGACACGCTCACCGTGTCCGGCTACATGACCCACAACTGCGATGCCTCGACCGTCTTCGGGGCGGTGCACGCCGGGCTGCAGGTGGAATTCCTCTCCGATGCCAGCGGTTCGCTGCCATACGCCAACCAGGCGGGCGCGGCGAGCGCGGAAGAAATCCACCGCGTGCTTTCCGTGGTGTTCCAGAGCAACTTCGCCGCGGTGGTGCGCACGGCCGACTGGATCGAGGCGCTGCGCTCGGGCGAAGCGCCGGTGCGCGACAACCCGGTGGCATCCAACCGGCGCGCGCGCGAAAGCCGGCGCGCGGCCTGAGTTGGCCGCGACGCTCAGGCGCCGCGCAGCACGTCCAGCACCGCATCCTCCGGTACGTCCGCCACCACGCGCGCATGGCCGGGGCCGTCCCAGAGCACGAAGCGCAGGCCGCTGGCCTGCGCCTTCTTGTCCAGGCGCATGTGCGCGAGCAGGGTGTCGGGGGCGAGGCCGGCCGGTGGTTCCGTCGGCAGGCCCAGGCGCTGCAGCAGGGCGCGCAGGATCATGGTGTCGGTGTCGGTGGCCAGCCCCAGCGCCGCGGACAGGCGTGCGGCCAGCACCATGCCGACGGCCACCGCTTCGCCGTGGTTGAGCGCGCCGTAGTCCTGCGCGGTCTCGATGGCGTGGCCGAAGGTGTGGCCGAAGTTGAGCAGGGCGCGCTCGCCGTGCTCGAACGGGTCGCGCTCGACGATGGCCGCCTTGTGCGCGCAGCTGCGGGCGATCGCCTCCGACAGCGCGTCGGCGTCGCCGCCGAGCAGCGCGTCGGCGTGCGCGTCGAGCCAGTCGAGGAAGCCGGACTCGGCGATGGCCCCGTACTTGACGACCTCCGCCAGCCCCGCGCGCAGTTCGCGGGCGGGCAGGGTGCGCAGCGTCGCGGTGTCGGCGACCACCGCGCGCGGCGGGTGGAAGGCGCCGACCAGGTTCTTGCCCTGCGGCAGGTCGACGGCGGTCTTGCCGCCGACGGACGAGTCGACCATTGCCAGCAGGCTGGTCGGCAGCTGCACGCAGTCGATGCCGCGCATCCAGCAGGCCGCGGCGAAACCGGCCAGGTCGCCGACCACGCCGCCGCCCAGCGCGTACACGCAGGCGTCGCGGGTGGCGCCGAGCGCGGCGAGCGCGTCGATGGCCTCGCCGAAGCGCGCCAGCGTCTTCTCTTGTTCGCCGGGCGGGATGACGCAGGTGGCGACCTGCGCATCGGGACGTGCCGCGCGCAGCGCGTCGACCACGCCGGCGGCATACAGCGGCGCGACGTTGCCGTCGCTGGCAACCAGCGCGTGGCGTCCGCGCAGTGGCCGCGCGAGCAGCGCGCCGTCGTCCAGCAGACCGGCGCCGATGTGGATGCGGTAGGGCCGGGCGCCGCCGACCTCGACGTCGAGCGCGGTCACGGTGCCGTGCTCCCCGCGGGCACGGCCGCCATTTGCCAGCGCAGGTCGAGCAGGTGCCCGAGCCTGGCCACGGTGTCGTTGGCGTTCATCGATGCGGTGTCGAAGCGCAGGTCGGCGACTTCGGCATAGAGCGGGTCGCGCGTTTCGGCCAGGCGGCGCAGGACCTGTTCGCGGTCGTCGGCGGCCAGCAGCGGGCGGGTGCGGTCGCGCGCCAGGCGCTGGAGCTGCCGTGGCACGTCGATGTGCAGGTGGACCACGAAGCCGCGCTCGCGCAGCAACCGGCGCGTCCGGGGATCGACCACGGCCCCGCCGCCGGTGGCGATCACCGTGCCTTCGCCGGCCAGCAGGGTGGCCAGCACGGCCTGTTCGCGCGCGCGGAAGTCGGCTTCGCCGGCGCACTCGAAGATTGTGGCGATGCTGGCGCCGGCCTGCGCCTCGATCTCGCGGTCGGCATCGAGGAAGGCGAGGCCGAAACGCTCGGCCAGGCGTCGCCCGATCGAGGACTTGCCCGAGCCCATCGGCCCGACGAGGACAAGGTTGGGTGCCGGATTCATGGCCGGGATGCTAGCACCGCGTGCCGCGGCCTTAACGCGCCTGCGCCTAGTCTGCCTGTCCCGGCGGCCATGCCGCCCAACACCGGAGAAACGCAATGGCAGTCGCCAAGGTCATCGAAGTCAACGCCTCGTCCGAGAAGAGCGTCGAGGACGCCGTGCGCCACGGCCTGAAGAAGACCTCCGAGACGGTCAAGGGCATCAAGGGCGTGTGGGTGAACGAGATCAAGGCCGTCACCAACGACACCGGCGACATCACCGAGTGGCGCGTGAACCTGCGCATCACCTTCGTGGTGTCGTAACAGCTGCATGTCGCCGGCGGCGCGCGGCCGCGCTACAGCGGCCGCCGCTCCCCGTCCAGCGGCGCCACGGTGTCGGCCATGCCCGGCAACGTGCGCATCGCCTGGCGGCTGGTGCGTTCGAAAAACTGCACGAAGCGTTCGACCTGGGCGCGGGTCATGGCCTTGCGGTCCGGGTGTCCGGCCTGCAGCGACTGCTCCTGTTGCCAGCGCCACCGCGGCACGATGTCGAAGCCCGGTCCCTGCAGGAACAGCAGGCGGTCGATGCGCCGCCACAGTGCCGGGTAGTCGCGCGCCAGGGCGTCGTTGCACCAGCGGCGCCAGCGGCCGTCGGGGTCCTCGTCGCGTTCCAGCGCGTTGACCGGGTCGGCCAGCGCCGCGTCCGGCTCGGGCGGGGCGCCGAGGAACCAGCCTTCGAACAGCACCAGTTCCACGTTGTCCGCGCGTGGCCATTCCGATCCGGGACGCTTGCTGTCGGCGAGCTTGTCGAAGCGCGGCAGGGCGACCGGTTCGCCCGCGCGCAGGGCATCGAGCGTGCGCGTGGCCAGCGCCATGTCGTGGGTGCCCGGCGGCCCGCGCGTGGCCAGCAGCGGATGCACGTCGCGGGCGAGGCGGGCGCGTTCGTCGTGGTCGAGGTAGGCGTCGTCCAGCGACAGCACCACGGCGCGGATGCCGCATTCGCCGGCCAGCCGCGCGAGCTGCGCGGCGAGGGTGGACTTGCCGCTGCCCTGCAGGCCGGAAATGCCGTAGACGCGGGCGCCGTGGGCCAGCGCATCGTCCAGGCAGCGGGCGACGAACGCGTCCGGGAACCCGGCCTCGGCGGCGGCGTGCGGACCCTTCGACATCGGGCCACAATAGCCCAATGAACCAGACCGACCTCTACGCCGAAGCCCTGGCCACGTTCGACCAGCTGTTCGACGAGGCCCTGGCGGCCGGCGAGCCCGACCGCACCGCGATGGTCGTCGCCACCGCCTCGCTCGACGCCTGCCCGTCCGCGCGCACGGTGTTGCTGAAGGCGCACGACGAACGCGGCTTCGTCTTCTACACCCACCTCGACGGCCGCAAGGGCCGCGAGTTGCAGGCCAACCACCGCGCCGCGCTGCTGTTCCACTGGCCGCGCGTGCGCAGCGGCGTGCAGGTGCGCGTCGAGGGCGGCGTGGAGCTGGTGAGCGACGACGAGGCCGACGCCTACTTCGCCAGCCGTCCGCGCGGCAGCCAGGTCGGCGCGTGGGCATCGGATCAGTCGGAGACGCTGGAGTCGCGCGAGGCGTTCGAGGTGCGCATCGCGCAGGTGGAGCAGGAGTTCGAAGGCCGCGACGTCCCGCGCCCCCCGCGCTGGACCGGCCTGCGCGTGCAGCCGCGTTCGGTCGAGTTCTGGTACGCCGGCGATTCCCGCCTGCACGAGCGTTGGCTGTACGAGAGCGATGTGGCGGGGGTGTGGACGAAGCGGATGCTGTATCCGTGAAGCAACGCGGATCGGGAATGGGGAGTTGGAAATCCAGGGAGCGGGACGCGGGTTTTGCCGGGTCCCGGGTCCCGGATCCCCAGTTCCGGCCTTCCGGCCCGCAACGCATCGTCTGCCTCACCGAGGAGCCGACCGAGGTGCTGTACGCGCTCGGTGAGCAGGACCGGATCGTGGGGATCAGCGGCTTCACCGTGCGCCCGCCCCGTGCGCGCAAGGAGAAGCCGAAGGTCAGCGCGTTCACCAGCGCGAAGATCGACGAGATCCTGAAGCTCGAGCCGGACTTCGTGGTCGGGTTCTCGGACATCCAGGCCGACATCGCCGCCGAACTGGTGCGACGCGGGGTGGAGGTGTGGATCAGCAACCACCGCAGCGTCGAAGGCATCGTCGACTACGTGCGCCGGCTCGGCGCGCTGGTCGGCGTGGCCGAGCCCGCCAATGCGTACGCCGACGAGCTGCAGCGCGGGCTCGACGCCATCGCCGCCGAAGCCGCGCGCCTGCCGCGGCGGCCTCACATTTACTTCGAGGAATGGGACGAACCGCCGATCACCGGCATCCGCTGGGTGGCCGAACTGATCCGCATTGCCGGCGGTGACGACGTGTTCCCGGAACTGGCCGCCGAATCGCTGGCGAAGCAGCGCATCCTGGCCGACGCGGGCGAGGTGGTGCGGCGCGCGCCGGACATCATCCTGGGTTCGTGGTGCGGCAAGAAGTTCCGGCCGGAAAAGGTGGCCGCGCGCCCTGGCTGGGACGCGATCCCGGCGGTGCGCGACGGCGAACTGCACGAGATCAAGTCGCCGATCATCCTGCAGCCCGGCCCGGCCGCGCTGACCGAGGGCGTGCGCGAGATCGCGCGGATCGTGTGCGAGTGGGCCGGGCGGCACGGCTGAGTGCCCCACGCGAAGCAGTCCCAACCCCACGGCCATCTGCCATCATGCGCACGCCATCCACACCGGGAGTGCGTCCATGAACCAGGCAGCCATGCAGGACTTTGGCAAGCTCGTGCTGCGCATCGCGCTGGGCGCGTTGATCCTGCTGCACGGGATTTCGAAGCTGAAAAACGGCCTCGGCCCGATCGAGGGCATGGTCGTCGCCCACGGGTTCCCGGGCTTCGTCGCCTACGGCGTGCTGATCGGCGAGGTGCTGGCGCCGCTGATGCTGCTGTTCGGGTTCCACGCGCGGATCGGCGCGGTGATCGTCGCGGTCAACATGCTGTTCGCCTTCGTCCTGGCGCACATGGGCCAGCTGGGCCAGCTCAACGACCAGGGCGGCTGGGCGCTGGAGCTGCAGGGCATGTTCCTGTTCACCGCGATCGCCATCGTGCTGATCGGGCCGGGGCGTTACGCCATCAACCAGCGCTAGGAATGCGGGATGGTTTGGTGCTGCTTCAGCGCGGGAAGAAGTCCCGGTTGAAGCGCAGCTCCATCGGCGATCCGCCCTCGGGCGTTGCCGTGACGACGAAGCGCAGGGTGTCCGGCGCGATCACGCGCGCGGTGCCGACGTAATCGATGAATTCACCGCTGCGTACTTCGCGCATCTGCAGCTGCTGGCGCTTGCCGAGCAGATCGGCGGCGGTGGCGGTGACGCGTGCGGGCAGCGCTGTTTCGCCGCCGTCCGCGTCGCGGCGCACGCCGACCAGCAGCATCACCGTGCCGGGATCGCGTTCGACGCCGTACTGGGTGGCGACGGCCTCGCCGATGATCGTGGTGGGCAGGACGTTGGCGCGGACCAGCACGTCGCCGACCCGCGTCATCGCTTCCTCCGGCGCCTGCGCCTGGTGGGCGGACGGCGGCGGGGAAGCGCCGCAGCCGGCCAGGGCGGCGACCAGCACCAGGGCGGACGCGGCGCGGGCAAGCCCGTCAGTCATTGGCCGCCGACAGCTCGCGGCCGCGCTCGGCGGCGTTGGCGATCGCGCGGTCGACCAGTTCGCGCAGGCCGCCTTCCTCGAACGTCTCGATCGCCGCCTGGGTGGTGCCGCCCGGCGAGGTGACGCGGCGGCGCAGTTCGGCCGGCGGCGGGGCGCCGGGTTCGGTGAGCATGCGCGCCGCGCCGAGGATCGTCTGCAGCGCCAGCGTGCGCGCGGTGGCGTCGGGCAGGCCCTGGCGTTTGGCCGCATCTTCCATCGCCTCGGCCAGCAGGAACACGTAGGCCGGGCCGCTGCCGGACGTCCCGGTGACGGCGTCCATCTGCGCCTCGTCGTCGATCCACACCGTCGTGCCGGCGCTGGACAGCAGCGCCTGTGCGCGCTCGCGCCCGGACGCATCGACCGCGGGCGTGGCGAACAGGCCGGTGACACCGGCGCCGAGCAGGGCCGGGGTGTTGGGCATGCAGCGCACGATGGCCGGTGCATCCGCGTCTTCGCCACCGCCCAGCCAGCGCGAGATCTGCGCGGTGGTGATGCCCGCTGCGACCGACACGACCAGCGGCCGCCGTGCCCGCGCCTGCGGCGCCAGCGCCTCGCAGACCTGGCGCAACACCTGCGGCTTGACCGCCAGCATCCAGACGTCCGCGCCGTCCACGGCCTGTGCGCCGTCGGCGAACGTGGCCACGCCGAAGTCGTCCGCCAGCGCCTTGCGCGCCGCCTCGGCCGGCTCGGCGACGCGGATCGAACTGCCCGGCGTACCGCGCGCGACCAGCCCGCCGATCAGGCTGCGGGCCATGTTGCCGCCGCCGATGAAGGCGGTGGAGCCAGCGTTGGAGTCCGGGGATGCAGGGGTCGTGGAAGCAGTCATCGGCGGTGGCATGGTGCGGGTGGAACACGATGGTAGGCCATCGCGTCGGCCGCTGCGGACCAGCCGGGGCAACCCCGCGTTGCCCGAAGCGCGCCTTCAGGAGTCCTGCGCGCGCTGCCTCGCCCCGAACAGTGCCGTCCCCACGCGCACCATCGTCGCGCCCTCGGCCACCGCCAGTTCGATGTCGTCGCTCATGCCCATCGACAGCGTGTCGATCTGCGGATACTGCCCGGCCAGCGCGTCGAACAGCGCCTTCATGCGCGCGAAGGCGTCGCGGCGGTGCGCGACGTCCGGATGCGGCGCGGGGATCGCCATCAGCCCGCGCAGCAGCAGCCGCGGCTGGGCGGCGATCGCGGCGGCGAGCGCCGGCACTTCGCCAGGCGCGCAGCCGTGCTTGCTGGCCTCGTCGTCGATGTTCACCTGGACCAGGACGTTCAGCGGCGGGCGGTCGTCGGGTCGGTGGCGGGCGAGGGCGGCGACCAGCTTGTCGCGGTCGACCGTCTGCACCCAGTCGAACGCGGTCGCCGCCTCGCGGGCCTTGTTCGACTGCAGGTGGCCGATCAGGTGCCATTCCAGCGTTTCCGATGCCAGGGCTTCCTGTTTGGCGAGGGCTTCCTGCACGTAGTTTTCGCCGAACGCCGGGGCAGGCGCGACCGCGGTCACATTCATTGCATGCAATGCGGCGGCCATTTCCGCGACGGCCGTCGCAGGCTGGGTCTTGGATACCGCGAGCAGCCGCGGCCGGGGGCGGCCAGACGCGGCCGCGGCCGAGGACAGTCGCTGCAGGACATCGCGCAGCGCCTGCGCGTACAGGGAATCGGGCATCGGCAAGGGGCTGGATTTCCGGCGCGGGTCCGGGGCTATACTGCCGCGCAGGGGTAGTTCATTCCAGTCGCAGTGCCAGGGGAGCATGCATGGATATCGCCGAACTGTTGGCGTTCTCGGTCAAGAACAAGGCGTCGGACCTGCATCTGTCGGCGGGCCTGCCGCCGATGATCCGCGTCGACGGCGACGTGCGCCGCATCAACATCCCGGCGCTCGACCACAAGCAGGTGCATGCGCTGGTGTACGACATCATGTCGGACAAGCAGCGCCGCGACTACGAGGAATTCCTCGAGGTCGACTTCTCGTTCGAGATCGCCGGACTGGCGCGTTTCCGCGTCAACGCGTTCAACCAGAACCGCGGCGCCGGCGCGGTGTTCCGCACGATTCCGTCCGAGGTGCTCACGCTCGAGGATCTCGGCACGCCGCGCATCTTCAAGGAGCTGATCGACCAGCCGCAGGGCCTGATCCTGGTCACCGGCCCGACCGGCTCGGGCAAGTCGACCACGCTCGCGGCGATGGTCGACCACGTCAACAAGAACGAGTACGGGCACATCCTCACCATCGAGGACCCGATCGAGTTCGTGCATACCGCGCAGAAGTGCCTGATCAACCAGCGCGAGGTGCACCGCGACACCCACGGCTTCAACGAAGCGCTGCGCTCGGCGCTGCGCGAGGATCCCGACTACATCCTGGTCGGCGAGCTGCGCGACCTGGAAACCATCCGCCTGGCGCTGACCGCCGCGGAAACCGGCCACCTGGTGTTCGGCACGTTGCACACCTCGTCGGCGGCCAAGACCATCGACCGCATCATCGACGTGTTCCCCGCCGGCGAGAAGCCGATGGTGCGCTCGATGCTGTCCGAGTCGCTGCGCGCGGTGATCTCGCAGGCGCTGCTGAAAAAGGTCGGCGGCGGCCGCACCGCGGCCTGGGAAATCATGGTTGGCATCCCGGCCATCCGCAACCTGATCCGCGAGGACAAGGTCGCGCAGATGTATTCGTCGATCCAGACCGGCCAGCAGCACGGCATGATGACGCTCGACCAGCACCTGCAGGACCTGGTCAAGCGCGGCCTGGTCACGCGCGCGCAGGCGAAGGATTACGCGAAGGACAAGCGGTTGTTCGAATGAAGCCGGGGATCCGGGACTCGGGACCCGGGACCCGGACACGGCAACTCCCGAAGGCAATCCGGATTCACATGAGCGGACAGAAGGCGGTTTGGAGCTTGGACCAGCGCGGGGCTTGACGCCTTGCACGAGTCCCGAGTCCCGAGTCCCCAGTCCCGGAGCTTCCCATGAGCAGCATCGACTTCACCTCATTCCTCAAACTGATGGCGCACCAGAAGGCGTCGGACCTGTTCATCACCGCGGGCATGCCGCCGTCGATGAAGGTGCACGGCAAGATCTCGCCGATCACCCAGAACCCGCTCACGCCGCAGCAGGCGCGCGACCTGGTGCTCAACGTGATGTCGCCGCCGCAGCGCGAGGAGTTCGAACGCACCCACGAGTGCAACTTCGCCATCGGCGTGTCGGGCGTGGGCCGCTTCCGCGTGAGCTGCTTCTACCAGCGCAACCAGGTGGGCATGGTGCTGCGCCGGATCGAGACCCGGATCCCGACGATCGAGGAGCTCAACCTGCCGCCGATCATCAAGACCCTGGCGATGACCAAGCGCGGCATCATCATCTTCGTCGGCGCCACCGGCACGGGCAAGTCCACCTCGCTGGCGTCGATGATCGGCTACCGCAACCAGAACTCGACCGGCCACATCATCACCATCGAGGACCCGATCGAGTTCGTGCACAAGCACGAGGGCTGCATCATCACCCAGCGCGAGGTCGGCATCGACACCGACAGCTGGGACGCGGCGCTGAAGAACACCCTGCGCCAGGCGCCGGACGTGATCATGATCGGCGAAGTCCGCACCCGCGAGGGCATGGACCACGCCATCGCCTTCGCCGAGACCGGCCACCTGGTGCTGTGCACGCTGCATGCCAACAACGCCAATCAGGCGATGGACCGCATCATCAACTTCTTCCCCGAGGACCGCCGCGGCCAGCTGCTGATGGACTTGTCGCTGAACCTCAAGGGCGTGGTCGCCCAGCAGCTGATCCCGACCCCGGACGGCAAGGGGCGCCGCGTGGCGATGGAGATCATGCTCGGCACGCCGCTGGTGCAGGACTACATCCGCGACGGCGAGATCCACAAGCTCAAGGAAGTGATGAAGGAGTCGACCAACCTGGGCATGAAGACCTTCGACCAGAGCCTGTTCGAGCTTTACCAGGCCGGCGAGATCAGCTACGAGGACGCCCTGCGCTACGCCGACTCGGCCAACGAGGTGCGCCTGCGCATCAAGCTCGCCCAGGGCGGCGACGCGCGCACCTTGTCGCAGGGACTGGACGGGGTCGAGGTCGCGGAAGCGAACTGAGTCACGCGGACTCCGCGATGCGCACTGCATCCCGGCATGGTGCAACGTGCGTGACATCGCAAGGTGGGACTGGCATGGATAGAATGCGCAACGCGTCGCGGCGCGCGGCGCTCCATTTCGTCCAACCACACAAGGATGTCCTGCAATGCCTGCATATCTCCGGATCGCGGCGCCGCTGCTCGGCGCCGTCCTCGTTCTGGCCGCACAGGGTGCCTGGGGCCAGAGCGCCCTTGGCAAGCTCAAGGGGCTGGCTGGGAGCCAGAAGGCCAAAACCATTGTCGACGTCGGTTCCGATGCGCTGCGCGGGCTGACGCTCAGCGACGAAGATGTTGCTTCCCTGGGCGCGGAAGCCGCGCTTGCCTATGATGCCCAGAGCACCGTGCTGCCCGCGGATGATGCCTACGCAAAGCGCTTGGCTGCGGTCACGTCCGGGCTCGAGAACGACAGCGGGCTCAAGCTCAACTTCAAGGCCTACCAGAATCCGGAAGTCAACGCGTTCGCGCTTCCGGACGGCTCGGTGCGCGTCTACAGCGGCCTGATGGACCTGATGACCGACGACGAGCTGCGGTTCGTGATCGGGCACGAGATCGGCCACGTCAAGCACGGCCACAGCAAGGAGCGCTTCCGAACCGGCTATCTCACCCAGGCCGCGCGCAAGGGCGTGGCCGCGAACAGCGGTGCCGTGGGCAAGCTGGCGTCGTCGGAGCTCGGTGGACTGGTGGAGTCGGTGATCAACGCCAAGCATTCGCAATCCAGCGAGCTGGAGTCCGACCAGTTCGGGCTGGCCCTTCTCAAGCGTACCGGCCATGACCAGCAGGCAGCGGTCTCCGCGCTGCGCAAGCTCGACGACGGCGGCCCGAAGGCGGGCATGTTGTCCAGCCATCCCGATCCGGCCAAGCGGGCCGACCTGATCGAGCGCAGCATCGATGGATGAGGCGGTCCGGTGCGGCTGCACCGGAACCTCACGTAGGCTTCAGGTTGGCCGGGACACTGCGTTGTCGCTGCCATAACCGCGTTTTCATTCGCGCCGCGGCACAATATGCGGCCAAGACATCTCCGGAGACCCGCCATGGCGCATACCCTTCCTCCCCTTTCTTATGCCTACGACGCGCTCGAGCCGCACATCGACGCGAAGACGATGGAGATCCACCACTCCAAGCACCACCAGGCCTACATCAACAATCTCGACAAGGCGGTCGAAGGCACCGAGTTCGCCGACAAGCCGGCCGAGGAACTGATCCGCGACCTCGACGCGCTGCCCGAGAAGATTCGCGGCGCGGTGCGCAACAACGGCGGCGGCCACGCCAACCACTCCCTGTTTTGGACCGTGATGTCGCCCAAGGGTGGCGGCGAGCCGGTCGGCGACGTGGCCAAGCACATCGACAGCGACCTGGGTGGCTTCGACAAGTTCAAGGAAGCCTTCACCCAGGCGGCGATCACCCGCTTCGGCAGCGGCTGGGCGTGGCTGAGCGTTGACAAGTCCGGCAAGCTCTCGGTTGAGAGCAGCGCCAACCAGGACAACCCGCTCATGAAAGGTATCGGCTCGGGCAACACCCCGATCCTGGGCCTGGACGTGTGGGAACACGCCTACTATCTGAAGTACCAGAACCGCCGCCCGGAATACATCGGCGCGTTCTACAACGTGGTCGACTGGAACGAGGTCGAGCGTCGGTACCAGGAGGCGGTCAAGGGCTGATCCCTGGCCCGCGCGGATTCGCCGCGCAACGCGATCCGAGAAAGCCCGGCAATGCCGGGCTTTTTCATTCTTGTTGCCGTCCGATCTCCAGGTGCAGGGGCACGCCTGGTGCAGGCGCCTGTCGCCGGAACGGGACGGCCTGCTAATCGAAAAGCCCCGGGCCAGGGTCACCTCGTTCGCCTGCTTCCACCGATATCACGCGTCGTTCGGTGGCCAGGTGAAACGTTGCAATCTCCTCGTACCCGGGCCCGTAGATCCAGACAGCACAACAGGCGGACTGGTCCGTGCGATAACTACCGAGGAAATTGACGATCGTCGCGCCCAGGCACTTGCCTGCCGACCGGACCGGGAAACTCCATGTGAACTCGGTTGAATAGTGGCCTGCACCATGCCAGGGCCATTGCCCGTCTACCTCCGGGTCGGACGGGCATCTGTCCGTCTCGCTGCCGATGTCCGGATCATTCCATGCGCGGTCGGACAGTGCCTGATTGACTGCTGCGAGGAGGCTGGCAGTGGCTGGGTCATGGCGCGTGGCTTCGGGTTCGCTTCCGTCCTGCGTGGCGCGGTGGCGGTGGCGGTAGCGCACTTCGATCCGTGCACTTTCCTCGACGGGCGCGAATGGCATTTCGAGCGTGATCGTGTCCAGCGCGTAGAAGCTGTCGCGGTAGACCGCGTAGGACGTGCCATGGATGCGCAGGATCTCGAATGCCTGGTCCCCGCCGCGTCCGTTGATCGAATAACTCATCCGTTGTCGGCGCGACTCTGATTCACCCCGTGAAGGACCGAATCCACGTACGGGATCCTGCCGGATCAACTCGATCGCCGAGTAGAGGCCCGTGCCGCCCGTGTAATAGTCCGACACCAGGTCGCGTCTGCCATCGCCATCCAGATCGATCAAGGTGATTCCAAGGTCGTGCCCCTCGCCGTCGTACCCATCGCCAGGGCCGAATGCGTAGTTCTGGAACGCCCTGCAGTCCCCCGTCGAGATGCCGTCGGGGCAGCGGAGGTCGGACGGCGCAGCCGGTTGCCTGGTCCCGGTATCAAGTGGAAGTTCGACATCGACGCCGGCCTTGTCGCGGAGTTGCCCGAAAACCGTTTGTACCGGATCCGCCTGGCCATTGCGTGCCGCTTCGAGGATCGCATCGCGCAGGAAGGCGGCCGCAGCCCTGGTGTTCCCAGTGGGTTCTGCTTCGCCGGATGCGGATACCGGGGCGACGGACAGCATGCCTGCGGCCAAGGCGACCGCCCATGCACGGGGTCTGGTGGAATGCTTCATCCTTTCGATTCCTTTCGAGCCAGCCTGTCCCCCACCGGGCACCCCGGCCGGTGCGCGCCCGGCAGATATCCCAGGCTCATCAGGAACTCGCCCGTGATCTCGCCGCCGGTGAACTTGAAGGTGCGCTTGAACAGCTTCACCCACGACGCCTTCTCGCGCGGTGTCCCGTCCTCCACGGCGTGCGCATCGAGCCACTGGGCAAAGCCGCCGTGCGACTGCCGCAGGCCGCGGATCACCTGCGCGTTGTGGATCGCGGCATCCACCTTCAGGCGGTTGCGGATGATCGCGGCGTCGCCCAGCAGGCGCAGGCGATCGGTTTCGCCGTAGGCGGCGACCGCGTCGACGTCGAAGCCTTCGTAGGCGCGGCGGAAGCCGTCGCGCTTGCGCAGGATCGTTTCCCAGCTCAGGCCGGCCTGGTTGATTTCCAGCAGCAGGCGTTCGAACAGGACGGACTCGTCGCGCTGCGGGAAGCCGTATTCGGTGTCGTGGTAGGGCCCGTGCAGCGGGTGCCCGGGTGCGAAGTCGCAGTAGCTGGTGCCCATGGGGCCAGCTTAGCGGACGCGCGCAACCGCGGCGTGCCCGGGGTTGCGCCGGTCTTCGCGGCTGCGCGACCATGCCCGCAGTCCCCGGATTGAAGGCTTGCCATGGAAATCGCCGACCGGTGCGTCGCCACCGTCCACTTCACCCTGCTCGACCAGCAGGGCGGCCAGATCACCACCACCCGCGGCCACGATCCGCTGGTCTACCTGCACGGCAGCGGCGGGATCGTGCTCGGGCTGGAGCAGGCGCTGGAGGGCAAGGAGCCCGGCGACGAGTTCGAGGTGGAAATCGCGCCCGAGCAGGGCTTCGGCAAGCGCCATGACGCACTGGTGCAGACGCTGCCGCTGGGCATGCTCGGCGACGGCGCCAGCGTACCCACCGTCGGGGCGCGGCTGAAGGCGCAGACCGCGCGCGGGCCGCTGGACGTGGTGGTGACCGCGGTGGACGGGAGCACGATCACCGTGGACGGCAACCACCCGCTGGCCGGGCGTCCGTTCCGGGCCCGGGTGGAAGTCGTGGACGTGCGCCCGGCGACCCCGGAGGAGATCGAGTCCGGCCTCGGCTGAGCGTCGTCCGGTCTGGCGTGCGGCGTTACGGAAAAAGGGCAAATCCCCGCGATTTACTGGCGGCAACCGCGCGCGCGGCATCGTTTTCGGCTTCGCTTCATTGTCTGCCTGGGCGGGTAGAATGCCGTCATGTCCGCCACGCCCACGCCATTGGCCAACCAGCTGCTGATCGCGCTGCCGTCGCTTGCCGACCCGAACTTCGCGCGCTCGGTGGCGCTGATCTGCCAGCACGACGACGAAGGTGCGATGGGCGTGGTGGTGAACCGGCCTTCGGAATACACGCTGGGCGACGTGTTCGAGCAGATGGGCATCACCACCGGTGATGCGGCGCTGGGAGAGCAGCTGGTGCTGGCCGGCGGGCCGGTGCATCCCGAGCGCGGCTTCGTGCTGCACGACGGCGACCGCGAATGGGATTCGAGCCTGGCGATCGGCGACGGCCTGTTCGTGACCACCTCGCGCGACGTGCTCGAGGCGATCGCGCGCGGCGAAGGCCCGGAGCGCGTCACCGTCGCGCTGGGCTGTGCCGGCTGGGGGGCGGGGCAGCTGGAATACGAACTGACCGAGAACAGCTGGCTGACCGTGCCGGCGGACGCCGAACTGCTGTTCGACACGCCGCTGGAGGCGCGCTGGCAGGCCGCGGCAGGGCGCATCGGCGTCGACATGACCCGGATGACCGACTACAGCGGCCACGCATGAGCACCGCGCCGATCAAGCCCGACGGCACCGTGCTCGGCTTCGACGTCGGCGCGCGCAGGATCGGCGTCGCGGTCGGCAGCGCTTTCGGCCACGGCGCGCGGGCGCTGGCGGTGATCGACGTGCACGGCGACCACATCGACTGGCCGGCGATCGACCGCCTGCACCAGGAATGGCGCCCGGATGGCGCGGTGGTCGGCGACCCGATGACGCTCGAAGGCGGCGACCAGCCGATCCGCGCTCGCGCCCACGCCTTCGCGCACGAACTGCAGGCACGCTACAAGTTGCCGGTGGTGCTGATGGACGAACGTTCCAGCTCGGTGGAGGCGGCGCAGCGGTTCGCGCTCGACCGCGCCGAAGGGCGCCGCCGGCGCCGCGACGCGGCGGCGCTCGACGCGGTGGCCGCGGCGGTCATCATCGAGCGCTGGCTCGCCGCGCCCGGGGATGCCACGCCCCTGTAGCGACACGTGACGCGGCCGCCACCCGACGAACTCCATCCGCCACGCACGGATGCGACGCCCCCCAACCAGACCGATCCGCCGGACATCCATGACAACGCAACTCGCCCCGGACGGCCGCCTGCGCCACCTGCTCACCCTCGACGGCCTGCCGCGCGAACAGCTGGTGGCGCTGCTCGACCGCGCGCAGGCCTTCGCCGACGGCGAGGCGGGCCGGTCGCTGGCCGGCACCGCCGTGTGCACGCTGTTCTTCGAGCCCTCCACGCGCACGCGGCTGAGCTTCCAGCGCGCCATGCAGCGGCTTGGTGCGGACGTGCTCAACTTCGACGCCTCGACCTCGTCGACCAGCAAGGGCGAGACCGCGCTGGACACGCTGAAGAACATCGAGGCGATGGGCGTGCGCGGCTTCGTGGTGCGGCACTCGGTGGACGGCGGGGTGGCGGAACTGGCCGCCGCCGCGGCGCCCGGCACCGCCCTGGTCAACGCCGGCGACGGCCGCAGCGCGCATCCGACCCAGGGCCTGCTGGACATGCTGACCCTGCGCCAGGCCAGGGGCACGGACTTCTCCGCGCTGACGGTGCTGGTCGTGGGCGACATCCGCCATTCGCGCGTGGCGCGCTCCGACCTGCAGGCGCTGCGCACGCTGGGCGTGGGCACGATCCGCGCCTGCGGCCCGGCGGCGCTGCTGCCCGACGACGCGACGCTGGCCGGCTGCGAGGTGTCGCAGGATTTCGACGCGGCGCTGGAAGGCGTGGACGCGGTGATGATGCTGCGCCTGCAGCGCGAGCGCATGGCCGAGGGGCTGGTGTCGTCGCTCGACGACTACCACCGCGACTACGGCCTCACCGTCGGACGCCTGCGTCGCGCCGCGCCGGATGCCGTGGTGATGCATCCGGGGCCGATGAACCGCGGCGTCGAGATCGACAGCGACGTGGCCGACGGCCCGCGGTCGCTGGTGCTGCGCCAGGTCGCCAACGGCGTCGCGGTGCGGATGGCGGTGCTGGAGGCGCTGCTGGCCTGAAGTAAGATGCCGGTTCCGTCGAACCGGATATCCGCATGGTTTCGTTGTCGATCCGCGGTGCTGCGATCGCCGCACTTTTCGCCGCCGCTCCGTTGTTCGCGGTCCAGGCGGCACCGCCGTCCGGTGGCGCGGCGACCGGCGGATACGACCCGCTGGAACTGTTCGCGCCGCTGCAACTGCCGCAGCCGGCCGGCGCCTTGCGCACCGGCAGCGGCAAGCCGGGGCCGCAGTACTGGCAGAACCGCGCCGACTACGACCTGCACGCGACGATCGAGCCGGACGCGCGCCGCCTGCAGGGCGAGGAAACCATCACCTACACCAACCACAGCCCCGACGCGCTCGACGTGCTGTGGCTGCAGCTGGACCAGAACATCTACCGCGCCGATTCGCGCTCGGCGATGGCGATGCCGTGGCGGCGCGAAGCCTCCACCGAAGGCTTCGAGATCGCCTCGGTCGAGGTCGAGATCGGCGGCCATCGCCAGCCCGTGCAGACCCTGGTCGACGACACCCGCATGCGCGTCGACCTGCCGCGGCCGCTGGCCGGCGGCGGGGAGTCGCTGAAGCTGCACATCCGCTACGGCTACGAAATCCCCGGCACCTGGGGCGGGCGTACCGCGGTGACGCCGAGCCGCAACGGCGAGATCTTCGAGATCGCGCAGTGGTACCCGCGCATGGCGGTCTACGACGACCTGCACGGCTGGGACACGCAGCCCTACCTGGGGTCGGAGTTCTACCTGGAATACGGCGACTTCGACTACGCGGTCACCGTGCCCTGGGATTACCTGGTCGCCGGCTCGGGTGCGCTGGTCAACGGCGACGAGGTGCTGACCAGTGCCCAGCGCGAGCGCCTCGCGCAGGCCGCGCGCAGCGACCGCACGGTGATGATCCGCACGCCGGCCGAAGTCGGCGACCCGGCCAGCCGGCCGAAGCGCGAAGGCACGCAGACCTGGCGCTTCCACATGGACCACACCCGCGACGTCGCCTTCGCCGCCTCGCCCGCGTTCGTGTGGGACGCCGCGCGCATCAACCTGCCGGATGGCGGGCATTCGATGGCGATGTCCGTGTATCCGGTCGAGGCCGTGGGCGCGGACAAGTGGGACCGTTCCACCGAATACATGAAGGGCGCGGTCGAGCACTTCTCGCAGTGGTATCCGTACCCGTGGCCGGCGGCGGTCAACCTCGGCGGCCACGGTGCCGGCATGGAATACCCGGGCATCGTCTTCGACGGCATGGACGATGGCGGCAGCAAGCTGTTCTGGATCAGCGCGCACGAGATCGGCCATACCTGGTTCCCGATGATCGTCGGCTCCAACGAGCGCCGGCATGCGTTCATGGACGAAGGCTTCAACACCTTCATCGACGTCTACGCCTCGGATGCGTTCAACGGCGGCGAATACGCGCCCAAGCGCGACAGCGAGTACGCGCCCGAGGGCGGCAACCCGGTCGACGAGATCCTGCCGCTGCTGGCCGATGCGACCGCGCCCAACATGTTCGCCACCGCCGATGCGACCACCGAGGAGTACCGGCATCCGCTGGCCTACTTCAAGGGCGCGCTGGGGCTGGTGCTGCTGCGCGAGCAGATCCTGGGCCCCGAGCGCTTCGATCCCGCGTTCCGCCGTTACATCGCCACCTGGGCGTACAAGCACCCGACGCCATCGGACTTCTTCCGCTTCATGGAAAGCGAGGCCGGCGAGGACCTGTCGTGGTGGTGGCGCGGCTGGTATTTCAACAACTGGCAGCTCGACCTCGCGGTGCGTGACGCGAAGTACGTCGACGGCGATCCGGCCAAGGGCGTGGCGGTCACGCTCGAAAGCCGGCAGAAGCTTGTGATGCCGGCGACGCTGCGCATCGACTTCGCCGACGGCAGCCACGAGGACCGGCGGGTGCCGGTGGAAGCCTGGATCCGGCGCACCACGCCCACGCTGACCCTGCCCACCCGCCAGCGCATCACCCGCGTGCGCATTGACCCGGACGCGAAGCTGCCCGACGCCGATCGCGGCAACAACGGGTTCGAACTGCGCGGCTGACGCCGATCGGTTCGACGCAGGGCGCCATAGCCGAATGGCGCCCGGGCACGATGCGTGCCTATCGGCGCCGCTGCGCGAACAGCCAGCGCCACAGCGCCGGCGTCCGCGCGTAGGCCGGGTCCCAGGCATTGTGGTTGGCGTCGGGGAACTCGGTGTAGCGGGCGTCCCGTGCGCTGGCGGCGCGGAACGCCGCGATCAGGCGGCGGTCGTCCCCGGGCGCGACGACGTCGTCCCGCGCGCCGTGGAAGATCCACACCGGAACGTCGCGCAGGGTGCGCGCGATGCGCGCGTAGGGATCGGGGGCGCCCGCGACGGGCGTGACGAACAGCGGCCGCTCGTCGCCCTCGCGCCGCTTGACCGCACCGCATACCGGCACCAGCGCCGCGAAACGTCGCGGCTGTGCCAGCGCCAGCTCCCAGGTGCCGTAGCCGCCCATCGACATGCCGGTGAGGTAGGTGCGGTCGCGATCGCCGTCGAACTCGTCGGTGGCCGCGTCCAGTGCCGCGAAGGCGACCGCCACGTTGGCGCCCTGCCATTCGCCGCCTTCGGGCACCTGGGGGAACACGACGATCGCTGGAAAGCGCTCCGCATTCGCGCGGGCATAGGGGCCGAGGCCGGCCAGCGTGGGCCTGGTGCCATCGTCGCCGCGTTCGCCCGAGCCGTGCAGGAACAGGATGACCGGTGGATTCGCGCCGGCCGCGGGGCCGGGGACGAACACCTGGTAGCGGTGCGCGCGGCCGTCGACCACCACTTCCCGCGGCACGAATCCGGCCTCGCGCGCCGCCGCGCCGTGCATCGGCTGCGTTGCGCAGGCGGCCAGGCCGGCCGCGGTCGCGGCGACGGCCAGCAGGGCTGCGGGTCGCCGCGGTCCGCGCATCACTGCATGAAGTGCTTGCGCACGAAGCCGATCGCGTCGGCTTCTTCCACGCAGGGTGTGCAGAACGTGCCGCGCCCGTCTACGGGGCCTTCGTACTTCCACTCGAAGGTCTTGCTGTAGTTGCCGCCACGGTCGCTGACCTGCAGCGCCTTGCCCTGCGGCACGACGTCGAGCACCAGCCCGTTCGGGAAGCGGACGGCGAAACCGCCGCCGCCCGCGGCCGGACCGACGGGGCGCAGGCGCACGCGCTTGTGGTCGGCGCCGTACTCGTAATCGACGGCCTTGCCGTTCGGGCCGCTCCAGAACGACAGGCTTTCGAAGCCGGGCGAGTCGTAGTCCTGCCCGGGCAGCGCGAAGTTGGCGACCTTGCCATCCAGGTAGACGCCGTTGGGCGAGGCCTGCGCGAACGCGGCGCCCGCGATCGCGATCAGGAGGGCGATGGTGCCGGTGGCGATGCTGGTTTTCATCCCTGTTTCCTCCGTGTCGGCCCGGCATCGGGCCATGAAAAATCTACGGGGGCCGGAATGAACCGCGGATTCACGCGTGGCGTGCGTCCCGCGGCGGGCGTCAGCGCAGCAGGATCAGCGTCGCAAGGCCGAGGAAGCTGAGGAAGCCCATCACGTCGGTGACCGTGGTCAGGATCACCGCGCCGGCCAGCGCCGGGTCGAAGCCCAGCCGCTTGACGGTAAGCGGCACCAGCACGCCGCCCAGCGCGGCCGAGCAGAAGTTGATCGTCAGCGCCGAGCCGATCACCAGCGACAGCGGCAGGTCGCGGTACCAGATCCAGACGATCACGCCCAGCAGCGAGCCCAGGGACAGGCCGTTCATCATCGCCACGCGCACTTCCTTCCACAGCAGCGTGCGCGCGTTGGAACTGCCGATCTGGCCCAGTGCCAGGCCGCGGATCATCAGCGTCAGCACCTGGGTGCCGGCGTTGCCGCCCATGCCGGCGACGATCGGCATCAGCACCGCCAGCGCGACGATCTGCTCGATCGTGCCCTCGAAGCGGCCGACCACGCTGGCGGCCAGGAACGCGGTGCACAGGTTCACGCCCAGCCACACCACGCGGCGCCGGAACGCGCGCGGCACCGGGCTGAACATGTCCTCGTCCTCGTCCAGGCCCGCCGCGGACAGCGCCTGGTGCTCGGCCTGGTCGCGGATGATGTCGACCACGTCATCGATGGTGATGCGGCCGAGCAGGATGTTGCCGTCGTCGACTACCGGCGCGCTGATCCAGTCGTGGTCGGAGAACTGGCGCGCGACTTCCTCGGCCGGCTCCTGCACGTCGATCGCCGGCTGCTCGTCGTCGATCAGCTGGTTGATTGGGGTGTTGGCCTCGTGGGTGAGCAGCACCTGCAGCGCGATTCGGCCCAGGTATTGGTGGCGGCGGCTGACCACGTACAGGTGGTCGGTATGCTCGGGCAGCTCGCCGCGCAGGCGCAGGTAGCGCAGCACGACGTCGACGGTGGTGTCGGCGCGCACCGTCACCACGTCCGGGTTCATCAGGCGCCCGGCGGTGTCCTCCTGGTAGGACAGGACCTGTTCGAGGCGTTCGCGGTTCTCGCGGTCCATCGACTTGAGGACTTCGTCGATGACCGTGTCCGGCAGGTCCTCGACCAGGTCGGCGAGGTCGTCGATGTCGAGGTCCTCGACCGCGGCGACGATCTCGTCCGGATCCATGTCCGCGAGCAGGCTCTCGCGCACCTCGTCGCCGACGTGGACCAGCACCTCGCCGTCGTCCTCGGCATCGACCAGCCCCCACACCACCTGGCGCTTGGCCGGCGGCAGCGATTCGAGCAGGTTGCCGATCTCGGCGGGAGCGAGGGTGTTGACCAGCCGCCGCACGGGCCCGAGGCGGCCGCTGTCGAGCGCGTCCGAAAGCAGACGCAGCTGGCGCGCGGTCTTGTCGTGGCGGACGGCTTCTGCCATGCGAATACTTCCGTGGCTGCGTCGCGACATCGACTGCGCGCGACAGGGATCAGGCGTTCATGCGCGCATTATCGCTTGTGGTGCTGCGTCTGCCCACCCACCACCGATCGTCCTCCTTGTAGGAGCGGCGGAAGCCGCGAGCTCTTGATGGCAGTGACCAGGGGCCAGGTAAGAGCTTGTCGCTCTTGCCCCCTTTGGAAAGGGGGTATGGGGGATTTGTTCTTGTTCTGCCCATCAAAAGCTCGCGGCTTCCGCCGCTCCTACAGGCAGGTCCTATGCGTCGGCGGGTGCGTTGGCCCGCATCCACTTCTCGATGCCGGCGCGGTCGCGGGCGCGCAGGAGGGCCGGGGCGCGGCTGCGCAGGGCGTCCAGGTCGCAGGCGCGGATCGCGCGGCGCACTTCCAGCAGCGTGCCGGGGTGCAGGCTGAATTCCTCCAGACCCAGCGCCAGCAGCAGCGGCGTGAACTGCGCGTCGCCCGCCATCTCGCCGCACATCGCCAGCGGCTTCGCGCGGCGGCGGGCGATGCGGATGACGTTCTCGAGCAGGCGCAGCACCGCCGGATGCAGCGGCGTGTAGAGTTCGCCGAGCGCCTCGTTGTTGCGGTCGGCGGCGAGCAGGTACTGCACCAGGTCGTTGGTACCGACCGAGACGAAGTCGACCACGTCGATGAACCCGGGCAGCGAAATCGCGGCCGCCGGCACCTCGATCATCGCGCCGAGCGGGATATGTTCGGCGATCTCGTGGCCTTCGCTGGTCAGGTCCCGGCGCACGCGCTTGAGCAGCGCCGCGGTGGCGACGATCTCTTCGCGGCCGCTGACCATCGGCACCAGCACGCGGACCGGCCCGTAGCCGGACGCGCGCACGATCGCGCGCATCTGGGCCTCGAAGATCTCCGCGCGCGACAGCGACAGGCGCACCCCGCGCAGGCCGAGCGCCGGGTTGGGCTCGTCGGTCAGCGCCAGGCCGGTGCGGTCCGCCTTGTCGGCGCCGATGTCGAGGGTGCGGATCGTCACCGTGCGCCCGGTCATGCCGAGCGCGACATCGCGGTAGGCGCGGAACTGCGCGTCCTCGTCGGGCAGCGTCTCGCCCATGAACAGGAACTCGGTGCGATACAGGCCGATCCCGGCCGCGCCCAGCGCGTGCGCTTCGGCCACGTCCTCGCGCGACTCGGCGTTGGCGAAGATGCGCACGTCGACGCCATCGACGGTGCGCGAAGGCTCGCGCCGGAGGCGGTACAGCTGCTTGCGCTCGCGCCGCTCGTCGCGGACGCGGGCGCGGTATTCGCGCAGGTCGGCCGCGCTGGGTTCGACGACCACCTGCCCGCCGGCGCCGTCGACCACCAGCACGTCGCCGTCGTTGACCTGCTGCAGCGCCTGCGTGGCACCCACCACCAGCGGCAGGTGCAGGCTGCGGGCGAGGATCGCGCTGTGCGAGAGCGTGCTGCCGCCGGTGGTGACCACCGCCACCACGCCCTGCGACTGCAGTTGTGCAAGTTCGGACGGGGCAACGGCATCGGTGACCAGCACCTCGCCGGCCACGCCGCGCACGTCGCCGGTGCGCTTGTGCAGGGCGGCGTGCAGGCGGCTGATGACGTGGTTGATGTCGTCGATGCGGTTGCGGAAGTAGGGGTCGTCCATCTCCGCGAACACCGCCGCCAGCCGGTCGCGCTGCAGGCGCAGCGCGTAGTCGGCACCGTGCAGGCCCTTGCGGATCAATTCCTCGACGCCGCGCAGCAGCTCCGGGTCGTCGAGCAGCAGCGAGTGCATGTCGATGAACTCGCCGACCTCGTGCGACAGCGCGCCCTGCAGGCGGTCGCGCAGGGCGAGGATCTCCTCGCGCACGGCGGCGACCGCGGCGTGCAGGCGCGCGAGCTCGGCATCGACCTGGTCGATGCCGATGCGGTCCTCGGCCACGTCCAGCAGCAGCGGCAGGCGCAGCCGCGCCCGGCCCAGTGCGTTGCCCCTGGATGCGCCGTGCCCAGCCAGGACCTGCCGCATCAACCCTCCTCGTCGAATCTTCGTTCGAACAGCGCGGAGATCGCGTCCGCGGCCGCGGTTTCGTCGTCGCCCTCCACGCGCAGCACGACCGGCGTGCCGTGCCCGGCGGCGAGCAGCATCACGCCCATGATGCTCTTGGCGTTGACCTCGCGGCCCTTGGCCGTGAGCGTGGCGTTGCAGCGGAACGGGGCCAGGGTCTGGACCAGCTTGGCGGTGGCGCGGGCGTGCAGGCCCAGCTTGTTGGCGACGAGGAGTTGGCGTTCGATCATCGGGGTGTCTCCGCTTTCGCGTCCGGTTGTTGCGAAAGCGCGGGGGAGGAGGGGCGCCGAGGTTTGTGCGGGGGCACTGGCTTCGACGGCGGCGGGCGTTCGCTCTCAGGCATCGTCGACCACCACGCCGTTGCGGGCGCCGGCCGTGGCCACGGCCGGCAGCTCGTCGAGCGTGAGCTCGGGATAGTTGAGCACCCGCAGCAGCATCGGCAGGTTCAGTGCCGACACCCGCCGCACCGGCGTACCCAGGTGCGCCAGCTTCGCCGCCACGTTGCTCGGCGTCGCGCCGTAAAGGTCGGTCAGCACCAGCACGCCGTCGCCGGAATCGACCTTGCGCAGCGCGCCGCTGGCCCGTGGCAGCAGGTCGTCGGGATCACCGTCGAACGGCATCTCGAACGCCCCGACCTCCAGCGGCAGGTTGCGCAGCAACGACGTCGCCACCGCCACCAGCGCATTGCCGATGCCGGGATGGGTGACGAGGAGGATGCCGACGGCCATGCCGGCAAAGTTAACAGACGCGGGTGATCGGCCGGAAGCGTGGAGGCGGGAACGTGTTGGCGGTGGCGGGGGGTGCGTGGGCTGCGGGCGATCTTGCAGGACGGCATCGCGGCCATGGCCGCTCCCACAGGGACGCTCCCGCGCGGCCGCTCCCACGGGGGAGCGGCCGCGGCCGGGCTCAGCGTTCGTGGACCTTGATGCCGTCCAGCAGCAGCTTGAGCTTGTCGGCCATCGCCTCCTGCGACTGCTTTCCCTCGCGGACGCTGTGCGCGGTGTACAGCACCTGGGCATCGCCGCCCTTGGGGGCGTCGACGACGCCGGTGATCCGCGTGCGGTCCTCGCCGTTGCGGGCGATGGCGTCGTAGGGATGGCGGCGTTCGCGGACCCGCGCCCAGTCGTTGCGGTCTTCGTCGTCCATCGACGCGGCGGGCGCCTGCTCGCGTACCAGCATGACGTAATCCTGGTCGTTGGCCTTCGCCGACATCCACAGCTCGGCCACGTCCCAGGTGGCCTTGCCGCCATCGCCGAAGAACGCGAACCCGAGCGTGAGCACGCTGTCGGCCTCGATCGCCTGCAGTGCGGGCGTGGTGTCCACCTCCAGCCGCGGCGAGGCGTAGTGGAAGCGCTTGCCGTATTCGAAGTCGATGTCGATGCCGCGCAGCGCGGCCGGGTGCAGTTCGGGCTGCGCCAGGTAGTCGCGCCACTGCGCCAGCGTGCCGTCGAGGTTGACGTAGGCGAAGTCCGCCAGCGCCCTGGCGTTGATCAGCTGGTCGTATGACTGGATCGAGGTGCCGGAGCGCACCAGCCCGACATAGCCGTTGGGGACCGGCAGCGCGAGCACCAGCAGGCGTGCGTTGGCGTAGGGCAGCGTCCACTCCCAGACCTGCCAGCGCCGTCCCCAGGCGTCGGCGTGCGTGGTGTCCAGGTGCGGCTTGCCGAGCGAGGTCACCATCACGCTGTCGCCGCCGACGTTGCGCTTGATGAAGCCCGACTTGAGCAGCAGGTCCATCGGGACAGCCGGGTCGCCGTACAGCGCCTTGGCCGGGACGTCGTCCGGCTTGCGCAGGTGGAACAGCATGGTCCTGCCGAACGAGCCGGAGGACAGGTAGCCGTTGGCCGACAGGCGCAGGTTGTTCTCCTCGTTGCCGGCCAGCACCCAGGTGCCGTTGCTGTCGCGCGCGACCATCTTCGGGAAGTCGCCCATGTCGGCGATGCGGTGCAGCAGGCGGGTCGAGCCCTCGCCGTCCGGGAACAGCCGTTCGCGCTGCTGCGCCAGCAGTTCGGCCAGCTGCGCGTCGAAGAAGGTGTTGCTGCGCTGCATGACCGTGTCGAGGAACGCACCCAGCGGCAGCGGCAGCGCGAAGCGCTCCTTCAGCGTGCCGCTGAGCGTGCTGTTGAAGACGTCGAACTGGTAGGACGAACGCACGTCGATCGCGGCCACGTCGTCGGGCGCGTCCATCAGCTCGCCGATGGGCAGGGCGTAGTTGAGGTTCTCGTTGGGCGACTTGGCCATCACCACGCCGATCACCTTGCCGTCCTGGTTGAGCAGCGGCCCGCCGCTGTTGCCCGGCGAGGCCGCGGCCGAGAAGCGCATCCACTTCCAGCGCCCGTCCTGCTGCTCCGGCGTGTCCGAGGTGTACAGCCCGTCGCGCAGCACCACGCCGGTGCCGTAGGCGTTGCCGACCGAGTAGACCGTCTGGCCCGGGGCCGCGCCGGTGTCGAGCTCCAGCACGTCGCTGCCGGGCTGCTCGGCGAGGGTGAAGACCACGAAGTCCTGGTGCATCGAGAACTTCACGACCTTGTCGATGGCGTACACCTTGCCGCCGTTGTCGCGCAGCGCCGGCGGGCCCCAGAGGCTGTTGGCGCCGGTCATCAGCACGTGGGACGCGGTCACGTAGCGCCCGTTGCCGATCGCGAAGGCGGTGCCGATCGAGTAGTACTTGTCGTTGCGCTCCTGGAAGGGCAGCAGCTCCAGCGGCAGCGGTTTTTCGTAGCTGAGCGGATCATCCACCGGCTTGGCGGCGACGACTTCGTACGTGGCCGCCTGGATCGCCGGCAGGCGTTCGGGCGCGAGGCTGGCGGCTGTTGCGGTGCCGGTGGCCGTCATGCAGGCGATGAGCAAGAGGCAGGCGAGCCAGATCGCCCGTCCGGCGGGTGCGCCGGAAACGTCGTGTGCCATTGGAATGTCCCCTGTCGAGTGGATGCCACGCGGTCCCCCCGGACGCGCGCCTCGCGCCATGTTCGCACGAACCGGCCTGGTGGGAGCGGCCATGGCCGCGATGCCGCACCGGACCCGAGCGCGGCCATGGCCGCTCCCGCAAAGGGCGGGGGTCAGTCCAGCTCGCGGTGGTAGGTTGCCACGTCCGGCCAGTCCCGTTCGCGCGCGTGCGCGGCCAGGGTTTCGGCCAGGTAGACCGAGCGGTGGCGGCCGCCGGTGCAGCCGAAGGCGACGGTGACGTAGCTGCGCGTGTCGGTGCGCATGCGCGGCAGCCAGTGGTCGAGGAAGCCGCCGACCTGGGCCACGTAGTCGATCACGTCGGGCTGCGCGTCGAGGTAGTCGGCCACCGCGCGGTCGCGGCCCGACAGCGGCCGCAGCCGCGGATCCCAGTGGGGGTTGGGCAGCACGCGCGCGTCGAACACGAAGTCCGCATCGGCCGGCACGCCGCGGCGGTAGGCGAACGACTCGAACAGCAGCGACAGCGACGCGTCGAGGCCGAGATTGAGGTCGGTGGTGACCTGGCGCCGCAGCTGGTGGACGTTGAGGTCGCTGGTGTCGATGGTCACGTCCGCCAGCGCGCGCAGCGGCTTGAGTACCTGGCGTTCAAGCGCGATGGCGTCGGCCAGCGCCAGCCCCAGGTGGCTGAGCGGGTGCCGGCGGCGGGTGTCGGCATAGCGCTTGAGCAGGACCGCGTTGCTGGTGTCGAAGAACACCAGCTTCGGGTCCAGCCCCATCGTGCCGACTTCCGACAGCCATTCGGGCAGGCTGGCCAGGTCGCCGTGGCGGTTGCGCACGTCGATGCCGACCGCCAGCTTGCGCGGCGCGCTGTCGCCTTCGGTGACGCTGCGCACGAAGCTGCCCAGCAGCTCGGCCGGCAGGTTGTCGACGCAGTAGAACCCCAGGTCCTCGAAGGTCTTGAGTGCCACCGACTTGCCGCTGCCGGACATGCCGCTGACCACCAGCAAGGTCGGTTTGCCGCCGTCGTTCGCCGTTGCCCCGCTCATGGCGTGCCGCGCTCCAGGAAGTGGGAATGGCGGGCCATGAACGCCGCCGCCGGGTCGACGCCCTTCGCACGCAGGATGTGCATGCGCGTGGCCGCTTCGGTCAGCACCGCCAGGTTGCGGCCGGGCATGACCTGCAGCGTGATCAGGGGGACGTCCAGGTCGAGCACCCGGCGCTGGCCGAGGTCGCCGGTCAGCCGCTCCATGCCGTCGCTGCTGGCCTGCTGGGGCTCCATCTGCGGCGGGGTCAGGTGCACGATCAGGCGCAGGTACTTGTTCCGCTTCACCGCGGTGTCGCCGAACATCTCGCGGATGTTGAGCACGCCCAGGCCGCGCAGTTCCAGCAGGTCCTGCAGCAGCTCGGGACAGGTGCCGTCGAGTACGTCGGGTGCGATCTGGGTGAAGTCGGGCGCGTCGTCGGCGACCAGTCGATGGCCGCGCGACAGCAGTTCGAGCGCCAGCTCGCTCTTGCCCGACCCCGACTCGCCGGTGATCAGCACGCCGATCGAATAAATCTCCATGAACACGCCGTGCAGCGTGATCCGCGGCGCCAGCTTGCGCGCGAGGTGGTACTGCAGGTGGTTGAGCAGCTCGTGGCCGCGGCACGGCGAGCCCCACAGCGGGGTACCCGACTCCTCCGCCGCCTCGGCCAGGTCCTCGGGGCAGCGCTGGTCCTTGCTGATCACCAGCGCCAGCGGCCGGTAGCGCATCAGCTTCTCGATGATCTCCCAGCGCAGCCGCGAATCGAGCGAATCCAGCCAGGCCAGCTCCTCGGTGCCCAGGATCTGCACCTTGTTGGGATAGATGGTGTTGAGGTAGCCGGCCAGCGACGGGCGTCGGGCCACGGTGTCCACCGCCTCGAGCACGCGCGACTCGCCCGCCTGCCCCGCGACCCAGTGCAGGTCCAGGCGCTCGCGCATCTGCTCGAACAGCTCGGCGGCGGTGATGCTGGCGTTCAAGGCATGATCCTCATGGTCGGCTGCGGGACGCCCATCAGCACGCCGCGCAGCGCGTCCAAGTTGCGCGCGCCGCGCAGCACGTCGCGGAATTCGGCGCTGGAGAACCGCTCGGCCAGTTCGCCGAGGGTATCCAGGTACTGCTGCTGCGCGTCCATGGGCACGGACATCGCGAATACCAGGTCGACCGGGGCGTGGTCGCGGGCATCGAAGTCCACCGGGTGGCCGAGCCGCAGGAAGACGCCGCGCGCGCTGTCGAAGGCGTTGCTGCGTGCGTGCGGGATGGCGACGCCGTGGCCGATCGCGGTGCTGCCGAGCAACTCGCGTTCGTGCAGTGCCGCGCCGATGGCGGCCGTCGCCATCGGCGACGCCCCGCCGAGCAGGCGCGCGGCCGCGTCGAGGACGTGGTTGCGGCTGCCCGGTTCGGTCAGCATCACGATGCGCTCGGCGGTGAGCAGGTCGGCAAGCGGCATGGGTCACCAGGCCCGGCGACGGGAGCGGCCTATGGTAGCCGCGTGACACCTGCGGCGCACATGGGCAACGCAGGTGCCGTGGGTCACGGGCAGGGGGTTATCCGAATTCTCCGCTGCGGGCGATGCTCTCGCCGCGGCGATAGTTGTCGACCATCTTCTGCTTGTGCTTGAGCAGCAGGCGGTCAAGCTTGTCGGCCAGCAGGTCGATGGCCGCGTACATGTCGATGGCGCTGGCGTCGGCGTGCAGGTTCTGGCCGGACAGGTTGATGGTGGCTTCGGCGCAGTGGTTGGGCTTGTCGAGGCTGAGCTGGGTGCGGATTTCGAAAGGCTGTTCGAAGTGGCGCCCCAAGCGCTCGAACTTGTTCTCGACGTAGTCGCGCAAGGCCGGGGTCACCTTGATTTCGTGGCCGTGGATATCGATTCGCATTCGCCAATCTCCTGGTTCTTACGACGGATCGCGCCGGGACCCCAGCATCGCCCGAACGGCGTGTGCAAGGGATAAAAACAAGTTAATCCGGAACACGGCCGGCGGAAAGGTCCGGGCCGCGGCGGCAGCGCTCAGGCGACCCGGATGCGCTCGTGCGAGGACGGGATGTTGAGCAGTTCCCGGTACTTGGCCACGGTGCGCCGCGCCACGGGGACGCCGGTGGCCTTGAGGGCCTCGGCCAGGCGCGCATCGGACAGGGGCTTGCGCGGGTTCTCGGCCTCGACCAGGCGCTTGATCATTTCCTGGATGGCGATGCTCGACGCCTCGCCGCCACCTTCGGTCCCGATGCCCGAGGCGAAGAAGGCGCGCAGCGGGATCGTGCCGCGCGGGGTGCGGACGTACTTGCGCGAGATCGCGCGCGAAATCGTCGATTCATGCAGGCCGACCTGGGCCGCGACCTCGCGCAGGGTCAGCGGGCGCAGCGCCTGCGGGCCGAATTCGAGGAACCCCGACTGCTCGCGCAGCAGGCAATGCACGACCTTGAGCAGGGTCTCGCCGCGCTGGGCGAGGTTCTTCAGCAGCCAGCGCGCTTCCTGCAGGCGGCCGCGCAGGTAGCCCGCGTCGCCGGCGTCGGCGTGCTGGATCATCTGCTCGTAGCCGCGGTGGATGGTCAGCCGCGGCAGGCGCTCGTTGGCCAGTACCACGCGCCACATGCCCTGCTGGCGGGAGATCACGCAGTCGGGGACGACGTAGGTGTTGGCGGGCAGGTCGCCGATCTGGGCGCCGGGGCGCGGGTCCAGCGAGCGCAGCAGCGCCAGCGCCTGCGCGGCATCGTCCTGGCTGCAGTCGAGTTCGGCCGCGACGCCGTCGATGCCGATCCGCGGCAGGCGGTCGATCGGGCCGGTGGCGATGCGCCGCGCCAGCTCACGCCCGGGCGTGGCCGCGGGCAGGTTGTCGAGCTGCAGCACCAGGCATTCGGCCAGGTCGCGCGCGCCGATGCCGACCGGGTCCAGGCGCTGCACCTGGCGCAGCACGGCCAGGACTTCGTCGGGCGTGCATCGGGTTTCGGGCAGCAGTGACTGGGCGATGGCGTCCAGCGGCTCGCGCAGGTAGCCATCGTCGTCGATCGCGTCGATCAGCATCAGGCCGATGCGGCGGTCGCGTTCGGACAGGTGGGTCAGGTGCAGCTGCCAGGACAGGTGGTCCTGCAGCGAGTCGGTCTGCACCATGCGGTCGGTCGGGTCGCCGCCATCCTCGCCGTTCCAGCCGCGCGATTCCTGCCAGGCCTCGCCGGCGGGGCTCCAGTCGTCGTCGCGGAAGTCGTTGTCGCCGGACTCGCCGTCGGCGGGTGTTTCGGTGGAAGCCGGCGCGCCGTCGTCGGCGACGCGCAGCGGTTCGGATTCGTCCCAGTCGAGCAGCGGGTTGCTTTCGACCGCGGCGTTGATCTCGGCTTCCAGTTCCAGCGTCGACAGCTGCAACAGGTGCAGCGCCTGGCGCAGCTGCGGCGTCAGGACGAGCTGTTGACCCAGCGATGTCTGGAGGCGTGGCTTCATCTTCCCCTGCGGCCCATGCCGATACTGGAACCCGAGCACGGCCATCCTACCTGCCATTCATGGCGGGGCAGACGCCTTGCCGGCATCCGCCGGCTGCGTCCTTCACCTGCTACAGGCGGAAGGAATCCCCCAGGTAGACGCGACGCACGTCAGGATTGGCCAGCAGCGCGTCCGGAGCCCCCTGCGCGAGCACGCCGCCTTCGCTGAGGATATACGCGCGGTCGCAAATGCCCAAGGTCTCGCGGACGTTGTGGTCGGTGATCAGCACGCCGATGCCGCGGTTCTTGAGGTGGCGGACGATGCGCTGGATCTCGCCGACCGAAATCGGGTCGACGCCGGCGAACGGTTCGTCGAGCAGCATCAGCCGCGGGTTGGCGGCCAGCGCGCGCGCGATCTCGACCCGGCGGCGCTCGCCGCCCGACAGGCTGGCACCGATCTGCTCGGCCACGTGCGCGACCTGCAGCTCGTCCATCAGGCTGGACAGCTCGCGCTCGCGCGCCTCGTGGTCGAGGTCGTCGCGCAGTTCCAGCACCAGGCGGATGTTGTCGGCCACGCTGAGCTTGCGGAACACCGAGGCTTCCTGCGGCAGGTAGCCGACACCGAGGCGGGCGCGGGTGTACATGGGCTCGGCGGTGATGTCGCGGCCGTCGAGCACGATCTCGCCCTCGTCGGCCGGGACCAGGCCGACGATCATGTAGAAGCAGGTGGTCTTGCCGGCGCCGTTGGGACCGAGCAGGCCGACGACTTCGCCGGCATCGAGCGTCAGCCCGAAGTCGCGCACGACCTCGCGCGAGCGGTAGCGCTTGCGCAGTCCCTTGGCGACCAGCATCAGTTGTCGTCCTGGCCGGCGGGCTCTGGCGTGGGTTCGGCCTTTTCGGGCGTGGCCTTGCCGTTGCCGGCGGACTTGTTCTTCGGTTCGAAGGTCATGTTGACGCGGCCGCCGCCGGCGGCGGCACCGCTCTGCACCTGCCCGGTGGCCATGTTGTAGACGATGCGTTCGCCGGAGATGCTGCCCTTGCCCGGCTGCTTGACCACGGCGTTGCCGCTGAAGACGACGGTGTCGCGGTTCTGGTCGTAGTCGATCTGCGCCGCGGTGGCGTTCATCCAGCCGCCGTCGTCCATCTGCTGCTTCATCTGCACCGGCGAGCCGGTGAGCTTGATGACCTGCTGGTCGCCGCCACGGCGCAGGTCCGCCTTCGACGACTTGATGTCGAGCGTGCCCTGCGAGATGTGGACGTTGCCGGTCAGGATGCAGGGGCCCGAGTCGTCGACCGAGCAGTCGCTGGCGTCGGCGGACACGTTCATGCGCTGGTTGCGGTCCGAGGACTTGGCCCAGGCGCTGCCCGCGGCCACGCATGCCAGGGCGGCGAGGAGTGGCAGGGTGCTAGCGACGCGTCGGTTCATGGCTCATGCTGACCTTGGAAAGGAGCTCGATGCGATTGGTGGCCAGGTCGGCCCGCATTCCGGTGCCCCGCATTGTAGAGGCGGGGCTGGTGACGGTCACCAGAACCGGTGACGTGGCCTCGTCCTTGTCGGGGAATATGTTCAGCTGCTCGGTCTTCATCACCGTCGGGCGCGCGTCCGAGGGCGGGCTGGTGGCCTCGACCTTGCCGCGCAGGCGCACTTCGCTGTTGTCGGCGGCGACCCAGCCGGTCTTCGAACGCAGCTGCCAGCGCTGGCCTTCGTTGTCCGGGATCAGGAACAGCGGCGTTGCGATCGACAGGGTCTTGTCGTCGGGGCTGCGGGTCAGTTCCGGCGCGCGCAGCATGAACGCTTCCTTGCCCTGCTTGTCGAGCGCGACCAGTTCGAAATCGTGCAGCACGTAGTCGGGGCGCGCGGGGCCGGTGTCGGCGACCGGCTGGGTCGCGCGCTGGCGCCACGCCGACCAGCCGGTGATGCCGGCGGCGACCAGCAGGACGAGGGTGAGGGTGCCGCGCCAGCTCATGGCGCGTCCGCCACGGCCAGCAGTGCGTCGAGGTGGCCCTGCGCCGACAGCAGCAGGTCGCACAGCTCGCGCGCCGCGCCCTCGCCGCCGCGGGCCGCGGTGCACCAGCGCGCCCGCTCGCGCGCCCAGGCGTGCGCGCTGGCCGGGGCCACCGACAGGCCCACCGCGCGCATGATCCGCAGGTCGGGCAGGTCGTCGCCCATGAACGACACCTGCTCCAGGGTGATGCCGAGCTCGGTCGCCAGCCCCTGGACGCAGCCGAACTTGTCGCCGATGCCCACGCAGGAGCGCACGCCCAGGTCGCGCGCCCGGTGCGAGGCGGCTGCGCTGTTGCGCGCGGTGACGAACGCGACCTCGATGCCAGACTTGCGCAGCAGCGCCAGGCCCTGGCCGTCGAGCACGCTGAAGGCCTTGGCCTCGCGGCCGTCGGCGTCGAACCACAGGCGCCCGTCGGTCAGCGTGCCGTCGACGTCGAAGCAGGCCAGCCGGATCCTGGCGGCGCGGTCGATGATGTCGGCGGGGATGGCGTGGCTGGGCATGCAGTTGGCTTCTTGTCCGTGGCGAGTGTTGGCATCGTGCGGTGAAAGACGGGCTCCGCGACGGGGCCCGCGCGGCAGGAATCCCGAATCCCCGCAGTTAAACCACCCGCGCGCGCAACAGGTCGTGAATGTTGAGGGCGCCGACCACGCGGCGTTCGCGGTCGAGCACCAGCAGCATGGTGATCTTGCGGTCTTCCATCAGCCGCGCCGCCTCGCTGGCCAGTGCGTCGGCCTCGATCACCACCGGCGAGCGCGTCATCACATCGGCGATGCGCGCGCGGTGCACGTCGATGGCCGGATCGGCCAGCGTGCGGCGCAGGTCGCCGTCGGTGTACAGGCCCACCAGGCGGTCGTCGCCGTCGACGATCGCGGTCATGCCCAGGCGCTTGCGGCTCATCTCCATCAGCGCGTCGGCCAGCGATGCATCGGCGGCGACGCGCGGGATTTCGTCGCCGGCGTGCATCACGTCGCGGATGTGCAGCAACAGCCGGCGGCCCAGCGAGCCTGCCGGGTGCGAGCGGGCAAAATCGTCCGCGGTGAAGCCGCGTGCCTCCAGCAGCGCGACCGCCAGCGCATCGCCCATCGCCATCGATGCGGTGGTGCTGGACGTCGGCGCCAGGTGCAGCGGGCAGGCCTCGGTCGGCACGCTCACGTCCAGGTGCACGTCGGCCTCGCGCGCGAGCATGGACTGCGGGCGTCCGGTCATCGCCAGCAGCGGGTTGCCCTGGCGCTTGAGCACCGGCAGCAGCATCAGGATTTCGTCCGACTCGCCGGAGTACGAAATCGCCAGCACCACGTCGGCGTCGGTGATCATGCCCAGGTCGCCGTGCCCGGCCTCGCCCGGATGCACGTAGAACGCCGGCGTGCCGGTGGAGGCCAGGGTGGCGGCGATCTTGCGCGCCACGTGCCCGGACTTGCCCATGCCGATGCAGACCACGCGCCCGCGGCAGGCGAGCAGCACGCGGCAGGCGCGGGAGAAATCGCCGTTGATACGGCCGCTGACCGCCTCCAGCCCGCGGGCTTCGGTGTCGAGCACGCGGCGGCCGCTGGCGGCCAGCGTCGCGTCGTCGATGGTGGGGGATACCGTGCTGTCGGCCATATCGAAGCCGGGGCCTTTCCGTTAGGCTAATCCGCTCATTTTATGCGCTCGAGGCCGCAAAAGCCCGCCTGCCGGCACCCTGGCTCATGCGGGCTTCACGAGCGCAATCCGACGAGGAGCAGGAATTGGACATCGATACCATCCGCCAGCTGATCGAACAGGGCCTGCCCGGCGCACGGGTTGCCGTGCGCGGCGACGACGGCGTGCACTTCGAGGCGCTGGTCGTTTCCGAGGCGTTCGACGGCAAGCTGCCGCTGGCCCGGCACCGGCTGGTCTACGCCACCCTGGGCGAACGGATGGGCGGCGAGATCCACGCCCTGGCCCTGCGCACGCTGACCCCAGCCGAGTACGCGGCGCGCGGGGCGGAGGGCTGATGCAGAAGATCATCGTCAGCGGCGGCCTGCCGCTCGACGGCGAGGTCGCCGTCTCGGGCGCCAAGAACGCCGTCCTGCCGATCCTGTGCGCCACCCTGCTGGCCGACGGGCCGGTCACCATCGGCAACGTGCCCGAACTGCACGACGTACGGACGACGCTGCGCCTGCTGGCAGAGCTGGGCGCCGGCATCATCGTCGAGGACGGCGCCGACCTGCAGGTCGACCCGCGCACCGTGCGCAGCCACGTCGCGCCCTACGAACTGGTCAAGACCATGCGCGCCTCGGTGCTGGTGCTGGGCCCGCTGCTGGCCAGGTACGGCGCGGCCGAAGTCTCGCTGCCGGGCGGCTGCGCGATCGGCTCGCGGCCGGTCGACCTGCACATCCGCGCGCTGGAGGCGCTGGGCGCCAGGATCAGCGTGGAACACGGCTTCATCAAGGCCAGCGCGGACCGGCTGCGCGGCGGCAAGGTCGCCTTCGACATCGTCAGCGTCGGCGCGACCGAGAACGTGCTGATGGCCGCGACCCTGGCCGAAGGCACGACGGTGATCGAAAACGCCGCGAAGGAGCCGGAAATCGTCGATCTCGCCGACTGCCTGGTGGCGATGGGCGCGGACATCGAGGGCGCCGGCAGCGAACGCATCGTGGTGCATGGCGTCGAGCGCCTGCGCGGCGGCAGCCATCGCGTAGTCGCCGACCGCATCGAGACCGGCACCTTCCTCGTGGCCGCGGCAATGACCGGTGGCCACGTCACCGCCACCCACGCGCGTCCCGGCACGCTGGATGCCGTGCTCGACAAGCTGGTGGAGGCGGGCGCCGACGTCGGCACCCGCGGCGACCGCATCACCGTCGACATGCGCGGCCGCCGACCGAAGGCGGTGGACATCACGACCGCGCCGCACCCGGGCTTCCCCACCGACATGCAGGCCCAGTTCATGGCCATGAACTGCATTGCCGAAGGCGTTTCCACCATCGACGAGACGATTTTCGAGAACCGCTTCATGCACGTGCAGGAACTGGCCCGCCTGGGCGCCGAGATCCACGTCGAAGGCAGCCGCGCGATCGTCACCGGCGTGCCCAAACTCAGCGGCGCACCGGTGATGGCGACCGACCTGCGCGCCTCGGCATCGCTGATCCTCGCCGGCCTTGTGGCCGAGGGCGAGACCACCATCGACCGCATCTACCACCTCGACCGCGGCTACGAGAACATCGAGGGCAAGCTGTCGGGGCTGGGCGCAAGGATCCGGAGGGTCGACTGAGCATGCCATCCATCGGTCGCCCGTCGGGAGTCCCGCTGCGCCGCAAAGTGCTGTTCGGCGCGCTTGCGCTGCTGGTGCTGTACTCGGGCTGGGCCTGGCATGCGGGCCTGGCGTTCACCGCCGGCATCGCGGCCGAGGACATGGACTGGAACGGCGACGGCCGGGTGTCGACGCAGGAAACCCTGCAGTCCTGGTATGCCGTGACGGTGCGCAGCAGGCGGGAAGGGCATCGCCATTGCAACAGCTTCTACTGGCGCGGCCACGAGGACGGGGAACCGATCCGGGTCGACTGCAGGACGAGCTTCGGGGAGTCCGACTGAGGTCGGACTCCGTGGTTTGCCGAAGGCTGGGACCAAGGACAGGGGTCAGGGCCGGCAGGAGGCTGCAAGCAGCATCGTCATGAACTGTCATCCCGAGCGCAGCGAGGGATCTTTTTTTGCCC